>DATHVR010000101.1:0-9840 GCA_035461175.1 Acidimicrobiia bacterium | reverse complement strand
TGGCGCGCATTTCGGTCGCGAGAAGGGTCGAGGAACCCTTCCAGGTCGGCCATGAAGTCCTCGTCGGCGAGGAGGGCCGAGGCGAAGCCGGCCACGGCGGCGTCGTAGTCGGGATCGGGGTCGGTCCAGGAGGTGTGGACCTTGGCCTCCTTGGTGGCCTTCTCCAGATAGGGAAGAAGCCTGTCGGCTCCGATCGGGTGGGCGCCGACCAGGGTCTGATAGATCAGGTACTCGGTGGCACCGTCGACGAGGTCGGGGCGGTGGCGCTCGGCCATCTCTCGCCAGCGGCGCACCGTGCTCGCCCACAGCTCGGGGATCTCGCTCAGGACTGCCAGGCGGGACCGGACGTCCTCCGCTCGCTTCGTGTCGTGGGTGGAGAGGGCGAGAATGGCGCGGGGCCAATCCGCCTCCCGCTGCCGGAGGCGGCGGTGGAACTCTTCCGGGACCATCCCGAACCGGCCGGGATCGCCCCCGACCTCACACAGGGCCGCCATCCTGAGGTAGCGGTAGAAGGCGGTGTCCTCGACACCTTTGGCCATGACCGGGCCGCTCAGTTGCTGGAAGCGCATCCGCAATTCGGTCTCCGCTTCGCCGTTCAGCAGTCCGGTCAGGACCTGACCGAGGAGGTCGAACAGTTCCGGGTCGAGATCGGCCGCCCCATCCAGGGCCCGGTCGATGGCGGTCTGGATGTGGACCAGGTCGGCCGGCTCGACGGCGTCTCCCTCGTCGACGTAGGTGCGGTAGACGTCGAAGGCGACCAGGGCTTCTGCCAGTGCCTGGGACAACTCGGTGCGCGTGAAATCGCGGTAGCGCCGTCGGCCGTTCACCAGGTTGGCGAAAGCGTTGGTGAGGCGGTTGAGGTCGGCGCCGAGGACGTCGCGCAGGATCTGTCGCTTGGACGCCTCGGCCACCTCCTCCCACGACTGCTCGCTCCCCGAGATCTCATGCCATAGATCCGTCATGGACGCCTCTGCCTGGGGGTCGATCAAGAGGGCGGTGACGTCGTTGAGGAACTCGTAGCCGGTAGTGCCCGCCACCGGCCAGGCGGTCGGTAGCGTCTCATCTCCCTCGAGGATCTTCTCGACCACGATCCACGCCCCCGGGGCCGCCTCCGCCAGCCTCCGCAGGTACTGGGTCGGTCGGCGCAGCCCGTCGGGATGATCGATGCGCAGCCCGTCCGCCTCACCGTCCCGTACCCACTCCAGCACCAGGGCATGGGTCTCGGCGAAGACCTCGGGATCCTCGACCCGCAGCCCGATCAGGTCGTCGATGTCGAAGAACCGGCGGTAGCCCAGTTCCTGGCCGGCAACCCGCCATCGCGCCAGCCGGTAATGCTGGAGGTCGAGGAAGGCGTCGAGCGCGTCGGGGTCGGAGTTCAGGGCAGCGACGGCGGTGTCGACCGCCTCCGCCACGCCGGGGTCGGAGAGGAGTTCCGCCAGCAATTCGGCCAGGACGGCGGCGTCGGTGTGGCGGCGGTGGCGGCTGGCGGCGTCGGTGGCCACCGCCGGCGGGAGTGAGGCCAGTCCTCGGGCGACGAACCCGAGTCGGTCCGATCCGCTCGCCCGGGCGGCACTGCCCAGGATGGTGGCCGTCGAGCGGGGAGCGGCGGGGAGCAGGTGGTCGTGGTAGCGAACGCGGATCGTGCCCTGCTGGCGGATCACCTCGATCGTCCCCGCCTCCAGTTCCCGCCCGTAGTGGTCGCCGAGGATCGGCAACAGGACCTGGTTGCGGGTCGACGATTCGGGCGGATCCCAGTCCACGTCGAAGTAGGGGGCGTGACGACTGGAGGGACCGTGCTCGAGCACCTCCCAGAACCAGCGGTTGGAGGGCAGGCTGACCGCCATGTGGTTGGGCACCAGGTCGAGGACGATTCCCAGGCCGGCACCGGCGGCCGCCTCGACCAGTTGCCTTCGTCCCGGCTCGCCCCCCAGGCGGTCGTCCACCCGGCCGTGATCCACCACGGCGTACCCATGCGTGGCGTCGGGTGCGGTCTGGAGGATCGGAGAGAGATAGAGATGGCTGACACCGAGCCGGTGCAGGTAGCCGACCAGGTCGGCGGCGGCGCCCAGGTCCAGGTCCGGGCCGAGCTGGAGGCGGTAGGTGGCGCCCGGGTGGCTCATTTCTCGTGCTTGAGGACCACGACTCCCAGCGGGGGAATGACGATGTCGATCGAGTCCGGACGGCCGTGGGCCGGCACCGGGAGCGGGCCGGTCTCGACCCCGCCCAGGTTGCCCTGGCCGCTGCCGCCGTAGTGGGCGGCGTCGGTGTTGAGGATCTCCGTCCACCTCCCGGGACGGGACACCCCCACCCGGTAATTGTGTCGGGGCTGGGGTGTGAAGTTGGCTGCCACCAGCAACGAGTCTTCGCCCTCGGGGGAGTGGCGCAGGTAGGTGAGGACGCTGTTGGCGTTGTCGTTGGCGTCGACCCATTCGAAGCCGCCCGGATCGCAGTCGAGATGATGGAGGGCGGGTTCGTCGCGGTAGATCCGGTTCAGGTCGGAGAAGAGGCGCTGCAGGCCCCGGTGGGGCTCAGACTCGGTCAGGTGCCAGTCGAGTCCGGAGTCGTGAGCCCATTCCGACCACTGCCCGAACTCGCTCCCCATGAAGACGAGCTTCTTAGCGGGCTGGGTGTACATGTAGGCGTACAGGGCGCGCAGGTTGGCGAACTGCTGCCACTGGTCGCCGGGCATCTTGCGGATCATCGACCCTTTGCCGTGGACGACCTCGTCATGAGAGAGCGGCAGCATGAAGTTCTCGGTGAAGGCATACATCATCCGGAACGTCAGCTGGTTGTGGTGGTAGGTACGGAAGACCGGGTCGTGGGCGAAGTAATCGAGGGTGTCGTGCATCCAGCCCATGTCCCATTTCATGCCGAACCCGAGGCCGCCCAGGTAGAGGGGACGCGACACCATCGGCCAGGCGGTCGACTCTTCGGCGATGGTCTGGACATCGGGGTACTCGGCGTAGACCGTCTCGTTGAGCCGGCGCAGGAAGGCCAGTGCCTCCAGGTTCTCGCGCCCGCCGTACTGGTTGGGGATCCACTCCCCGGGCTGGCGTGAATAGTCGAGGTAGAGCATCGACGCCACCGCGTCCACCCGGATCCCGTCGATGTGATAGCGGTCGAGCCAGAACAGGGCGCTGGAGATGAGGAAGGCGGGCACCTCGGCCCGGCCGTAGTTGAAGATCGAGGACTTCCAGTCGGGGTGGAAGCCCTGGCGGGGGTCGGCGTGCTCGAACAGGTGGGTGCCGTCGAAGTAGCCCAGCCCGTGCTCGTCGTCGGGGAAGTGGGACGGGACCCAGTCGAGGATGACGCCGATACCCGCCTGGTGGAGGGTGTCGATCAGATACATGAAGTCCTGGGGGGTACCGAAGCGGCTGGTAGGTGCGAAATAGCCGGTGGTCTGATACCCCCACGACCCGTAGAAGGGATGTTCCATCACCGGGAGGAACTCGACGTGGGTGAACCCGAGCTCGGTCAGGTACTCGCTCAGCAGGGGCGCCAGCTCCCGGTAGGTGAGGAGGCGCTCGGGATGGTCGGGATCACGCCGCCACGACCCCAGGTGCATCTCATAGACGCTGATCGGGTCGGTGAGGCGGTTGCGCTCGCCACGGCCTCGCATCCACTCGGCGTCGCCCCACTCGTAGGCGAGGTCCCACACCTTGGAGGCGGTCCGGGGCGGGGTCTCGTGGTGGAAGCCGAAAGGGTCGGCCTTGTCGACCTGATACGACGCGTTGCGGATCCGGAACTTGTAGGAGTGGGTGCTGCGGGCGTCTGCCACGAAGCCCGCCCAGATCCCCGACTGCTGCACCACCTGCAGCGGGTTGGTGGCCCCGTCCCACCCGTTCCAGTCCCCGACCACCGCAACCGAGTCGGCGTTGGGCGCCCACACGGCGAAATGGACACCGTTGCCGTCGGCGGCGAGATGGGCCCCGAGCTTCTCGTAGAGACGAAAGTGCGAGCCCTCGTTCCAGAGGTAGATGTCCTGGTCGGTCAGGAGATTGACTTTGGCGGCGGTCATCGGTTCCTCGTCCTCGGGGGCCACTGTGAAGGTTCGGCCCCCCCGGGGCCTACGTCAAACGAAACCAATCCTCACTTCTCGCTCTCGCCCGACGTTCAGCCGGCCGCGTGGCCGATGGTGGGGTGAGACGCGACCGTGACGCCATGCGGGAGGGTGCCCGGGATGAGGGCGATCACCGCAAACAGAGCCGGAACGGCGAGTATCCCGCTCAGGGTGAGCCCACCGCCCACCGCGAAATACACGAAGAGGCCGATCAGCGCCCATCCGATCGCGATGATGAGTGCGACGGTGGCGATCCCGGCCGTCGTTCGCTTCCGCATCGTCGCCTGCTCGTTGCTCGAGTCGCGTCGCCACCAACCTCTCGTGACGATCCCCAGCGCCACCCCGGCGGCAAGCGAGGTCACACCCAGGGCCACCGCCAGCGGCGCGCCGCCCGGCGTGTGCAGGACCTGGTGTCCCCAGGCCAGTGGGAGTAACACGACACAGGCTGTGGCCCAGGCCGTCGTCCACCGGCCGATCACTCCCGGCGCCCACAGCCGCCCGTCTTTCTCGACGAAGACGACGGCGGCGGCGATGGCGATGACGGCCGCCGAGCCGTAGCCCCAGACATCCAGGCTTCCCTGGACTGTTTGCGGCATATCGAAGGTCGAGACATTCAACCAGGCGCCCCGCACGGCAACGATGGCGCTGGCCAGTCCGAGGACGACCGCCAGCGCGGCCACCGCACCCGACGTAGCGCCCGGCCGGCGTTCCCGGGCGGAGGCGAGGGTTACGGCCAATGCCAGCATCGCCCAGGCCAGGATCACCACCAGGCCGGGGACCCCCCACGCCTCCGCCAGGGTGCCGCGTGCGATCTGTCCGATCTCGTCTACTCCGACGGGTACGGTCGTCGCGGCCGTGACGGCTGCCGCCAGCAGAATCCCCAGGGTCATCAGGACTCGCATCCGGGCCGACATGGCGTCTCCTTTTCCGCCAGGAACGAACGGTTCGCCGGTGTTGGGCCGGCTACTCCGATCATCTCTCCCGCCGGGCCGGGGCGTTAGTGCCGAAGGTCACCGTTGCGGCCGAAGGTGCCGGGGTAAAGCACGAGGTTTCGGGTGGCCGGTGTGGGGTAGGGCGTAGTCGAGTCGAACCGAAAGGAGCCGACATGCCCAAGGGCAAGGACCGTCCCAGTGTCAAGGACGACGAGCGCTACGAGGCGATGCGCGCCGAGGGGATGAGCAAGGAGAAGGCGGCCCGGATCGCCAACACCGATGCCACCGAGGCGGGCAGGCGTGGCGGCAAGGCCGATCCTTACGAAGAGTGGACCAGGGACGAGCTCTACGAGCGGGCCCAGGAGATCGGAATCGAAGGCCGCTCGGACATGACCAAGGACGAGTTGATCGCCGCCCTCCGCAACCATTGAATCACCGGCCCGGGATCACCTCATCTGCACCCCGGCGGGGGTGGGCGCCGCTCTCGCCCCTCGCTCCAGGCCCTCGGCCACACCGAAGGCGCTGAAGCTCACCACCAACATCAAGAACAGGATCACCAGGGTGCGTCGCTCGATCATGTCGTTCCGACGCCGCTCCGGGGTCTGCAGTTCCCGGTGTTTTTTGGACTGAATCGGACGTCGAAGCCCGCACCCGGAACTACCTAGACTCCGATTTTGTTGGAAGGTGCGCGAAAATATGGTGGTTTGGCCGCATCCGGCCCGGATCGGCCAATACCCTGGCGCCCGAGAGCAGGAGGAGATGATGGCAGCAACGTTCTTCGACGAGGTGGAAGGACATATTCCCTGCGCAGGGTCCGGTTCCGAGAAGGATCTGGCCTACCGGGTCTACGACCCCGACCGGGTGGTACTCGGTGCCCGGATGGAGGACCAGCTGCGGATCGCCGTCTGCTACTGGCACTCCTTCGGATGGCCGGGCAGTGATGTGTTCGGCGAGGGGACCTTCGACCGTCCCTGGATCGGCGATCCCGGCCTGGACGCCGCCCGGCGCAAGATGGACGCTGCCTTCGAGTTCATCTCCAAGCTCGGGGTTCCCTTCTTCTGCTTCCACGACGTCGACATCGCCCCCACCGGGGACAGTTTCTCCGAGTCGGCCCGGAACCTGGAGGCGATGGTGGACTACGCCGAGCAGAAGATGCGCGAGACCGGCATCCGGCTGCTGTGGGGCACGGCCAACCTGTTCGGCCATCCCCGCTATGCCGCCGGCGCCTCCACCAATCCCGACCCCGAGGTGTTCGCCTACGCCGCCGCCCAGGTCAAGCACGCCCTCGACGCCACCCATCGACTGGGTGGGGCCAACTACGTGCTCTGGGGAGGCCGGGAAGGCTACGAGACGCTGCTCAACACCGATCTCCGTCGGGAGCAGGAGCAGTTCGCCCGTTTTCTGACCATGGTCGCCGAGCACAAGCGCGAGATCGGATTCGAGGGGACCCTCCTGATCGAGCCCAAGCCGGCCGAACCCACCAAGCACCAGTACGACTACGACAGCCAGTCGGTGCACGGGTTCCTGCAGCGCTACGACCTCATGGACGAGTATCGGGTGAATATCGAAGGCAATCACGCCACGCTGGCCGGCCACAGCTTCCACCACGAAGTGGCCTACGCGGTGGCCAACGGCATCTTCGGTTCGGTCGACGCCAACCGGGGCGACTACCAGAACGGCTGGGACACGGATCAGTTCCCCAACTCGGTGGATGAGCTGGCGCTGGTCCTGTACGAGATCTTCCGCGGCGGCGGATTCACCACCGGCGGTTTCAACTTCGACACCAAGCTCCGCCGTCAGTCGATGGATCGCACCGACCTGTTCCACGGTCATATCGGTGGCATCGACACCCTGGCCCGGGCGCTGCTGGTGGCGGCCGGCATGATCGAGGCCGAGACGCTGTCGGCCCCGCTGGCAGAACGCTACGCCGGCTGGGACGGGGATCTGGGACGCTCGATCCTGGACGGCTCGGAGACGCTCGGTTCCCTGGAAAGCAAGGTGATGGGAGGCGAGATCGACCCCGATCCGGTCTCCGGACGTCAGGAGCTGCTGGAGAACCGGGTCAATCGGGTCATCTGGGATCAGAACGGCTGAGGCGTGGCCGAAGCCACCCATCAGATCGGCTCCTACTCGGTGATCGTCGTCGACGACTTCGGGCCGAGGGTGCTGGGTTTTCGTTCCGGTGATGGCCCCGAGATGCTCGTCCGTCTCGGTCCGGAAGCGACCCTGGAGTCCCCGGCGGGGACGGTGCACTTCCGGGGCGGCCACCGGCTGTGGGTGGCGCCCGAGGAGCCCCGGCTGACTCACGTCCCCGACGACGATCCCTGTGAGATCGAGGTGGACGACGGTCACCTCCGCATCCGGGGCCCGGCCGATAGCGCCGGCTTCGCCAAGGAGATCGAGCTGTGGGATGAGGACGGTGGCCTGGTGGTCGAACACCGCCTCCACCGCGTCGGGCCAGTGCCGGTGACGGCGGCACCCTGGGCAATCACCCAGCTCATCGCCGGGGGCATCGCCATCCTTCCCGTCGAAGAACTCTCCGGGTCGGGCTACCAGGCCGATCGCTCGCTGGTGCTGTGGCCCTATTCGCGTCTGATCGACGAACGACTCGAGTTCCGGGACGGCGCCGTCCTGATCGCCGCCCGCCCCGGCCCGCAGACGAAGTTCGGATCCGGCCCCGACCCCGGCCGGCTCGGATACTTCCGCGACGGTTGGCTCTTCACCAAGACGGTACCGCCCGCCGCCGGCGAAGGCCCGTACCCGGACCGGGGGGCGGTGGGACAGGTCTACGTCAATGATGCCTTCTGCGAGCTAGAGACGCTGGGGCCGCTCGAGGTGATGGAGCATGGCGATGTGGCCCTGCATCGGGAGAGGTGGCAGGCGCAGGAGTGCCCCCACCTCGACGTGGCCCTCGAGTTGACGCTGGATAGGGAGGGTGAATGACCCACGTGATCGGCATCGACGTCTCCACCACCGCCACCAAGGCGGTCCTGGTCGACGCGGCCGGATCGGTGGCGGGGGTGGCGATGTCCTCCTACGACTACGCCACCCCACGCCCACTGTGGTCCGAGCAGGACCCCGCCCTGTGGTGGACCGCCACCATCGAGGCGGTGCGGTCCCTGGTTAGTGAGACCGGAGTCGACCCGAACGACGTCGAAGCCGTCGGCCTGACGGGCCAGATGCACGGCTCGGTGCTGCTCGACGACGGTGGCGAGGTGATACGTCCCGCCATCCTGTGGAACGACCAGAGAACCGCCGAGGAATGCGACGAGATCCGGCGGCGGGTCGGGCCCGAGCGGCTGATCGAGATCACCGGCAACGACGCCCTGACCGGTTTCACCGCTCCCAAGCTCCTGTGGGTCGCCCGCCACGAACCGGACAACTGGGCCCGGGTTCGCCACATCCTCCTCCCCAAGGACTACGTCCGCTACCGGCTCACCGGCGAATACGCCCTCGACGTGGCGGGAGGGTCGGGGACGATCCTGTTCGACCTTGCCCGGCGCACCTGGTCACCGGAGGTGCTGGAGGCTCTCGGCATCGACCCGGCGCTACTCCCCCCCACGTTCGAGGGCCCGGCCGTGACCGGGACCCTTTCTCAGGAGGCGGCGGACGCCACCGGTCTGACAGCGGGCACTCCGGTGGTGGCCGGTGGTGGTGATCAGTCGGCCAACGCGGTAGGGGTGGGGGCGGTCACGGCGGGAGTGGTGGCCCTGTCGCTCGGCACTTCGGGAGTGGTCTTCGCCACCACCGAGGGTCCTGCCATCGAAGCCGGTGGACGGGTCCATTCCTTCTGTCACGCGGTGCCGGACCGATGGCACATGATGGGGGTGATGCTGTCGGCGGCCGGCAGCTTGCGCTGGCTGCGCGACGCCCTCGTCCCCGGCCGCTCCTTCGACGAACTGGTGGAGGGAGCGGCCGATGTGCCGGCCGGCAGCGACGGCCTCTACTTCCTGCCCTACCTCACCGGAGAGCGCACGCCCCACCCCGACCCCCTGGCTCGAGGTGCTTTCGTCGGCCTCACGGTGCGGCACGACCTGCGCCACATGACGCGGGCAGTGCTGGAAGGGGTCGCTTTCGGCCTCAAGGACGGCCTCGACTTGATGACCGAAGCCGGTCTCGCGACTCCCACCCAGATTCGGGCTTCAGGAGGAGGCACCCGCAGCGCCCTGTGGCGCCAGATCCTCGCCGACGTGCTGGGAGCGGAGATCGTCTCGGTGTCGACCGAGGAAGGTGCCGCCTACGGCGCCGCGCTTTTGGCGGGTGTGGGCTCGGGCTGGTTCGACTCCGTGGAAGCTGCCTGCGCCGAGGTGGTCGATGTGCGCCCGTCGGCCTCACCGTCGGAGGAAACGGAGGCCTATGCCGCCCGCCACGCCGTCTACCGAAACCTCTACCCGGCCCTTTCCCCAACCTTCAACCAGCTGTGATGTTCAAGGGGGGACGACCCCCCTGTAACCCCCTGTGATGATCAAGGGGGGACGACCCCCCTGTAACCCCCCGCGGCTGCGCGTGTGGACCGAGGGGAGGGCGGGGCCATCCGTCCTGCCTTGTCGGGTCAGAGCTCGTCTGTCTCCCGAGGTTTGGACTTCCGACTTCCGACTTCCGTGATGATCAAGGGGGGACGACCCCCCTGTAACCCCCCGCGGCTGCTCGTGTGGACCGAGGGGAGGGCGGGGCCATCCGTCCTCGCCTGTCGCGTCAGAGGTCGTCTGTCGCTCCCCAGGTTGGGCTTGACTTCCGACTTCCGACTTCCGACTTCCGACTCTATCCCATGGAGGGTTCGGAGACGGGGCGGAAGGCGACTTCGAGGATGCGATGGTTGCGGGGGCGGGTGAGCACGAACATCACCGC
>DATHVR010000100.1:0-14033 GCA_035461175.1 Acidimicrobiia bacterium | reverse complement strand
TGCCGTTGACACCACCGCCGAGGGCGGCGGCACGGAGACCACCGCTGAAGGTGGGGGAGGAGAGGCCGAGGAAGTCGGCGCCGACTTCGCCCTGTTCGGGGCACCGACCGGCGTAGAGGGCGATGCCCTCGCCGGCTTCGTGGACGTCTACAACGAACAGACGGGATCGAGCATCACGTACCGAGGCTCGGACGGATTCGAGGACGAGTTGCGGATTGCGGTCGACGGCGGGGATCCCCCCGAAGTCGCCTTCACTCCCCAGCCGGCCTCGATCTGTGCCTTCGCCGATGAAGGCGCGCTGGTCTCCCTCGAGGAGATGGGCTTCGACATAGCCGAAATGGAAGAGAATCACTCGAAGTTCTGGATGGATCTCGGTTTGTGTGAAGACGGGCAGCACTACGGAATTCCGTGGTTCCCGAACTTCAAGTCGGTCGTCTTCTATCACATCCCGACCTTCGAGGACGGTGGTTATGAGACCCCCGAAACCTACGAGGACATGGTCGCCCTCTCCCAGCAAATGGTCGATGACGGCCTCACCCCGTGGTGCTTCGGCTTCGAGTCGGGTGGCGCCACTGGATGGCCGGGTACCGACTGGATCGAAGACATCTTCGTCCGTCTCCATGGCGCCGAGGCTTACGCCCAGTGGTACAACAACGAGATCCCGTTCAACGACCCGATGGTCGTGGAAGCTTTCGACACCTTCGGTGAGATCTTCCACGGCGAGGGCTTCGTGCTCGGAGGACCGGCCAACGTGACGGGGGTCAACTTCAACGACTCTCCCGGACCCCTGTTCCAGGACCCGCCCGGGTGCGCCATGTTGAAGCAGGGCTCGTTCATCTCGAACGTGTTCGTGGATCAGCCGGACTACGAGGACGGAGAAGAGTCTGAGATCGGGGTGTTCAGCTTCCCGACCATCGACGGCCAGACCGGCGCCATGGGCGGCGGCGACACCATCATCGTGTTCGAGGCCGAGGACAGCACCGTTCAGGCCCTCCAGGACTGGATCAGTCCCGACTGGCAGTGCACGCTGGCTTCGGCTTCTGGTGGCGGAATCGCACCGTACGGCGGCCACGGTGTGGCCGGCGTCGAACGGCTTCCCGGCCACAAGGACGTCGACATCGGCTGCTACGAGTCGGCTTCGGCCGAGACGTTCGCCGATGCGATCACCACTGCCCTAGCTGAGAACACATTCGTGTTCGACGCCTCCGACCTCATGCCCCCCGAGGTCGGCCAGGGCTCCTTCTGGGAAGGCATGGTCAACTGGGCCCAGGGCGCCGACACCCAAGAGGTAGTCGACACCATCGAGGCCAGCTGGCCGTAAGCCGGCGCAGCAACAAACGACCTGACACTGGAGGGGCGGGAAACCGCCCCTCCAGTCCGTCAGGTTGGGTATCGGCCCGCTATGGTCGATTTGCACGATTGAGACGGACGAGGAGAGAGATGTCTACTCCACCGGTGATGGAAGAGGACTTCCCGGATCAGGAATCGGCGCCTCCGGAAACACAAGTCGGCGCCGAGGAGAACTCGCTGCGGGTTTGGGTGCTCCGGATTCTCTCGGCGCTGGTGGTTCCGGCCCTTCTCGTCGTCTTCTTCTTCACCTTCGAGGTGCTTCAGGACCCGGGGACGAACAAGCTGTTGCAGATCGTCATCGCCGTCGTGGTGGGCGTGGGCGGAGTCTGGATTCTCTTCTGGGCCATGGACAGGCTGGTCTCGTCGATGCCGATGCGGGTGCAGGCGGCGGTGCGACCCTTCGCGTTCGCCGGACCCGCCATCATTCTGTTGGGCTTCTATCTGGTCTACCCGACCGTTCAGACCATTATCCTCAGCTTCCAGGACCGGGCGGGCGAGGAGTTCGTCGGCATCGACAATTACCAGCGGATCCTCACCGAGAGCGAGTACCTCGTCTCGATCCGCAACAGCATTCTCTGGGCGATCGTGGTGCCGATCTTCGCCACCGCCATCGGCCTCGCCTTCGCCACTCTGGCCGACCGGTTGCCACGTCGGTCCGAATCGGCCGCCAAGTCCCTCATCTTCCTGCCCATGGGGATCTCGTTCGTAGCTGCCTCGGTGGTGTGGACCTTCATGTACAGCTATCGGTCCGAGGGTTTCGGGGAGCAAATCGGGCTCCTCAACGCCATCGTCGTTGCCTTCGGCGGCGATCCGATCTTCTGGTTGCAGCAGCAGCCCTGGAACAACCTGTTCCTGATGGTGATCCTGATCTGGACCCAGACCGGCTTTGCGATGATCATTCTGTCGTCGGCGTTGAAGGGCGTCCCCGACGATCTTCTCGAGGCAGCCCGTATCGACGGGGCCAACGAGTGGCAGGTGTTCCGACGGATCGTGATCCCGACAATCGCCTCCACGATCGTGGTCGTATGGACCACGGTCCTGATAACGACGTGGAAAGTCTTCGACATCGTGTGGGTGATGACCGGAGGTGCCGACGGCACCTCGGTGGTGGCGGAACGGATGATGACCGAGTTCTTCCGGAACAGCAATGACGGATTGGGCGCGGCGCTGGCGGTGATCCTGTTGATCGTGGTCACCCCGATCCTCGTCATCAACATCAAACGGTTCCAGGAGCAGGAGGCGACCCGATGACCACCGCTACCGAAACCAAGGCCGAGGCACCCGCCCGCCAGCCCAAGGATCCCCGCGAGTCCTTCACGCTGTCCCGGATCCCGGTCTACCTGGCGGTGGCGTTCATCGCCCTGATCTGGACGATTCCGACCATCGGCCTGCTGATCAACAGTTTCCGGGAGCCGCGTACGATCCGCGGGTCGGGTTGGTGGACCGTATTCGGGGACCTGTTCAACTCCGCTACCTGGTCGTTGGAGAACTATGCCAACGTGTTGGAGCGTGGCTTCGGAAATGCCTTCGCCAACTCGGCGGCGGTGACGATCCCCTCGGTGGCGATCCCGATCACCGTGGCCGCCTTCGCCGCCTACGCCTTCGCCTGGATGAAGTTTCCGGGCCGCAATATTCTCTTTGCCGTGGTAGTTGGGCTCATGGTGGTGCCCCTGCAGATGGCCCTCATCCCCATCCTGCGCATCTACACCTCGCTCGACATCAACGGCACCTTTCCCGGGGTGTGGTTGGCCCACGCCGGGTTCGGCCTCCCGCTGGCGGTTTACCTGTTCCGCAACTACATCGGGTCGTTGCCGTCCTCGATCATCGAATCGGCCGAGATCGACGGGGCCGATCACTACAAGATCTTCACCAAACTCATACTTCCCCTCTCCACCCCGGTCATTGCCGCCTTCGCCGTGCTCCAGTTCCTGTGGATCTGGAACGACTACCTGGTGGCACTGGTGTTCCTGGGAGTCGCCAACCCCGCCAACGCCGTCTTGCAGGTGGAACTGGCCAACCTGGCCGGTCGCGGCGAGGGTGCCCTCAGCCTGTTGCCGGCGGCTGCCTTCATCACGGTGATCGTGCCGATGCTGGTCTTCTTCGCCCTCCAGCGGTACTTCGTCCGCGGCCTCACCGCCGGTTCTGTCAAGGGATAGCAACTGACGCTGGATCCCGAAGTCGAAGCGTCGAAAAGGCGCAACTGGTTGGCGCTCGGCCTGGGCATCGTGGCGATGATGTTCAGCTACTTCTTCTACGCCGCCGCCACCGCCACCCCGGGGGTGATCGACGTCGGCCTGGTCGCCATCGGCCTGGCGCTGGCGCCGTTCGTCTTCCTGATCGTCGCCTTCGTCTCCCGTAACCCGGAGGCGCCCAAACGGGTCTTGTGGGCCATGGGCCTGCTGCTGGCTCTGGGCCTCACCTTCGGCCTCATCTCACCCATCCTCGGGGCGGCGGTCGGATTTGGGGTAGGTTTCGCCCTCACCCTCAATCCGCTAGGTCTCGCCAAGCTGATGCGTAATCGTTTGGTGGCGGTGGCCTTCGCCTCGGTCTACATGCTGGTCCTGCTCCTCATCGCCGAACCCGCTGCCGGGGTGATGACGGGCGCCCTGTTGCCGCCGCTTTTGGTGGGCCTGGCCGACGAGTACACCGCCTGGCTGGCCTCTCGCCCCCGTTCCTGACCTACCAGGCGAGGCGGTCGAGGCGCTCGGCCACCATCCCCACGTAGGAGTCTCCGAAGAGCCGGACATGGACCAGGAGGTGGTAGAGCTGAAGCGCAGGGCGGCGCTCCTCCCAGCCCTGATCGAGGGGCCACACCTCTTCGTAGGCGCTCCACATCTGGCGCGGGATGCCGCCGAACACGGCCGAGAAGGCGTGATCGAGCTCGCGGTCGGCGTAGTGGACGGCGGGGTCGATCAACCAGCGGCCCGCGACGACGTTGCCCGACCACAGGTCGCCGTGGACGAGGGCGGGGCGCTGACCGTGGTCGAGGAGCCCGGCCAGGCGGCCGTCCTCGATGGCGGCCTGGAGCCGGCGGGCGACTTCGACCGGGAGGTCGGCGAGGTAGGGCTCGAGGCGGTGGCGGGCGTAAAACACCGGCCACGACTCGGTCCAGGGATTGTCCTGGGGCAGGGCCCCGATGTAGTTGGAGATGGCATAGCCATAGGCGGGGGCGGTGGCCCGGTGGACCCGGGCCAGGGCCCGGCCCAGCCCCTCCCAGTCCTCGGGTCCGCCGACCGCATCCATGACCAGCCGGTCGGCATCGACGGAGATCACGCCGGGAACAGGGGCGCCGGCGTCTGCCAGGGCGCGGAGTCCGTCGGCCTCGACGCGGGCGTCGTAGTCGGTGGTCTTGATCACGACCTCCCGGCCGTCGTGACGGCCACGGGTGAGGCGGGCCCACTGCATCTCAGCGCAGGGTCATCTCAGGGCAGGCGACCGGCCTCGATCGCGGCCACGATCGCCCGGGCTCCGGAGCGGGCCCTTTCCACGGTGTCGTCGAAGTCGGCGTCGGACAGGCCGTACGGATCGGGCATCTCGTCGTGGGCGGCGTGGGGATCGAAGCTACGGAACAGATGCATGCGGTCGGTGAGTTCGGGGGCGATCCGCTTCAAGGCGTGGAGGTTGGAGCGGTCCATCGCCAGGATGATGTCGTAGTCCTCGAGGTCGGCGGGCGCTGTGACCTGGTGACCGCGTCCGTCGATAAGCAGTCCGGCCCGTTCCCCGGCAGCCCGGACCTGGGAGTTGGGGGGGTCGCCGACGTGCCACGGCCCGGTCCCGGCGGAATCCACCACCAGGTCGAGTCCGGACGCGGCCGCCGCCTCCCGCAGCGCCGCCTCGCCGGCCGGGGAGCGGCAGATGTTCCCCAGGCAGACGACCAGGATCTTCAACTTCTCGGGCGACATTCAGCCCTCATGGTGGCGGGATGTCGCCTGGAAAGCCGAAATGCGCTCCTCGGCCAGGGCGACGTAGGTGGGATCCGTGTCGAAGCCGACATAGTGGCGGTCGGTCTCCAACGCGGCCAGGGCGGTGGTGCCCGAGCCCATGAAGGGGTCGAGCACCAGATCGCCACGATAGGTGTAAAGCTCGATCAACCGGCGGGGGAGGGTGACCGGGAAGGGGGCCGGATGCCCCACCCGGGAGGCGGACTCGGGCGGGATCTCCCACACGTCGATGGTGGCCTCGAGGAACTCGTCCCGGCCGATGGTGGCCTCGTGTGGCAGTCCCAACTCGGCCCGGCGGAGGCGAGGCAGAGCCCGGTCGAATCGCCCCTTGGAAGCGACCACCACCCGTTCGGTGAGGTCACGCAGCACCGGGTTGGCGGGCGACCGGAACGAACCCCAGGCACAGGAGCCGCCGGCGCCGCGCGCCTTCCGCCACACGATCTCGCCCCGAATCAGCAGGCCGAGATCGTCCTGGAGGACCGAGATCACGTCCGAGGAGAGAGACCGGTACGGCTTGCGGCCCAGGTTGGCGACGTTGATCGCCACCCTCCCGCCCGGCTCCAGCTTGTCGACGCACACGGCCAGCACGTCGTGCAGCATCTCCAGGTACTCGACGTAGGTAGAGGGGACGTGGCCCTGGCCCATCTCCTGTTCGTACTCCTTGCCGGCGAAGTAGGGAGGTGAGGTCACCACCAGCGCGACCGACTTGTCGGCCACCTGAGCGCGGGTCATGGCGGCGGCGTCCCCGCAGAAGATCTGGTCGACGGTGGCGGGCGGACGGACCTCGGCGTCGTCGGAGACCTCGGGAGGATGGAACCGCCGGTAGAAGTCGGTGGCGTCGTGGTTCTCGCGCTTGCCCGACCCGAAAGATCGGGTGCTGGTCGAAGCCCGGGTCATCGTGGGTCGTGGCAGGGGGTCATTCGCTCCGAAACCCTACCCGGACGGTTCTCAGCTGGGGGGCAAACTGGCTCCGGCCCGGGCGGGCTGGGCCCGGAACGGACCCACCAGCCCGGTCAGGATGATGAGCAGGCCGAGGGCAGATCCGGCCATGAGGGTGGTGGCCGGGTCCCACCAACTCAGGACCAGGCCGGCCAGCAGCGGTCCCAGCGTCTGGCCGAATCGGGCGGCCGCCACCCACACCGCCACCACCGCCCCCCGATGCTCGTCGGGGGACGCCTCCATCGCCTCGTCCTGGAGCGTGGGGATGAACGAGCCCTCCGATGCTCCATAGATGAGGGCCCCGATCACGACGACCACCACCGCTCCCGCCAGGCCGATCAAGAAGAAGGAGACGGTGAGCCCGGCTCCCCCCAGCAGGACCAGGCTCTTCACCGACATCGCCGCCCGGATCCGGCCCAGGTTGAAGGCCGCCAGGGTGGAGGTGATGGCGGGCAGTGAGATCATGATCCCCCGGGCGCCTGCCTCCATGTCGAAGCGCTGGGCGAGATGGAGGGGGAGGACGGTCAGGAACAGTCCGAAGATGATGACGAACACGAGGAACCCGACCAGGAGCGTGACCGTCACCTCGGGTCTTCTCACCACCTCCCCGGCGCCCCGGATCTGGTCCCGGGGACGGGGTGGGTTCTCGGGTCGTCCCGCCTCGAGCACGAACCATGCCGCCGCCGCCGTCCCCAGCGCCAGGGTGTACAGGCCGAAGGTGACCCGCCATCCGGCCGCCTCGGTGATGACACCCGAAAGTGCCGGGAGCCCGGCCAGGCCCACGGTGAGCACCGAGGCGTTACGCCCCACCAACCGGGTCCGGTCGGCCCCGCTCCAGTGGTCTCCGATCAGAACCACGGCCAGGTTTATCAGGCCGGCCGAGCCGACGCCCTGGAGGAAACGGGCCCCCAGCAGCACCTCGAAGGTGGGTGCGATCGCCGCCAGGCCCCCGAAGACTCCGAAGATGCTCAGACAGGCGGTGAGGACGCTCCGACGACCGTAGCGGTCGGCCAGGAGTCCGATGATGGGGGCGACGAAGATCCCCGCCACCGATCCGGCGGCGACCAGGATGCCGGAGCGGCGATCCGGTACCGAGAGGTCGGCCAGGATGTCGGGAATGGCGGGGGTGACCAGGGTGGTGTTGAGAATTCCCGTCAGGGTGACGGTGAATATGAAGACGAGCGGTGGGCGGCGGGACACGAGGGAGACAGGCTATGGGAAAGGTCCCCCGAGCGGGAATCGATGACCGGACCCTTCCGTTTGGCGCTAGAGGAGGGTATGCTTGCAATTGCAAGCACCCAACCTCTAGAGAAGTGACTTGATGCAAACCAAGATCTGGAGACCGCCGCTAACGGCTCGTCTGGACCTCCGGGGGAGTGCCGTCGAGCTGATTCCGCTCGACTCCCGCCACAAAGAACTGCTGGTGGAGGGCTTCGGGCTGCTGTCGGAACGGTCTCGCTACCTGCGCTTCATGGCTCCGGTCAACGTCCTCAGCGGCTCCGAACTCGAATACCTGACCAAACTCGACATGGTGAGCCGATTCGCCTGGGCGGCGCTGGTGGACGGCGAACCGGCGGCGTTGGCCCGATACTCCCGCACCACCACCCGTTCCGATGTGGCCGAGGTGGCGGTGACCGTGCTCGACGAGTTCCAGGGTCGGGGCCTGGCCCCCCTGCTCATCGTCTGCCTGGCCCCGGTGGCCCAGGCGGTGGGGTTCTCCACCTTCGAATTCGAGGTCCTGCCCGAGAACCGGGCCATGCTGCGGGTACTCGACAAGATCGGCATCCCCTACGGCCTGGAAGGGGACATCATGCGAGGCGAGGTGGCCCTCACCGACATGCCGCCCCCTCCGGTCGATTCCGACCTCCTGCTGGACGTCGTCGGCTCGGCCCGAGCCGCCCGCCAGTAGCCCCTCGACACCCCGTTTTCGCGAAAAGGATCGGGATCAATCCTCTTTTGGTGCCAGGTCTTGATTCGGTTCCAGGTCTAGGGCGGCCGAATTGATGCAGTAGCGGAGTCCGGTGGGGTGGGGGCCGTCGGGGAACAGGTGGCCGAGGTGCCCGCCGCAATTGGCGCACTTGACCTCGGTCCGCACCATTCCGTAGGAGCGGTCCTCGTCCTCTGCGATCCCGCCGGCTTCCATCGGTTCGTAGAAGCTGGGCCACCCGGAGCCCGATTCGAACTTCGTCTCCGAGGAGAACAGCGCCTCCCCGCAGCCGGCACAGCGGTAGACGCCGGGTCGGTGCTCGTCCCAGTACTTGCCGGTGAAGGCAGGCTCGGTGCCCGCCTTACGCAGCACGTTGAACTGGGTGGCGTCGAGTCGTTCTTTCCATTCGTGGTCGGTCTTGGGAAGGTCGGTCATCACATCACCTCTATAGAATTCAACCATCTACGGGGAGTTGTGCTTCCAGCCGATCGAGATGGCCCCCGTAGGCCGGGTTCAACTTCTCCCGGGCGGCCACGAGGTCGAACCACTCCACCCGGTCGATCTCGGGGAAGCTGACCTGGCGACCGCCCAGGGTGGCGAGGAATTCGCCCGGGTGCAGGGTGGCCGGGTCGTAGTCGCCGGCCACCGCCCAGCCCCGAACCACCTTCCCCGACCGCAGCCGGATCTCGCCCAGGTCTAGCCACTCGCCGCCGGGTGCCGGCCACCCCGTCTCCTCGGTGAACTCGCGTCGGGCGGCAGCGCGTACGTCCTCGTCGGGGTCCACCACCCCCTTGATCAGAGACCAGGCGCCGGCGTCCTTGCGGGCCCAGTAGGGGCCGCCCGGGTGGGCGATCAGCACCTCCCACTTCCCCCTCCAGCGGTAGGGCAACAGGCCGGCAGAAAGCTTCAATCCTCTCCTCTCGCCTCACCATCATGGCGGGTGCTCGAGCGGTGTGCCGAAAGGGGCCCGGTAGCATGAGCGGAGTGCAGCGCCACCTCGACGTCTCCCGCATCCGCTACCTTCCGGCTGTGACCGGAGACGGCTTCGAACTCACCCCCGGCGAGCCCCTGGGGGCGGGCCTGCGCCGGCTGGGAGTGGAGCAGGCCGAGCACGCCCTGCGGGGTCTGGCCGGAGACGCCGAGGACATCGATCACGCCGTCCACGAGACCCGAAAGGCGATGAAGCGCCTGCGGGCGATCCTGCGCCTGGTCCGGTCCGAGATCGGGGAACGGGCCTACAAGTACGAGAATCGCAGCCTGCGCGACGCCGCCCGTCTGCTGGCCGGGGTCAGGGATGGGGCGGTGGCGGTGGAGACGGTGACCAACCTCGCCGCCCGGTTCGAGGGGTCGCTACCGGTCGACGTCTTCGACGACCTGGCCGAGCGCCTCGATCGCCGCGCCCTGCAGATCCGAAATCGGGTCCTTTTCGAGTCGGATTCCGTCGATCAGGTGGCATCGACCCTCGAGCGAACCCGGATCCGATTCGCCGCGTGGCCGGTCGAGCCCGGCGAGCCTGCCGTATACGGGAAGCCGATCAAGGACCGTTTCGGTTCGATCCGTTCGGGGCTCATCGGTACCTATGGGCGGGGGAGAACCGAGATGAAGCGGGCCTACACCCGCCCCACCGCCACCCACTTCCACCTTTGGCGGAAGCGGGTCAAGTACCTGCGTCACCAGATGGAGATCCTCAACCCGCTGTGGCCCGAGGTGGTGGGGGGCACCGCCATCGTTCTGGACGAACTCGGTCACATCCTGGGGGAGGAACACGACCTGGCCGCTCTGCTGGGTCTGCTGACCGTCGACCAGCAGCTGTGCCCCGACCCGGTGGAGAGGTCCCTCTTCGCCGCCCTGGCCCAGCACCGCCGCTCGGAGCTGCAGGCGGTCGCCCGGGTGCTGGGGATGCGGGTCTACACCGAGAAGCCCGACCGCTTCGCCTCCCGAATGGGCGCGTACTGGGAGTCCACCCGGTTGTCCCTCGAGGTGGGATTCGACGTGGAGTAGGCGGGTTCCGCTGCCCACCCCGGCGGCTATACCCTGATCAGTCGTGAGTCGAGTCCTCGAGGATCCCTCCGCCGGCGGCCTGCGCCGGCGTGGCGGGGCCCTGATCGTCCGTCAACTGAGAAGAGCGCCGCGCCAGTTCGCCTTCGGGGCGCTGGGCACCACCCTGTTCGCAGCCGCCACCGTGGCGTCCTCCTTCGTGCTCGGTTGGGTCACCGACGACGTCCTGCTCCCGTCGGTGGCGGCGGGCGAGGTGGCGACCTCGACCCTGGTCGTGGCCGCCCTGCTGGTGCTGGGGGTGTCCACCGTCCGGGGCATCGGCATCACCGGCCGCCGGCTGGGGGCCTACGCCGCCCAGTACCGGCTCCAGGCACGGGACCGCACCGAGGTCACCGATCGCTATCTGGAACTTCCCATCGAGTGGCACCGGCGCCACCCCACCGGCCAGCTCCTCTCTAACACCAACGCCGACGTGGAGGCAGCTTCGTTCATCGCCGCCCCGCTGCCGATGGCCTTCGGCGTGTTACTGATGCTGGTGATCACCGCCATCCTCCTCCTCGTCACCGATCCCTTTCTCGCCCTAATCGGGTTCTCGGCCGGTCCCGCCATCGGGGTGGCCAACTTCCTGTACCAGCGCCGCATGCGGGCGGCGGCGGCCTCGGCCCAGCGCCTCCGGGCCGAGGTGGCCGAGATCGCCCACGAGTCGTTCGACGCCGCCCTGGTCGTCAAGACCCTGGGCCGCGAGGACGCCGAGGTGGGGAGATTCGGGGCCCGCTCCGACCTGCTCCGGGACCGGATGGTCGAGGTCGGGAAGCTGCGGGCCGCCTTCGACCCCGTCATCGAGGCCCTTCCCAACATCGCCGTGATCGGGATCCTGGCGGTGGGCGCCTGGCGGGTCCAGCAGGGCGTCCTCACCGCGGGAGATTTGGTCACCTTCGCCTTCCTGTTCCGCCTGGTGGCGGTGCCGATGCGTGTCTTCGGGTGGCTCCTGGGGGAGTTGCCCCGCTCGGTGGTGGGCTGGGACCGGATCGAGGGTGTGCTGGGCACCCGCGAGACGGTCGAGTACGGCTCGAATCGTCTCGCCCCCGGGGGTGGGGCGGCGGCGAAGGCGGAAGAGGTCGGCTACCTCTATCCGGAGACGACCACCCTGGACCTGGCCGACTCCGAGGCCGGTCTCGATCGTGGGACCGAGAGCGACCGGCGGGGAGTGGAAGCGGTCACGCTCGAGGTCGAACCCGGCCGCACGGTGGCGCTGGTCGGTCCCACCGGATCCGGCAAGTCGACCGTGGCCCACCTGTTGGTGCGCCTCTTCGATCCCGACCGGGGCGCCATCCGCCTCGACGGGCGCGGCCTGGTCGACCTGGACCGGAGCGAGATCGCCGAGAGTGCCGCGCTCGTGTTCCAGGAGCCGTTTCTGTTCGACGACACGATCCGGGCCAACATCACTCTCGGCGGCGACTACACCGGCGATCAGGTGGTGGAAGCGGCACGTCTGGCCCAGGCGGACGGATTCATCCGCGAGCTTCCGGAGGGCTATGACACCCACGTCGGCGAGCGGGGGGCGTCACTGTCGGGGGGCCAGCGCCAGCGGGTGGCTCTGGCGCGAGCACTGATACGCCGGCCCCGGCTGCTGGTGCTCGACGACGCCACCTCGGCGGTGGATCCGGCCGTGGAGTCCGACATCCTCGCCGGCCTGGCCACTCTCGACACCACCGTCGTCATCGTCGCCTACCGCCGTTCCTCGATCGTCCTCGCCGACGAGGTGATCTTCGTGAGCGATGGACGGGTGATCGGACGCGGCACCCATGACGATCTCTATCTCAGCCTCCCTGAATACGCCGACCTGATCGACGCCTACGAGACCGAGGCGGCCACCTGATGGCAGCCGTGACTGCGCCCGAGGTGGCCCGGCCCCGCCAGGGGGCGATGCGGACGATCCGGCGTGGGCTCCGTCTCTCCCCCGAACTGCGGCGGGGACTGCCCGGCACGCTGGTGCTCGCTCTGATGGCAACTGCGGGCCGGGTGGTGGTGCCGATCGCCATCCAGCAGGTCATCGACGGCGGCCTCCGGGAGGGAGGCGTCGACATGGCCTTCGTCCTCCGCATGTGCCTCTATGCCCTGGTGGCCGTGCTGGTAACGGCCGCTGCCACCGGGTGGATGCACCTGCGGCTGGCTCGGGTGTCCGAGACCGCCCTTTCCGGGCTTCGTATCCGGGCCTTCCGTCACATCCACGACCTGTCGATGCTCCACCAGGCTTCCGAACAACGGGGGTCGCTGGTGTCGCGGGTCACCAGTGACGTGGACGAGATCAGTCGCTTCATGCAGTGGGCCGGGCTGATGCTCATCACCAACAGCGGCCAGGCCCTGCTCTCCCTCCTGGTGATGCTGTTCTACTCCCCGTTGCTGGGAGCGGTGGTGGTGGCGTCGCTTCCCATCATCCTCCTCACCATGAGATGGTTCCAGGCCCGCCTCGACCGCGCCTACCTCAAGGTACGCGAGAAGGTGGGTCGCCTGCTGGCGGTGCTGGCCGAGGTAGTGGTGGGCGCCCCCGTGATCCGCGCCTACGGCATCGAGAGTCGGGTGCGGCGTCGGCTGGCGGTGGCGATCGACGAGCACCGCCAGTCCGGGATCGACGCCGGCAAGCTCTCGTCGTCGTTCTCGGGCGTGGGCGAGTTGCTGTCGGGTCTGGTCCTGGCTGCCGTGGTAGTGGCGGGGACGATCATGGCCGTGCGGGGGATGACCACGGTCGGAACGGTGGTGGCCTTCCTCTTCCTGGTCCAGTTGTTCATTCAGCCCGTTCAGATTCTGGGGGAGGCCGTCAACGAGGCCCAGACGGCGGTAGCCGGCTGGCGACGGGTGCTCGACGTGCTCGACATAGCCCCCGACGTGGCCGATCCCGGCGAGGAGGGGGTTCATCTCCCCGACTGGCCGCTGGGGGTGACCTTCGAGGGGGTCTGCTTCCGCTATCCCCGTCCCGGCGAGATCGGCGTCACGGCCAGCGGCCACGCCGCCCTCGTCGACATCGACGTCAGGATCGAGCCCCGCCAGAAGGTGGCGGTGGTGGGTGAGACCGGTTCCGGCAAGACCACCTTCGCCAAGCTCCTGACGCGGCTGATGGACCCCACCCAGGGAGTGGTGCGGGTGGGTGATGTCGACGTCTCCACCGTCCGCTTCGACTCGTTGCGCGACCGGGTGGTGATGGTGCCCCAGGAGGGGATGCTGTTCTCGGGGACGGTGGGGGACAACGTCCGCATGGGACGGCCCGAGGCCACCGACGAGGAGGTGCGGGCCGCCTTCGTCTCGCTCGGCTTGAGCGTCTGGCTCGACGAGATGGCCGCCGGCCTCGACACCCCCGTAGGCGAGCGGGGCGACGCCCTATCGGTGGGTGAGCGCCAGTTGGTGACCCTGGTGCGGGCGGCGATCGCCCACCCCGATCTCCTGGTGCTGGACGAGGCCACGTCGGCGGTGGATCCTGCCACCGAGGTCCGCATCAACCGGGCGATGGAGAACCTGGCCGAAGGCCGCACGGTGGTGACCATCGCCCACCGGCTCTCCACCGCCGAGAAGGCCGATCGAGTCCTGGTCTTCGACCAGGGACGGATCGTCCAGGACGGCACCCACGCTGAGTTGGTCAGCGAGGGTGGCGTCTACGGCCGCCTCTACGACTCCTGGCGCCGGGGCACGACGGACTAGCCGCGAGGCCACCCACGGTTTTCGCGACAGAATTGCGCGCTATGGCGCGCTGTTGACTTTCTGGTGATCGCTGACAGGTATGTGGCGGGACATCGCTGACACTGTTGGTCATCTCGTCTGTTGGAGGTGTGATGGCCGGGAAGGTGACGGCGATGTCTATGAGGTTGGTGGCGGCGCTGACGGTT
>DATHVR010000099.1:0-3457 GCA_035461175.1 Acidimicrobiia bacterium | reverse complement strand
CGTGATATCCCTGTCGCACCAGCTCCAACGCCAGTTGGGTGCTTCGGGAACCGCCGCCGATGTCGTGGAGGGGGACCGCGGCCAGGACAACCACAGGGGCCCGCGTGATCGGATCGGAGCGCACCGTGGGGGCGTCGGCGGCGGGGATCGGGATGAGACCGATGCGATGCCCCGCGTCGCGGATGCGGGCGAGCAGACCGGGAAGCGGGTGCTTTCCCTCGGGGACCCCACCCACCTCGGCGAGGAGGCTGCTCCTCACCGCGATCATCCGGGGGCCGATCATCGGCTCGACGCGTCGTCGCCCGGCGAGCCGGGGGCCGTCGACCTCGCCGACCACCCCTGCTCCGATGGCGGTGTCGCCGAGAGTGATGACCGCCCGGTTGGCCAGGTCCTGGCTCACCGGGAGGGAAGGGTCGGTGACGGTGAGAAACTCGGTGGTCTCCCCGCTGCTGGGCAGCGACAACCTGACCCGGTAGGTGTCCGGGGTGACGTCCAGCCATCGTTTCACCTGGGTCGCGTCATCGAGGAAGACATCGACATTGACCCGGGAGTGTTTCGAATGCTGCACCAGCCGGTAGCGGGCCATGACCCGGTTGGGGATCAGCGGCCGGATCAACCGTTTCAGCCAGAGTGGCATCACCAGCGCTCCGGGTCGGGCATGACCGCCGACTCCTCGGGACGCTGCCTCTGCACCGGGAGCCCCGCCTCGGCGACCTCTTCGGGGACGAACCAGCCCGGACGGGGGAGAGACCCGGGCTGGAGAGGCTGGGGGCCGGTCGTATGGTCGAGCAGAACGACCTCGCCATCCGGTGCCGCCGCGGGATCGTGCAGGTTCCAGCGCCGGATCAAGACGAGCGGCGGGTCGGCGGAGGTCCGGGCAAACGCCACGTCGGGGTTGGTCTCGAGCAGATCGGCCAACTGGAGCAACACCGAACCGGAGACGCGGTCTTCGAACCCCCTCAGGTCGACCACGTATTTGCCCCAGGAGGTGGCGAGATCATCGATGTCCGCCGCAAGCTCGGCGTCATCGGTGACCGGGTTCGCGGCCCCGACCACCGTGAGCAGGGGGTACCAACGTCGCCTCGCCCCGCCTATCGTTTCTCGCCCATATAGGGCGGGGTTCCGGTCGCGGACCATGCGTCGGCCTTCTTCGAACCTTCCCTCAGTGGTGACGCTCATCGATACGCCGTGTTTTCGGTACAGGAACAACGGCTCCTCGACCCGGACCTGACCCCACCCGGCCCCGGTGAGTCGGAGCCACAGCTCCCAGTCCTCGTTGCCCGAGGTCATGGTCTCGTCGTAGCCGCCGACCGATTCCCAGGCCGCGGCTCGCATCAGGGCACAACCGACGACAGCATTCTCGAGGAGTTGCCAGTAGGGGTTGAACGGCCGGGGCATCCAGATCGCTTCGATATCGCCATGGAGACGGGCGAGGCAATGGGCGAAGCCGGCTTCGGGGACTTGGCGCAGCGCGGTGAGCAGTGTCGACATGAACTCCGGCGCCAGCTCGTCGTCGGAGTCGAGTGGGACCAGGAACTCGCCCCGGGCCAGCTTCATGCCGGCATTCCGGGCGCCGGGCAGGCCGGTGTTGCCCTGGCGATGGAGGCGGAGACGGGGCCGTTGCAGCTGATCGAGGAAGGCGATCGTGGACGGGTCGGTCGATCCGTCATCGACGACCACGATTTCCCACGAGGGGTGGGTTTGCTCGTAGACCGAACCCAGGGCCTCGTCCAGAAACGAGATGTCGTCGTGCACCGGGATCACCACTGTGACATCGGGTGACTCGACCTCGGCGAACTCGCCGGAGGCGATCCGATCCTTCACCCTGCTGAGGCGTCTCTCCCTGTGCGCACGCGCCTGTTCCGCCGGCCAGGAGGCTCTGTGGCGGAGTCGGTCCTTGATCGCCATTGGGGCGAGACGAGCCAGCACCCTCGCCGCCGGAGCGGGGAGACGGCGATAGAGCCGGCCGAGTGCGGGGCTGGCCCGGGACAGAGGGACCGGTCCCGCCTTCTCCACTGCTTTCGACGCCTCGGTGGCCAGACCTGCCTGGGAGCGGGGATGGCGCGGCTCGGGGTCTGTTCGGTACGCCTCCCAGGTGTCGCCGGGGTCGGGGAGGGGTTGGGTCCCCAGCGTCCCTGCCAAACCCTCCTCGGTGGCGAGACGTCGCAGCGCCGCGGTCAAGCCGGGAACGGTTCGGTCGTAGACCAATGCCCCGGTTGTCTCGTCGAAGAGCCCCTCGAATGCAGGCAGGTCTGGCACAACCACAGGCAGGCCGAATCGTCTCGCCTCGTGGGCAGCGAGACAGAAACTCTCGAAACGGCTGGGTACGACCACCGCGCTCACGCCGTCGAGGGCGTCCGAGAGACGATGACGGGGCATCGAGCCGAGGAACTCGAACGACGATCGGTGCCGATCGGGGATGAGCGAGAGGAGCCACTCGGTCATTGGCGATCCCGCGGTCGGGCTCCATCCATCGCCGCCGACGAACCTCACGCTCAAGGCGACGCCCTCGTCGAGCAGGCCCAGGGCGGCGAAGACCAGGTCCTGGGAGCCCTTCATCTCACCGAGACGACCAAGGGCGGCGAACACGGGCACACCTGAGGTGGGGCTCGGCTCGCCTTCCACTGGCGGAATCGGAGGCGGTGACACCACCACCCGCTCCGGGTCGACTCCATATCGGCCGGCCAGGGTGTCCTTGTGGCCGGGGACTGGGATCAACACCTGGTCCGCCATCTGGAAGACCCCTCGCTCCATAGCTGCAGGAACCAGCCAGTCACCAGGATCGGTCTCCATCGCCTCACGCAACAGGTCGTAGGGACCGTGGAAGCGCACCGTCATCGGATTGGCCTCCAGGCCCAGGGCAACCCGGTTGACGAGCATCGAATAGCCGAGGCCCTCGAAGTCCTGCACTTCAACCCGATCACCGGGGCGGATCAGGCCGGCGGCGGTGCTCGCCACCGTCTCGGAGCGCTCGCGAAAGCCGGTGGGAGCGATCAGGGCCACTTCGACCTCGACCCCATCCCGCTCCATGACCTGGACCGGGTCCGGGACCGCGAGCACCACGAGCACCGGGCGGTGACCGGCGAGGTGACGGGCCAGGGCATCGACGACGACACCGGCACCACCCTGGGTCTCGGGGTAGAGCTCGGTGGTGACGAAGACGATGCGGCGCTGGGTCATGGCGAATCAGTCACTCGAACTGGGGAAACCATTGCACGACGGATGATGGTAAGCAGCAGCCTCATGTGACACAGGAGCGACGCCGGACCTAGCCTCCCCTTTCTTCCCCTTGACTTCGTCCCCCTCGCGTCCGCTGTCCCGGCCGTTGTTCCTGGCACTGGTGGTGTTGCTCCCTCTGCACACCGTCTTCCTCCGCGCCGAGATTGCCTGGAAACCGTGGCTGATCCTGCTCCCGTTCGTCGCCGTGCTCGACCTGTGGGAGGAGCGGGCGTTTCCC
>DATHVR010000098.1:0-38412 GCA_035461175.1 Acidimicrobiia bacterium | reverse complement strand
CCACCACTCATAGCTCACCACCCACCACCCGCTACCCGTTCGTACCGAGACGCGGTAGCCCTTAGACTTTGTTGATATCCGCGTGGTGGCCGTAGCTCAGCCCGGTTAGAGCAGTCGGTGGAGTGTGGCCTGGAGATCCTTTCGCCGCGGTTCTGGCAAACCCTTAGACTTACCTCATCCCAACGTGGTGGCCGTAGCTCAGCCCGGTTAGAGCAGTCGGTGGAGTGTGGCCCTGGAGATCCTTTCGCCGCGGTTCTGGCAAACCTTTAGACTTACCCCATCCCAACGTGGTGGCCGTAGCTCAGCCCGGTTAGAGCGCCAGGTTGTGGCCCTGGAGGTCGGGGGTTCAAGTCCCCTCGGTCACCCCACTCGCCGCCGCCCCGACACGGGGCGGCGGCTATCAACCTCACCTACAGGAGTGTCATGACCGTCAGTGTTCGCGAAGCCGGGCCCTTCGAGCGTCTCGTCGGCTTCGAGTTGTCCGATGCCGAGATCGAGGCGGCCAAAGCCGCCACCGCTCGCCGTCTTGCCCAGGATCTGAAGCTGAAGGGGTTCCGGCCTGGCAAGGCCCCCAGACCGGTGGTCGAGGCAGCCGTCGGGGCCGACCGGCTCCGTAGTGAGGCAATCGAGGACGCCATTCCTGCCAAGTTGTCCGAGGTGCTGGCGGCGGAGGCCATCCATCCGGCGGTCAATCCTGAGCTGGAGAATATGGAGGACATCGAAGGCGGGGTTTCCGTCGAGGTCAAGGTGACCCTGTGGCCGCAACTCGACGCGCCACCTGCCTATCAGGATCGCAAGATCGAGATCGAATCCCCCGAGGTCACCGACGACGAGGTCGAGTCGCAACTCGACCGAATGCGGGAGCAGTTCGGCCAGGTCGAGGAGGTGGAGCGGCCGGCCGGCGAGGGCGACTTCGTTTCGGTCGACATCACGGGCACGGTTGACGGCGAGGAGATCGAAGCGGCCCGCGCCACCGAACTCCTGTATCGGATCGGGACCGGGGGTCTGCTCGAGGGCGCCGACGAGGTTCTCGTGGGCACCGAGGCGGGAGCCGAGGTGACACTGGAGTCTCCGCTCCCGGAAGGATTCGGGGAGGAGTCCGGCAAGACGGCAGAGTTCAAGATCATGGTCAACGAGGTCAAGGAGCTGATCCTGCCCGAACTGACCAACGAGTGGGTCGACGAGAACACCGAATTCGACAGCGTCGACGAACTGCGCTCCACCCTGCGCCAGCGTATGGCGGATGCGAAGGAGTCGACCCTGGCTCGTCGATTCTCGGATCGGACCCTCGAAACCCTCGTGGAGCAGGTGGAGATCGACCTCCCGGAAGCGGTCGTGCGAGCCGAGATGGACGAGATCCTGCATCGCTTCGTGCACCGGTTGGAGGAACAGGAAGTCTCACTGGCCGACTACTTCGAGGCCACGGGAGTGAGCCGGGAGCAGTTTCTGGCCGACCTGAACGCTCAGGCAGACCGCAGCCTCCGGACCCGGGTTCTCCTCGATGCGATCATCTCCGACGCCGGCCTCCAGGTAGAGGACTCCGAGATCGACCAGTTGCTCCATGCCGCCGCCGCCCAGTCCGAGGATCCCATGGGTTTTCTCAAGGCGGTGCGAGGAACCCCCCAAGAGTTGTCGCTTCGCAGTGATATGCTCCGCGACAAGGCACTGAAGCTCATCCTCGACCATGCCACCCCGGTCGACGCCGATGGCAACGTGATCGATATCGACCTCGGCGTCGAGGAGGGTGGGGACACCCCCGCAAGCCCAGCGGTCGAGGGCGCAGCGGTCGAAGGCGAAGTGGTCGAAGGCGAAGTGGTGGAAGGCGAAGTGGTGGAAGGCGAGGTCGTGATGGGCGAGGTGGTCGAAGGACAAGCAGCCCCGCCCGATACCGTAGAAGGTGAGACCGTCGCGGGCGCCGATCAGTCCGAGAACGGTGACGATGCCGCCACCTCCCAGGAGGACAGCGGAACCGATGAGGAGAATCAATGATGCAGGCCCAGAACTACGTAGTCCCAACCGTTTTCGAGCAGACCAGCCGCGGCGAGCGTTACTTCGACATCTACAGCCGGCTACTCAAGGACCGGATCATCTTCCTGGGCACACCGATCGATGACACGGTGGCCAATCTGATCATGGCGCAGTTGCTCCACCTCGAATCGGATGATCCCGACAAGGACATCTTCCTGTACATCAACTCGCCGGGCGGCTCGATCACCTCGCTGTTCGCCATCTACGACACCATGCAATACATCCGTCCCGACGTGAACACCGTCTGCATGGGGATGGCCGCCTCGGCCGCCGCCGTGCTCCTGGCCGGAGGAGCCCCCGAGAAGCGCTTTGCGCTTCCTCACGCCCGGGTCATGCTCCACCAGCCCCACGGCGGCGCTCAGGGTCAGGCCTCCGACATCGAGATCCAGGCCCGCTTGATCGTGCAGATGCGAGAGCAGCTCAACCAGATCCTCGCCCAGCACACCGGCCAGGACTACGAGAAGATCGCCACCGACACCGAGCGCGACTACTGGATGCTGGCCGACGAAGCCAAGGATTACGGCATCGTCGATGCAATTCTCACGCGTCAGGAACTCTCTGCGGTAGCCTCCGAGTAGGAGGATCGACATGGCTCGACTCGGAGAAGGCGGAGAGCTGCTCAAGTGCAGCTTCTGCGGCAAGTCGCAAAAGCAGGTCAGAAAGCTCATCGCCGGTCCCGGCGTCTACATCTGCGATGAGTGCATCGACCTGTGCAACGAGATCATCGAAGAGGAGTTCTCGACTCAGGAAGAGGTCTCCTTCACGGAGCTGCCGAAGCCGACCGAGATCAACTCCTACCTCGACGACTATGTGGTGGGTCAGGAGGTGGCCAAGAGAAAGCTGGCGGTCGCCGTCTACAACCACTACAAGCGGATTCGTAGTGGCGAGTTGCGCCAGAACGACATCGAGCTGCAGAAGTCGAACATCCTCCTGATCGGGCCAACCGGGTGTGGCAAGACCCTGCTCGCCCAGACCCTCGCCCGTCAGCTCAACGTCCCCTTCGCGATCGCCGACGCCACTACCCTGACCGAGGCGGGCTATGTCGGTGAGGACGTCGAGAACATCCTCCTCAAGCTGCTCCAGGCCGCCGACTACGACGTCAAGCGTGCCGAGCAGGGCATCATCTACATCGACGAGATCGACAAGATCAGCCGCAAGGCCGAGAACCCCTCCATCACCCGTGACGTGTCAGGCGAAGGAGTGCAGCAGGCCCTGCTCAAGATACTGGAGGGGACGGTGGCATCGGTGCCACCGCAGGGCGGCCGCAAGCACCCCCACCAGGAGTTCATCCAGCTCGACACCTCCAACGTCCTGTTCATCTGTGCCGGTGCCTTCGCCGGCCTCGAAGACGTGATCGCCAATCGGGTCGGCAAGCGAGGCGTCGGATTCGGCGCCGAGTTGCGCTCCCGCACCGAACAGCGTCCCGGCGAGTTGTTGGGCCAGGTGCTCCCCGAGGACCTGATCAAATTCGGCCTCATCCCCGAGTTCGTCGGACGGCTGCCGGTGGTGGCGACGGTAGAGGATCTCGACAAGGAGGCCCTCGTCAGCATCCTCACCGAACCGAAGAATGCACTCACCCGTCAGTATGCGCGCATGTTCGATATGGATGGGGTGGAGCTGGTCTTCACCCCCGACGCCCTGGTGGCGGTCTCCGAACAGGCGATCACCCGGGGTACCGGGGCGCGTGGGTTGAGGGCAATCCTCGAGGAGGTCTTGCTCTCGACGATGTATGACCTCCCCTCCCGGGACGACATCGGGAGGGTCATCATCGACCGCCAGGTGGTCGAAGAGCGGATAAGCCCCACCCTGGTATCGCTCGAGGAGATCGAGCGGTCGGCCTGAGCCCATATCGGGTTTGGGCCTGATGGCCTATACAGCGCTTCTGGAGAAGTGAACGCGCATGTGGCAACCTGATGGGTGCAAGCTGGTACGGGCGAGATCCGGAGGGGCGTGTCCTTCCACCAGATCTCGGCTTTGCTCAACACAGGGCTCAATTTGGGAGGCAGGAAATGAGGATCTCTACTGGACGGCTGATTGCCGGCGTTCTCACGGCGATGACGCTGGTGGGCTTGATGGCTGCGGTGTTGCCGGTCGCGGCCCAGGAAGGGCCTCCGCAGTGTCCCCCGGCTCCGGCCGGCTCCATCGTCGTTGAGCTTCCATTCGAGGAGCTTTACACGAATCGCGGGGAAGCGGCCTCGATTGGATCCACCGTGAATGCGAACATTCCGGCCGGTCAGTATGACATTCGTTTGACCGGATGGGATGACCATGTCATCGGTGACGTCGTCAAAGAGACCCAACTCCGTGAGGTCTACCAGGTGCAAGGGTTCTCGGCAGGAAGCGTCGTTTTCGCCTCCGGCGAAACCCCTGACTTGCCTGATGAGCAGAACACGATCACCGCCGCCGTGAACACCAATGTGGCGGTTCCTGCACTGGACGCCCTCCGTGCCGTACACAGCGATCCGGATCAGGACGAGACAGCCAATTCGATCCACCCAATCTGCGTGGTGTTCATCCCGGTCGTTCAGGAGACCACTACAACCACCGTTCCCGAGACGACCACCACCGTGCCGGAGACAACGACCACGGTGCCGGAGACGACCACCACCACGGTTCCCGAGACCACCACCACGACCACGCCTACCCCGACGACGGTGCCCGAGACGACCACGACGACCGTGCCGCCTCAGGTCTCATCGACGACGCTGGCTTCGACAACGACCACGGTGACGCCTGCCACCCTGCCCTTTACGGGTTCGGGGAGCGATCAGGTGGCCGTGGTGGCGCTCCTGGCTCTGGTGGCCGGCACGGGTCTGGTTCTGCTCAGCCGCAATTCGGCGGAGCAGGCCTGAGGGTCGATCCCCTAGGCTGCTCCACAATTGGGACTTTGGTCCTATCAAGCCGATCTTGTAATTCACACGAGTCGGGGCACACTGATGGTGCAAGCTGGCGACAAGTTCCGGGACGTCGGGCATGAGCCCGACGAGGGAGTGGGTACCCGGACCGGAATGGTCCGCCAGAGAACAACTTGGGGCATCTAATGGGAGGCAACCATGAACACCATCGCCATTCGGCGAACAGCAGGGCTGGCCACAGCCGCCGTCTTAGCCGCGGTACTGGCAATCGGGATCACTCCGGCGCTAGCTGCATCAGTAGATCCGGTCTTGGTCACCGGTAACGCAGACTGCAACGCCGCCACAGGCTTGACGCAACTTACCAAGATCGAACCGGTGACGAGTCAGACCAAAGACGGCGTCACCATCACGGTCAGCGGCGACTCATTCAGCTGGTCTTCAACCGTGACTATCGCAGCCGTATTCGTTAAAGGCGGGCCGGATGGCTTGCTCTACGACTACCGGCCGGCTGGAGCGACGGGTGATACCGGGCTCCACGCACCGACGAACTCGAGCTCGGGCGACTATTACGGATTGAGTCACGTCACCTTCTGTGTGCCCGATGGCTCTACCACGACCACGGAGCCTGAGGACACGACTACGACGACTCAGCCTGAGGACACGACTACGACGACTCAGCCTGAGGCCCAAGAGGAGTCGACGACCACGACCACACCCGAAGAGGTCTTGTCCACCACCACTTCGACCACGGTTGCGGCCGATGAGGAGTCGACCACCACGAGTGAGCCGGTGTCGACTCTGCCGTTCACCGGCACCGACACCGACACCATGGGCTTGGTGGCCCTGGCCGCCCTGATGGCAGGCACCGGCCTTGTGGGTCTGACCCGCAAGAGTGCCGAGAGCCGGGAAATTCAGCGGAGCTGATTCCCCGTCTCCTGACCGTGCCCCGAAGGCCCCGGAGGTAACCTCCGGGGCCTTCACCATGATCAGCACCTACCCCGAAGCCCTCGCCTATCTCGATCGCCACATCGGAGCGGGCGTCAAACCCGGCCTCGAGCGAATCCGTCTCCTGGTCGAGGCAATGGGCTCACCTCATCTCGGGGTGCCCACGATCCATGTGGCCGGCACCAACGGGAAGACCTCGACCACGCGTCTGAGTGCCTTGCTGCTGGTGGCGCACGGACTCAGCACCGGGACATACACCTCGCCCCACCTGGAGAGAATCGAGGAACGACTCGGCATCAACGGCCGCATCGCCACCCCGGACGAACTGGTCCAGGCAGTGGCCGACGTAGCCGCCTTTGCCGAGATCCTGGAGGATCGGGGTGACGCTCACTTCACCTACTTCGAATTGACGACGGCGATGGCTTTCGCCTTCTTTGCCGACCAGGCCGTGGAGGCAACGGTGATCGAGGTGGGGTTGGGCGGGCGTCTCGATGCCACCAACGTCGTGGAGGCTGATGTGGCGGTGTTGACCGGGGTCTCATTGGAACACACTGAGTACCTGGGCCCCACGGTGGAGGCGATCGCCGCCGAGAAACTGGCGATTGCTGGTCCCGACTCGATCCTGGTCACAGGTCCGCTGGAGCCGGCGGTGTTCGATCTCGCTGAGAAGCGGGCTCGGGAACTGGGCATCCAGCACCGAGCCTACGGTCGGGACTTCTCGGTGGATGCCACCCGGGCAGTCAAAGGCTGGCAGATAGACATCCAGGGCGCCGAAGACGACTACCCGGGCCTCCACCTGCCCGTTCACGGAAGACATCAGACTCTGAACGCCGCCATCTCGGTGGCCGCCGTCGAAGCTCTCCTGGGTCGAAAGCTGGATCCGGAGGCGGTGGCGGAGGCGACGGGCGTTTTCGACACCCCCGGGAGGATGGAGCCGGTGGCGGGGGAGCCCTTCGTCCTCCTGGACGGAGCCCACAACGAGGGCGGCTTCGCGACGCTCGAAGATGCCCTCGACGAGGAGTTCCCCACCACTCGCTGGGTCCTGGTGCTCGGGGTGATGGGAGACAAGGACCTCGAGGGGATGATCGCTCGTATCGCCTCGCGGGTGGACGCGGTCATCACGACCACGGTTCCCGAGGAGCGAGCGCTACCGGCGGCCCAGATCGCCGCGCGGGTGGCTCCCCTGGTCACGGTGCCGGTGGAGCCGATCGGTAATCCCGAGACGGCTCTCGAGGTTGCCCGCCAGCGGGCCGGCGCCGACGGCTCGGTGCTCGTCACCGGCTCGCTCTACCTGGTGGGCGTGGTCCGTCAGGCCGCCCTCTCGGATGGCGGAGGCTGAGGGCGGCTACCCTCGCGCCAATGGCAACCGAGAACACCTTCATCATGGTCAAGCCCGACGGGGTCCGGCGCGGACTCGTCGGCGAGATCATCGGACGTTTTGAACGCAAGAGCCTCCAGCTCGAGAAGATCCGCACCCTCACCATCGACGAGGATCTGGCCCGCCGCCACTATGCCGAACATGTCGAGAAAGGGTTCTTTCCCGACCTTCTCGCCTTCATCACCTCGGGTCCGGTCGTCGCCATGGAGTGGTCAGGGGAGGGGGCGGTGGGGGTGGCCCGCACCGTCATGGGCGCGACCAATCCCGCCGAGGCGGCGCCGGGCACCATCCGGGGCGACTTCGGCCTCGAAGTGACCGAGAATCTCGTCCATGGTTCGGACTCGACCGATAGCGCCACCCGGGAACTGGAGATCTTCTTCAGCTGAGCCGACCAAGAGCTTTCCCGGTCGCCCCGGTTCCGAATGGCACCTTGTGGGAAACGGGGCCTACACTTGAGGTTCCGCTAGAGAAGGTCTATGGCCGAAACGCTCTTCTCCTTCGCCGGCCAGGACATGGCCATCGATCTCGGCACCGCCAACACCCTGGTGTTCGTGCGTGGCCAGGGAATTGTGCTCAATGAGCCTTCTGTCGTCGCGATCAATTCCCAGAACGGGCGGGCTCTGGCTGTGGGCATGGAAGCCAAGCGGATGATCGGCCGTACCCCGGCCAACATCACAGCCATCCGCCCGCTCCGTGACGGTGTAATCGCCGACTTCGACATCACCGAGAAGATGCTGCGCTATTTCATCCAGAAGGTCCACCGCCGTAAGTGGGCCCGACCCCGCATCGTGGTGTGCGTCCCCTCCGGGATCACTCCGGTGGAGCGCCGCGCCGTGGAGGAAGCTGCCTATCACGCCGGTGCCCGGCGTGCCTATACCATCGAAGAGCCGATGGCCGCCGCCATCGGGTCGGGTCTCCCCATCGGTGAGCCCTCCGGTTCGATGGTGGTCGACATCGGCGGCGGCACCACCGAGGTAGCCGTGATCTCCCTCGGGGGAATCGTCGTGTCCCGTTCGATCCGGGTCGGCGGCGACGAGCTCGACGAGGCGGTAATCGACTGGGTCAAAAAGGAGCACAACGTCCTCATCGGCGAGCGCACGGCCGAGCAGATCAAGATGGCGATCGGCTCGGCGTGGCCCTACTCCGACGAGCCCTCCGCCGAGGTGCGGGGTCGCGACCTCGTCACCGGTCTCCCCAAGACGGTGACCCTGTCCAGCCAGGAGATCCGCGAGGCGATCGACGAGCCCACCCAGGCCATCGTCGATGCTGTCAAGTACACGCTCGACAAGACTCCACCTGAACTCGCTGCCGACATCGTGGAACGCGGCATCGTCCTCACCGGCGGGGGTGCCCTGCTGGTCGGTCTCGACCACCGTCTCGCCTCCGAAACGGGGATGCCGATGGTGACGGCGGCCAAGCCTCTCCAGTCGGTGGTTCTCGGTTCAGGAAAGTGCCTCGAGGAATTCGACACGCTCCAGGGAGTGCTCGTCTCGTCCTCGAGACCGTGACCCCGGCCCATCCCACCCTCCTTGCCCCCTTCTCCGGGGGCATCAGCATCGGGGCCGCATGACCTCCCGCGATCACTCCAACCACACCCTGCCCACCTTCATCACCCTGGTGGTGCTGGCTGTGCTCCTGATGACCTTCGATATCCGTTCTGCCGGCGAAGGAGTAGTGGGGACGATGCGGGGAGGGGTCCAGACTCTGCTCGCTCCCCTTCAGCGCGGCGCCAACGTGGTGATGGACCCGGTGGCCGACTTCCTCGACGGGCTCTCCGACATCACCTCGTTGCGGGAGACCAACGAAGCCCTGCGAGCCGAACTTGCCCAGGCCCAGGCGGCCCAGGCCGAGGTCGCCGACGACCTGGCCCGCCTCGAAGCGCTCGAGGCGCTCCACGATCTGGATCTGAACACGACCGAGGTGGCCGAGACCCCGGCCAACGTGATCGGGAGGGCCGACCAGTTCGACCTCGCCTTTCAGATCGACAAGGGGGTATCCGACGGGGTCATCGAGGGCCAGCCCGTGGTCGACGTCAACGGGTTCGTGGTGGGGAGGGTGGCCGAGGCTTCTCCCAACACCGCCATCGTGCTTCCCGTCTTGGCCAGCCGCAACGCGGTGACGGTCCTGGTCGGTTCCCAGACCGGGCTCCTCACCGCCAACCCCGGCTCGGCCGTGATGACCCTCGAGATCTTCGACGCCCGGGCGCCGGTGCGGGAGGGGGACCAGGTGGTCACGGCCGCCAACACCTTCCCCGCCGGCCTGGCGGTGGGAGAGGTGCTCGAAGACGCCGTGCCCCGTTCCACCGCGCTGACGACCACCGTCACCCCCTTCGTGGACGTCGAGGCCCTACGGATCGTGGTGGTGCTGGCCTGGCCACCTGATCCGACCTCGGTGAACACCACCACCACAACGGTCCCTCCCTCCACCGACACCACCGACCCCGACGCGACCAGCCCGGACACCAGCGATCCCGACGGAACCTCCACCACGGAGCCGGGAGGATGAGAGCCCGATCCCTGATCGTGGCATTGCTCTCACTGGTCGTGGCCGTCGTGGCACAGACCACTCTGTTCAGCCGGTTTCAGTTCGTGACGCCGGACCTAGTGCTCTTGATGACGATCATCTTCGCCACCACGGATATGCGACGCGAGTTGGTGCTGCTGCTGGCATTCCTGGGCGGCCTGGTGGTGGACTTGCTCAGCTCGACGGTGATGGGCCTGCGGGCCGCCGTCTTCACGGTGGTGGGTTATCTGGCCATCCGGACCGTCCACCGGGTCGACCTCGGCCCGGTGGCGGTGGCGCTGTGGGTGGGAGTTCTCACCCTCGTCGGGGTGGGTTTGTTTCTGCTGGTCGGTACTCTCTTCGGACAGGGCGGTCTTCTTACGACCGGGCTGGCACGCCGGATCATCTTCGTCCCGCTCACCAATCTCGCCATGAGTTTTCTAATCGCACCGCTGCTGAACCGTCTCATCGGGGGCCGGGCCAGGGGAGTCTTGTGAAGTTCGGTTTCCGTCTCGCCGCCATCGGCCTGGTTTTCGTGGCGATGTTCTCCGTCCTGGTCCTGCGACTGTGGTTCGTCCAGGTCGCCGAAGGAGCGAGCATCGCCGCCGCCGCCGAGGAGCTCGCCTGGCAGACCCGGACCTTCGAAGCCCCCCGCGGCGACATCTTCGACCGGACCGGAGAGCTGGTCGTGACCAGCCGTTATGTCCCCGCCGTCGAGGTCGACCGGACCTTCGTCGCCCCGGCCGACCGGCCCGCCCTGGTCCAGCGCCTCTCGGCGGTGCTCGGGGTGCCGGCGGCCGACATCGACCAGATGTACGAGGCGGCGGGCATCAACGGTCGGTTCACGGTGGGCTCGGTTTCGGTCGATACTGCCTTCGAGCTCGCCACACGACTCGAGGACTATCCCGGGGTCGACATCGTCAAGGTGCCGGAGCGTGTGTACCTCGCCGGCCCCGACCTGGCCCATGTCGTGGGACATCTCGGCCTGCCCACCGCCGACGATCTCGAGGACGAGCCGGACCTGGATCCCACCGTTCGCATCGGCCAGCTAGGCGTGGAGCGGGTATACGACGACTACCTGCGCGGGATTCCCGGCCTGACCGAGTACCGGGTGGCGCGAGGAGAAATCGTCGAAACCCGGCCTGAAGAGGATCCTCAGACCGGCGACTCCGTCTACCTGTCGGTCGACCTGCAGCTCCAGGAGGTGGTGACCCGGGCCCTGGTCGACGGCGTGGAACTCGCCAACGAGGTGAAGGTCGACTTGCGCGCCCGAGGCGAGGAGATCTTCTCGGAAGCGCAGCGAGCGGCGGCAGTAGTCCTCCACGCCAAGACCGGTGAGGTGCTGGCACTGGCGTCGTATCCGACTTTCGACCCTCAGCAATTCGTTTCGGGGTTGGATCAAGAGACGTTCGATGCCCTCCGCGAGAGCCGGGCATTCAACAACCTCGCCGTCAGCGGGCTCTACCCGCCCGCCTCGACCTTCAAGGCGATCACCTACACCGCCGCCGAACAGTTCCAGTTCCCCTTCCCGGCCAACGTGGAGGGGGTCGACGGCCCCAACCGCACCGTCCACTGCGACGGCAAGCTGGAGCTGCCCAGCCTCGCCGACGGCTCGCCGCAGGAGAAGAACGACTGGTACACGGGTGACAAGGGCTGGCTCGATCTCCACGGGGCATTGGAGCAGTCGTGCAACATCTACTTCTGGTCGGTGGCTCTGGGCGTTTGGCAGAACCGGAACTCCATGAACGTCAACGCGTTGCAGGAGTTCGCCGAGCAGCTCGGTTATGGACAGAAGACCGGAATCGATCTCACCGGCGAAGCGGCCGGGACGATCCCCACTCCCGAGCTGTTCGAGGAGTGGAAGGAGTACCAGCTTGCCAATCCCAACTCGGCGCCCCGCCTCGATCCCAGCCGTCTCGAGTTGCCGGGGGGCCCTTTCCTCGGCGGCGACCTGATGGACCTCGCCATCGGCCAGGGCGCCCTCACCTCCACCCCCCTCCAGGTGGCAGTCTCCTACGCCTCGCTCATCAACGGTGGTGACGTGATGCAGCCGGCGGTGGTGGCCGAGATTCGGAATCCCGACGGCCAAATCATCTACCAGCACGAGCCCACCGAGATTCGCTCGGTCGAGATCGACCCGGCCGTTCGTAGGTCGTTGCTCACTGATCTCGGCCGGGTGGTGTCGAGCGGAACGGCCCGGGCCGCCTTTTCGGACTTCGGGCCCGGAGTGGAGGAAGTCGGGGGCAAGACCGGCACCGGTCAGACCTCGCGCAACCGTGACAACCACGCCTGGTTCGTGGGCGTGGCTCCGATCTCCGACCCCGAGTTCGTGGTGGTCGTCCTGATCGACGAAGGCGGCAGCGGCGGCCAGGTGGCCGCTCCGGTTGCCCGCCACATCCTCCAGTATCTGATGGGCAACGAGCCCACCACCATCGTCGAAGGGGAGTCGGCCGACTGATGGCTACTGTTGCCCGCCCCGGAGAGGCCGTCTCGGATCGGCGTCAGAACCGGCCCGACTGGATCCTGTTCGTCACGATGTTGGTGCTGGCCATTCTCGGCCTGGTCATGATCTACTCCGCCACCAGGGGGTCGGCGGGGAGCGTTTCTATGGAGCGTCAGATGATCTTCGTCGCCGCCGGGGTCGTGATCTATCTGCTCGCTTCGTTGGTCGACTATCGCGAGTACCGCCATCTGACGCCCTACCTGTTCGGGGGTGTGATCATCCTGCTCGTAGCGGTCTTCTTCTTCCCCGAGCGGAACGGTGCCCAGCGCTGGATCGACCTGCCGTTCCTGGATCTCCAGCCGGCCGAGCTGGCCAAGGTGATCGTGGTGCTCGCCATCGCCTCGATCCTCGCTCCCCACACCCGCGACGACGATCGTCGCGACCTCGGCTGGGCGAAGCTGGGCCTGGTGCTGGCCGTGGTGGCGGTGCCGGCCGCTCTCATCTACGAACAGCCCGACCTGGGGACGATGCTGGTCTTTGTGTTCGTGATGATGGCGATGCTGTTCGCCGGCGGGGGATCCTGGCGCCAGCTCATCACACTCGGCGTGTCGGGACTGGGTGCCATGGTGTTCCTGCTCCAGTCCGGGAAGATCGCCCGCTACCAGCTCGACCGGATCGAGGTTCTGTTCAATCCCGGTGTCGATCCGCAGGGAATCGGCTACAACCTGCAGCAATCCAAGCTGGCCATCGGCTCCGGGCAGCTGTTCGGGCGCGGCCTGTTCCAGGGCGACCAGACCAACTTCCAGTACGTCCCGGAACAGGAGACCGACTTCATCTTCACTGCTGTGGCCGAACAGCTCGGGTTCATAGGTGGACTGGTGGTGCTGCTGGCGTTCCTGGTCCTGGTGTGGAGGATTCTCGTCGTGGCCGCCAACGCCCGGGATCGCTTCGGCGCCCTGATCGCCATCGGGATCGCGGCCATGTTCATGTTCCACGTCTTCATCAACATCGGGATGACGATGGGCATCACCCCCGTTACCGGCCTCCCCCTGCCTTTCCTGAGCCTGGGCGGTTCCTCATTCATCTCTCTGGCTTTCGCCCTGGGGATCGTCAACTCGATCTGGCTCCGCCGCTCTCCCGTCCCGGGCGAGAATTACGTCGTGTAGGCGGCGCTGGCGCGCCGCCGTCCTGGGTGATCGGTCCTGGGTCTTGGGTTCGACCCACTGCTCATCACACACCATCCGGTACCCCCAGGCCGGCTTCGGGGGAGACCCGTGTCGGACGGTTAGGCTCCTCGCCCATGATGTGGCGGCGCGGGGATCATGGATGGCTCGAGGTCATCTGTGGCCCGATGTTCTCGGGTAAGAGCGAAGAGCTGATCCGGCGGGTCACCCGGGCGGCCATCGCCCGGATCCCCGTTCAGGTCTTCAAGCCGGCTCTGGACAACCGCTACGCCGACGAGAAGGTGGTGTCGCACTCGTCCCTGTCGGTGGCAGCCCAGCCGGTCGACTCGGCCCGGGAGCTGCTGATGGCGGTCCACGACCATACCGAGGTGATCGGGGTGGACGAGGGCCAGTTCTTCGACGACGAGCTGGTGGAGGTGGTGGAGCGGTTGGCCGCCTCTGCCAAGCAGGTGATCGTGGCGGGCCTCGACCTCGACTATCTGCGCCGGCCGTTCGAGCCCATCCCCACGCTGTGTGGCCGGGCCGAGTACGTCACCAAGGCGCTGGCGGTCTGTCACCGCTGTGGCGGCCCCGCCCTCTACACCCAGCGGATCCTGCGCTCAGACGACCTCGTGGTGCTGGGTGCCACCGGGGCGTATGAGGCGCGGTGTCGGGGCTGCTACTCACCCGACGAGGGACAGCAGCCCGAGCTGGCTATCGAGCCCTGATCAGAGGGGATGCGGGTGGGCGGGGAGACCCGTGTTATCCTGACAGCCAACGCCACCACTGCTGGTGGCTGTCTTCGGAGTTGACGGTGACGCCTCTGCGATTGTCTTTCCGCCCGCTCCCGTCCCACCGGATCGGGGTTGGCCCATATCCAGCATCGTCCCGGCCCATTTCCATCGGGCCGGGCCCAGCGCCGCGACTCCATCTCTCGATCGACGCCGCCTCCAGGTCCGGACGGTCGCTCGATCACCCCCTGACATATAGGAGTGAACGTCAATGGCATTGTTCCGCCGACGCACCGCCACGGTGCTCAAGAAGTCGACGACCGAAGGTGACGTCGTCGAAGAGCGGAAGACCTTCCGCATCGCCGGCCAAACGGTCGAGGTCCGCCGGGTAGAAGACCCGCCCGAGAAGACCACCGGCGAGCGGGCTCAGAAGAAGACCCAGAAAAAGCCCGACCGATCCAAGAAGCGAACGGGCAAATCGGGCGGTACCCCGCGTTCGCGGGGCCGCACCAACGGGCGTGCCCCCTCCGAGGAAGAGATCATCATCCCCACCGACGTGGGGCGGCGTCAGATGCTGGTCCGCTCGGCCGGAGCCCAGACCCAGATCGTGGTGCTCGAGGGTCCAGTCCTGGTTGAGCACTACGTGGCCCAGCCCGACCGCACGTCGATGGTGGGCAACATCTACCTCGCCAAGGTCCGCAACGTCCTCCCCGGAATGGAGGCGTCCTTCCTCGACTTCGGAGCGGCCAAGAACGGCGTCCTCTACGCCTCGGACGTCGCCTACGACCGCAAGAAGCACCGCAATGGCCCTCCCCGGATCGAGGAGAGCCTGGCCGAAGGCGACGAGGTGCTGGTCCAGGTCGTGAAGGACCCAATGGGGGCCAAGGGCGCCCGCCTCACCGGCACCCCTTCCTTGCCCGGCCGCTACCTGGTGCTGGTCCCCGACTCGGACAGCCACGGCATCAGCCGGCGCCTGCCCGAGGAGGAGCGAAACCGTCTCCGCACCGTCATCGACCAGGTCAAGCCGGACGGGTTCGGAGTCATCGTCCGCACCGCCGCTCTCCACGCCTCGGCCGAGGAGATCGCCGCCGACATCTCCCGCCTGGTCAAGGCATGGGAAGAGATCACGCTCAAGGCCAAGGATGGCGGCGCGCCCCGCGCCGTCTACACCGAGCCCGATCTCCTGATCCGTGTCATTCGTGAGCATTTCACCGCCGACTTCCGGCGGATGCTGATCGAGGACAAGGATGCTTACGAGAGCGTCGTTGCGTATCTGAGGGCCACCGCCCCCGATCTCGTCTCCAAGGTGCAGATGTATGAGGATGAGTTGGCCCTGTTCGAGCGCTATCACGTCGACGATCAGCTGCGCAAGGCGCTCGAGCGCCGGGTCTATCTCCCCTCGGGTGGGCACCTCGTCATCGATCGCACCGAGGCACTGACGGTGATCGACGTCAACACCGGCAAGTTCGTCGGCTCATCCAGCCTCGAAGAGACTGTGCTCCAGAACAACCTGGAGGCGGCCGAGGAGATCGGCCGCCAGCTGCGCCTGCGTGACATCGGCGGGATCATCGTGATCGACTTCATCGATATGGAAAAGGAAAGGAACCAGCAGCAGGTTCTCCGCCGGCTGCGGGAGACCCTCGCCAAGGACAAGACCCGCACCCAGGTCTTCGATGTGTCCCACCTCGGCTTGGTCGAGATGACCCGCAAGAACGTCTCGGCCGGCCTGCTGGAGCATTTCTCCGAGCCCTGCCCCCATTGCGAGGGCCGGGGAGTTCTCCTCCACGAGGAAGCGGTCAAGAACGGCCTCCCGGTCCTCACCACGGTGGAGACCGAGTAGCTCAGGCCGGAAGCCGGAAATCGGGCTTTACGGCGACAGAATTGCACGCCCGGGATGGTCGGGTGGGAGTTTCATGGCGCAATTCTGTCGCCAAAACGGGAAATCCGATTTCGGTGCTGCAACGGGGTTGCTATCCTTGAGTCTTCCGAATCCCTTTCTTCGCGAGGTCTATGTCCATGTACGCCATCATTCGCGCGGGCGGCAAGCAGGCCAAGGTGCGTTCCGGTGACGTCATCGAGGTTGAGCGGGTCAAGAACGCCGCCGACACAATCGAGTTCGAGCCCCTGATGGTCGTCGATGACGACGGGGCCACCCATTCCGGAGCCTCGGCGCTCTCCGGCGCCTCGGTGACCGCCAAGGTCCTCGGCGAGGTCAAGGGCGACAAGATCGATATCTTCAAGTACAAGAACAAGACGGGATACAGCCGGCGGATGGGTCATCGCCAGACCTACACCCGATTGGAGATCACAGGCATCAGCCTGCCCAAGTCCAAGTCGGCCAAGGCCGCCACCAAGAAGTCCCAGGCTTCGGCCGAGAAGTCCCAGGCCGGGGAGGCCGAGACCGCCTCCTCGGAGGAGGAGTAAGTCATGTCAAAGACCAAGGCAGGCGGTTCCAGCAAGAACGGCCGCGATTCAGCAGCCAAGCGACTCGGGCCCAAGGTGTTCGATGGTGAACCCGTCAACGCCGGCGCCGTGATCGTGCGCCAGCGCGGAACCCGGATTCACCCCGGTGTAAATGTCGGACGGGGAAGCGACGACACCCTCTTCGCGCTGACCTCCGGCACGGTGCGTTTCGGCAAGCGCAATCAGCGCCGGTTGGTCGACGTCGTCGTCGACTGATTGAACCGGCCCGGCGGGCCACCATGTTCGTAGACCGCGTCCAAGTCCACCTTCGCGGGGGCAACGGCGGAGCCGGGGTGGCGTCCTTCGTGCGTCGACGGGGTCTCCCCAAGGGACGCCCCAACGGGGGCAGCGGCGGCCGGGGCGGGGCGGTGCTCGCGGTGGCCGACGAGGGCGTCGCCACCCTCCTCTCCTACCAGCGCAACCCCCACCATCGGGCCGGAAACGGCACTCACGGCCAGGGCGACCTCCAGCACGGCAAGAACGGTCAGGATCTGGTCCTGCCCGTCCCACCCGGAACCTCGATCTACGACCAGGAAGGCAACCTCGTGGCCGACCTGGTCGAGCCGGGCCAGTCGGTGACCCTGGTGAAGGGCGGCCGGGGCGGGCGGGGCAACGCCGCCTTCGTGTCACCCGCCAACCGCGCTCCCTCGGTCGCCGAGCAGGGCGAGTACGGCCCCGAGCGCGATTTCACCTTCGAGATGAAGCTGCTCGCCGACGCCGCCCTGATCGGATTCCCGAATGCCGGCAAGTCGACCCTGATCTCGGTCGTCTCGGCGGCCAAGCCCAAGATCGCCGCCTATCCCTTCACCACCCTCGAACCCAACCTGGGAGTGGTGGAAGTCGACGGTCGGGAGTTCGTGCTGGCCGACATCCCCGGTCTGATCGAGGGAGCCGCCGAGGGCAAGGGCCTCGGCCACGAGTTCCTGCGGCATACCGAGCGGGCCCAGGCCCTGGTCGTCCTCCTGGATCCCTCCCCGGTCCAGTCGGAGCGGCCACTCCGTCCACTCGAGAGCCTGGTGGGCGAGCTCGAGCGCTATTCACCGGAACTGGCCGCCCGACCCCGTCTGGTGGTGATCGGAAAATCCGACCTGCCCGAAGCCACCGAGGCGGCCACAGACCTGCCCGACGCCCTGTCGATCTCGTCACTGACCGGCGAGGGCATCCCCGACTTCCTCCACGCCACCGCCGACCTGGTCGACCTCGCCCAGCGCCAGACCCCTGATCGCCCCGGGTACGTACTGCACCGCCCGGTCGAAGTGCCGTTCACCGTACGGCAGCAGGACGGGATCTGGCTGGTGGAGGGTGTGGCTGCCCGCCGGGCGGTCGCCTTCGCCGACCTGACCAATCCGGAGGCGGCCGACATGGCTGCCACCCGGCTACGCCGGATGGGCGTAGATGCCGCCCTGGCCGCCGCCGGCGCCGAAGCCGGCGACGAGGTTCAGATCGGCGACCTCAGTTTCGAGTATCTGCCCGAGCCCGGGGAGGAGGAATGAGACGGCCGACCGCCCCGGGAGGCCGGATCGTCGTCAAGGTGGGCTCGTCGAGCCTGGTCGGTCCCGACCTTCGCCTCGACGAGACCTCGGTGGAGAAGACCGCCCTCCAGGTGGCCGAAGCGTGGCGGGCCGGATTCCCCACCATCCTCGTCTCCTCGGGAGCGGTGGCGGCCGGCCTGGCCGATCTGGGTCTCGAAGTCCGCCCCACCGATCTGCCCGGACTGCAGACGGCGGCCGCGGTCGGACAGGTTCGGCTCATGCACAGCTACAGCGAGGCGTTCCACAGCCAGGGGATGGTGGCGGCCCAGGTCCTGCTCACCCGGGACGTGCTCGCCCATCGCGAGCAGTACCTGCACGCCCGACAGGCGCTGGCGCGGATGCTCGAGGAGGGAATCGTCCCGGTGGTGAACGAGAACGACACGATCGTGATCGACGAGTTGCGGTTGGGGGACAACGATCGTCTGGCGGCGATCGTCTCCCATCTGGTGGGGGCATCACTGCTGGTGATCCTCACCGACACCGACGGTCTGTTCGCCTCGGATCCCCGCCAGGGGGAGGCCGAGTTCCTGGCGGCCGTGGACCACGCCGACAATCGGCTCGACAGGCTCGGTGGGGGTGGACCGCTGGGTTCGGGAGGCGTGGCCTCGAAGGTGACCGCCGCCCGCATCGCCGCCTTTTCGCGGATTCCCACCGTGATCGCCGCCGCCGGCTCCAGTCTGACCGGCATCGCGGCCGGGGAGCCGGGCGGTACCTGGGTCGAGCCACGCCCCACCGCTCTGCCCGCTCGCAAGCTGTGGGCGGCCTTCTGTCAGCCCGTCAAAGGTAGGGTCGTCGTGGACGAGGGAGCGGTTTGGGCCTTGGAGCGGGGGGGAAGGTCGCTGCTGCCGGTGGGGATCGTGGCCGTCGACGGTGCCTTCGCCGCCGGCGACACGGTAGAGGTGGTGACCGAGGCAGGAAGCGTAATTGGTCGGGGTTTGGCCAGGATGGACGCCGCCGGCCTGGTCGAGCGGCGCGGCAGTCGTGGGGGCGACGAGGCCATCCATCGCGACGATCTGGTGGTCTTCGGCTGAGGGTCAGTCCTCGGCTGGTCGTCGGCTGCGCCGGACTGCGCCTGCGGCGGAGATCGCCGCCAGGAGCAAGGCGGCTCCCACCCACAGCCATCGGTCGGGACCGGGGACGGGATGCTCGCGAGCCGGGTCGACCAGCGAGGCGGCCTCGACCTCGAGATAGGTCTCTCCGCCGCGGTCGGGATCGTGGTATCTGAAGATTCCATCCAGTTCGACGAGGGGCCCGGTGCGACCGTAGCGGCCCGGCTGTCCCACCACCACCGCCTCGAACAGGTCGGTCGGGATGAGGGCTCCGACGCCGGTGCTGGTGGTTGAGGGGTCACCGCCGGCCACGATCGGTGCCGCCACGAAAGGGTCGTCGTTGACCTGAACCCATACCCCTTCGCCCCGCTTCGAGTAGTCGCCGACGAGTTCCCCGGTGATCGTCAGCCGCAGGTCGGCGTATTGCGCGGGATCGGCGAGTATCTCGGCAACTTCGAGGGTCGTCGCTGCGGCTGGAACGGCTGAGACGATCGCCAGTGTAAGAGCCACAAGAAACTTCATTCACCCACCGCCGCCGAGACGAGGAATCCTGCTAGTGCGAAGAGGGCGATGAACTCGAGTCGTCCCGCCCACATGAGAAGCATGTAGACGACCTGGAGCCCGGCCGGCATCGCCGGCGCGGTGATCCCTACCGACAGTCCGACGGTGCCGGCGGCCGACACCGACTCGAACAAGGCATCCTGCAGAGGGAAGCCATGGGCCATCCCCACCAGGGCCCCGAAGAGATAGAGAGCGACGAACAGGAGACTCACCGCCATGACCGACTGGGCGAGTTGGGGGGTGATCTGCTTGAAGCCGTTCTGATAGAAGCTGTGGCGGATGACGGAGTGCTCGGGCAGGAGAACTTCGCGAATGGTGTTGGCGATGGTCTTGACCGTCAGGCCGATCCGCAGCGCCTTCACCCCGCCCGAGGTCGAGGATCCCATCCCTCCCAGCGCCATGGCGGTGGCGACGGCGGCAAAGGTGAGGGCGCCCCAGCCGGTGATGTCGGCGGTACCAATCGTGGAGAAACCGGTCGAGGTGTGAGCGGAGAGGACGTGGAAGAATCCCCGCCGGATCAGGGAAACGGGTCCGGTGTCTGTGCCCCCCATCAGAACTCCGGCGAACACCAGTGTGGTGAGGGCCATGACCGACCCGATCATGGTCTTTGTCTCCAGATTCTTGAGTATGTTGCGCGGCCCGCGCCACAGGGCGTAGTGGACTCCGAACGAGAGCGTTCCGGCCAGCATCAGCCACATGGTGACGATCTCGAAGGCGAAGGACCGGTAATAGGCCACTGAGGTGGACATGGGCGAGAACCCACCGGTGTCGAAGGCTCCGACGAAGATCGAGTAGCCGTGGAGCAATGCCCGAGCCGGCTCAAACCCGAGGTGGAACACGCCCAGCAACCAGAAGGCGGCGATTCCCAGCACCGCGTGCCAGAGGGACACCAGCCAAATAAAGCGAGCGGTGGAGCGCACGGACGGGAACATCCGCTCGTCGCGGGCCTCGGCGTGGTAGAGCGCCAGCACCCCACCGCCGGCGAACACCGACAGCGCCGCCAGCACGATCCCTTGGCCGCCCAGGAACTGTGTGGTCTGGCGCCAAACCGTCAGGGACGCGGGGCTGTGATCGAGATCGGCCATAACCGAAAGCCCGGTGGCGGTGAAGCCGCTCATCGACTCGAACAAAGCGTCGAGCCCATCGCCGAAGTGGCCGCTGAGGACAAACGGGATGCTGCCCACCAGCGGCACCAAGAGCCAGGTGACGGCCACGATGACCATCCCGTCTCCCCACCGCAATGTGCGGCTGGTGCGAGGTGCAAGTGGTTCGGTGAGCGCTCCCAGGACCGCCGCCACGCCGGACATGGTCACGAACCATCCCAGTGGCTTCCACTCAGCCTGTACGACCGCCACCGCGATGGGTAAGAGCCCTGTGAAGGCCAGGATCCACATGATCCGGCCCAGGTAGTAGCCGATCATGCCGACATCCTCACGGTGTGGGCGCAGCAGCATCAGATGATCCGGAGCATCACCCAGGCCAGCGCCAAGGCCACGGCCAGGAGAACCACAAGACCACCGATCTCGGCGAGTAGGTGGAGGATCCCCCCGACCACGTCGGAGGGTTCCTTCATCGTGGGCGGTCGGCGGCCGTTCACGCGTACTCCCCGCGGATCACCGAGCGGACCTGCGCTTCGTTGTGGGCAAAGGTGACCACCATGACTTTGTCGCCAGGCTTCACCTGGTCGGTGCCGGTGGGGATGATGATGGCCCCATCGCGACGGATGGCGGCGAGCACCGTCGACTCCGGGAGTCCCAGTGCAGCCACTGCGGCCGGAGAACGTCCGGCGGGGACTTCGATCTCGACCAGGCTCGCTTCTCCGTGCCCGAGGGCCGCCACCCGGTTGAGGTCCTCGACCTCGAGATGCTGGCCCAGGAGCTGGACGAAGAGGCCGGTCACGGAGACGCGCGGCACCCCCAGGGCCTCGAAAGTGCGCTCGTTGCGCGGATCATTGACCCTGGCCAGCACGCGCTCGCAACCGAATGCAGTCCTTGCCAGCTGACAGGCGACGAGGTTGTCCTCGTCGCTTCCGGTGACCGCCACCAGGTAGTCGGCGTGGGCGCAATCGGCCTCGTCGAGGATACGGACATCGGTGCCGTCTCCTTCGATCACCAGGGCACGAGTCTGCTGCGCCACCATCTGCGCGCGATCCTCACTCATCTCGACGACGACCACGCTGTTCTTCTTCTCCGTCAGGACCCGGGCCAGATGCCCGCCCACCTTGCCGCCGCCGACGATGATGACCTTCACTCCTCCACCTCCACCAGCGCGTCGATGCGACCCCGGACGCCTTCGTGGGCGGCTGCTACCACCAGGTCGCCCGCCTGGAGGGCGGTATCGTCGGCGGGGATCAGAGTCTGGTTGCCGCGGCGGAGCGCCGCCACTCGCAACTGGCCTTCGATCTCGAGGTCCACGACCCTCATTCCCTCGGCCTCCTCAGTCAGGGTGAACTCGACGATCTCGACTTCACCCCCGTGGAAGGCAATATGCACTGCGAACTCTTCGTACACGATCCGCTCCAGTGCCACCGTGGCGATCAGGTTGGTGGCCGAGATGTAGGGGATACCGAGAGCTCGGTAGGACTCCTCCCGGGCCGGGTCGTGCAGGCGGGCAAGTACGCGATCGACGCCGTACACCACCTTGGCCACCTCGGCGGCCATGAGGTTGATGTTGTCGTCGTCGGTCATGGCGCAGAAGATGTCAGCCGAGGTGATCCGGGCCTCCCGCATCACGTCGACGTCGTACGCCTCGCCCTGTATCGCCATTCCGTTGAACGACTTTCCCAGTGCCTCGAGAGATTCGGGATGGTTGTCGATCACGACGACGTCGTGTCCCAGGGCGGAAAGCTCCGAGGCGAGCTGGCCACCCACCCGACCGGCACCGGCGATGACGACGTACATTTTTGACCCTCGATCTGCGTCGCGTTCTAGGGCAACCAGTCGAGTGTAGGTACGTCAGCTCTCGGTCAACGTCGTCTCCTGCCATCGTCGACCAGGCCATCCGACCTGGTTCAGCCCTTTTCGCCATTTGGTAGGGGTGCGGAGGCGAGGAACTCCATCAGCGCCGCCACAGGTCCCGGGTGAAGAGCAGAAGCACGGGAAAGATCTCCAGCCGTCCCACAATCATCAGGCCAGACAGCATCCACTTACCCAGGTCCGGGATGGCGGCGTAGTTGCTGGTGGGGCCGACGTCACCCAGGCCCGGACCGATATTGCCCAGGGTGGCAGCGACCGCCGATGCCGCCGTCACCAGATCGAGCCGTTCGGACAGGTTTGCGTCGATGAACGTGAGGAGGAAGGTGGCGGACATGAACAGGAACATGTAGAAGAGAAAGAATGACTGGATCGCCTCGACCACCGGTTCCGATACCCGGTTCCGGCCGAAGCGGACGCCGAAGATTCCCCGGGGGTAGACCAACCGTCGCAGATCGGCGAAGGCGGCTTTGGAGAGGATCCCCACCCGGAAGGTCTTCACCGATCCGGCCGTGGATCCCGCCATGCCGCCAAGGAACATCAGGCCGACGATGAGGATCTGAAGGGCCGGCCTCCAGGCGCCGAAGTCGGCGGTGGCGTAGCCGGTGGTGGTGACAATCGAGATCACGTTGAAGAAGGCGTCCCGGACGGTCACCAGGAAGCTGTGGTCCCTGAGCAGCCCGCCTGCGACCACCACGACTGCGGCCATGATCAGGCCTGTGTAAAGACGGAACTCGGCGTTGCGGGGGTACAGCGACGGGCGGCGCAGGGCCCGGTAGTGGAGGGCAAAACTGGCGCCGGCGAGGAACATGAAAGCCGCCACCACGCCCTGGGTGTAGGGGCTGAACCCGGCCAGCGAGCTGGCCTCCGTCCCGAAGCCGCCCGTCGACATGGTCGTGAAGGAGTGGACAACCGCCTGGAAGGCGTTCATGTCGCCAGGGATCAAGAGCAGGATCTGGAGCGCCGTCAGGCCTGCGTACAGCAGCCACAGTCGCTTGGCCGTCTCCTGAAAGCGGGGCGTGAGTCGGTCGGGGGTATGGCCGGGCGATTCGGCACGGACCAGTTGCATCCCTCCCGTTCCCAGCAAGGGGAGGATCGCCACCGAGAGGACGATCACACCCATTCCTCCCACCCATTGGGTAAGTCCTCGCCACAGCCCGATGCCCTTGGGGAGATCGGCCGGGTTGGCGAGGATGGAGGCGCCTGTCGTGGTGAACCCCGAGACCGTCTCGAAGAAGGCATTGGTGGGGGAAGGAATCGAGCCCGTGAAGAGGTAGGGAAGAGAACCAAAAGCGGATAGGACGAACCAGGCCAATCCGACGGTGGCGAAACCCTCCTTTACGCCGATGGGTCCGGGCCGACCGATCAGTCGCCACATCAGAATCCCCGACACGAGGGTGAACAGCGACGCCCCCAGGATTCCCACCGCTGTCTCCCACTCCCGATAGGCCACCGAGACGCCGGCGGCAGCCAGCATCGAGGCACCGATGGCAGTCGTGGCGGCCCCGATGACGAAAGCGAGTGTGCGCGGCAGGGACTTGGGGGCGAACGCCTTCGAGTAGGGCATCAGGGAGCGAAGAGTTGAGAGGACTCTTCGATGTTGTCGGGAAGGGAGAAGAAGATGATCCGGTCGCCTTCCCGGATCCGGGTGGAGCCATCGGGCACGAAGGTCGTCCCCCCGCGCGAGATGCCTCCCACCACGACCCCGCGCGGCAGCGTCAACTCGATCAGGGAGGCCCCGACGGCGGGGGCGCCGGCGGCGACGTCGACCTCGATCGCCTCGGCGTCGGTGTCGGAGAAGGCCACCACCTGCTGGATATCGCCGTGGCGCACGAACCGGAGGATGGCCGAGGCCGCCAGGAGCCGGCTGGAGACGGCGGCGTCGATCCCGACCCCGGCCAGCAGTGAGACGTAGTCGATGCGGTTGAAGCGGGCCACGGTGGAGGCGGCCCCCATCGCTTTGGCTACCAGGCAGGCGGTGATGTTGACCTCGTCCCAGCCGGTGAGTGCCAGCACCGCGTCGGAGCTGCCGATCTCCAGGTCTGTCATGACGGCGGGGTCGGTGGGGTCGCCGTGGACGACCACGGCCTTGGGGTGGCGGGCCGCCATCGCCCCGCATCGGGCCCGGTCCGGATCCACCATCACCACGCTGAAGCCCGCCCGGGCCATGGCGTCGGCGGTGAGCTCGGAGAGGCGGGTCGACCCCATCAGGATCACCCGGTCGACGTGGAGCCGCTCCAGGCCGAGGAGAGCGGTGGCCCGGTCGACATGGGCGGCGGTCGTCATGAGCAGGGCGTGGTCGCCGGCCCTGACCTCGGTGTCGCCGTGGGCGACAATGGTCTCGCCGTGGCGGACGATGGCGGCCACCACCCATCCCCACTCTGCCTGCCGGAGCCGGAGCTGGTGGAGCGGCGCCCGTGCGAGGGGAGAATTCGGGGCGACCGTGCCCCCGACCAGGACCAGGTCGCCGTCGGCGAAGTAGACCAGCTCCGACACGCCGGTCTGGCGGACCAGCGCCACGAGTTCCTCCGAGGCGGTGGCGCTGGGGTCGATCACGACGTCCACGCCCAGCCGGTCCACCCCTTCGCGGAGACCGGGGTCCTCGATCCGGGCCACCGTGCGCTTGACCCCGAGCTGATGGGCGGTGTTGCAGGCAAGGATGTTGGCGCCGTCGGAGTTGGAGACGGCGATGAGCAGGTCTGACTTGGAGACCCCCGCCTTCTCCAGGGTGGTGATGGAGGCGCCATTGCCGACCATCACCAGGGCGTCGATCGAGTCCTGGAGCTCGGCGGCCCTGTCCTCGTCGGCTTCGATGACGAGCACGTCCTGGCCCTCTCCGGACAGGCGCCCGGCTAGATAGGAGCCGACCGCTCCGGCTCCGACGATGATGATTCGCATGGCTGCTGAAGGGTACTCCCGGTGGATGCTGTGGGCATGGGTCTCCTGACGGCGCCCACGTCGGGCGGGGCGCGATGGCGCTCCTACACTTGGGCGCCCCGTCCCGAGGATCGATGACTCCCGCTCCCAACCCACCCGCCCAGCCGGCCGCCGATTCCCCCACCCAGCTGATGCACGACCTGCGCCAGGTCGACTATCTGGCGGATCGCCGCATCGCCCAGGTGGCGTTCCTGGCGGCCCGACTGGGCAAGCCGATCCTGGTGGAGGGACCGGCCGGAGTCGGCAAGACCGAACTGGCCAAGTCGCTGGCCCGGCTGTGGAACCAGCGGCTGATCCGCCTCCAGTGCTACGAGGGTCTGGACGAGTCGAAGGCCCTCTACGAGTGGAACTACAAAAAGCAGTTGCTCCGTATTCAGGCCGACCGGGACCATGAGTGGGACAAACTCGAGGACGACATCTTCTCCGATGAGTTCCTCCTCACCCGTCCGCTCCTGGAGGCGATTCGGTCCGATCAGCCGGTCGTTCTGCTGGTGGACGAGATCGACCGGGTCGAGATCGAGACCGAGGCCCTGCTCCTCGAGGTGCTGTCCGACTTCCAGGTCTCGATTCCCGAACTGGGCACGATCACGGCCACCACCCGGCCATTCGTGGTCCTCACCTCCAACAACACCCGTGAGCTCTCCGAGGCGTTGAAGCGACGCTGTCTTTTCTTGCACATCTCGTATCCGGATCCGGAGCGTGAGCAGGAGATCCTGCTCACCCGGGTTCCAGAGCTGCCGGAGAAGCTGGCCCGTCAGATCGCCGGAATCGTCCGTTCGATCCGGCAGATGGACCTGAAGAAGGCCCCCTCGGTCTCGGAATCGATCGACTGGGCCCGCACCCTCCTCGCCCTGGCCATCGAGCACCTCGACACGGAGACGGTCACCGACACGCTCCACGTCTTGCTCAAGTACCAGTCCGACATCGACAAGGCCACGGCCGAGCTGACCCGAGCGTGACTTCCCCGGCGCCGGCACCGATCACTTCGCTCATCACCGGCTTCGTCGGCGAGTTGCGGGCGGCGGGAGTGCCGGTGTCGATGGTCGAGACGATTGATGCCATGCGGGCGCTCGAGGTGGTCGACATCGGCGATCGGGAGGGACTCAAGTCGACTCTTGCCTCCACCCTGGTCAAGGCCGAGCGTCACCTGTCTGCCTTCGACACCGCCTTCGAGATCTACTTCGCCCGGGCGCCCCACGGCCCACATCAGGTGCCGGAGGGGACAGGTCCGGGGGCGAACAACGAGTCCGGTGGGGGTGCGCTCGGCGACGAGGACGGGCTCGATTCCCTGCGTCAGGCCCTGCTCGATGCGCTGGCCAATCACGACCTCGACGGCCTGGCGGCGTCGATCTCCGACGCCGTCGACCGCCTGTCCGGGTTCGAACCGGGGCGCCCGGTGGGCGGCACCTACTACCTGTACCGCACGCTTCGGCGGCTGGATATCGACCAGATCGAGGCGATGCTGGCGGAGATCATGGCGGCCGAGGCAGATGACCTCGGCGACCTCGACCGCCGCATCCTGGCTGAGGAGGTGGCCGAGCGGATCGAGCAGCTACGGGAGGCAGTGCGGGACGAGATCCGGCGGCGCCTGGTGGCCGACCGCGGTAGGGAGGCGGTGGCCCGGACCTTACGCCAGCCGCTTACCGAGGATGTGGACCTGATGCATGCCACCCGCGTCGAACTCGACGCGATCGAGGACGCCATCATCCCGCTGACCCGAAAGCTGGCCGCCCGGCTGGCGCGCCGGCGACGGCTGCGGCGCCGGGGCCGGCTCGACTTCCGCAAGACGATGCGCACTTCCCTCGCCACCGGCGGAGTGCCCCTGGAACCCCGTTTCCGGTCCCCCCGCCCTCATCGGCCCGAGGTCCTTCTCCTGTGTGACATCTCGGGATCGATGGCCACCTTCGCCCGGTTCACTCTCCAGTTCACCTACGCCATGTCGACCCAGTTCTCCAAGCTGCGTTCTTTCGCCTTCATCGACACCGTCGACGAGGTGACCGGCTTTTTCGGTCCCGGCAGCGACTTCAACCAGGCTCTGGCCCGGGTGGCGGCGGAAGCCCAGGTGGTCATGCATGACGGGCATTCGGACTACGGCAGCTCCTTCGAGGGCTTCATCCAGCATTACGGGAGGGATGTCTCGCCTCGGTCCACGGTCATCATCACCGGCGATGCCCGCAACAACTACCGCCCGCCTCAGGACGAGCTCCTGGCAGAGCTCGCCGCCAAGGCACGAGGTGTGTTCTGGCTCAATCCCGAGCCTCGCAGCTATTGGGACACCGGTGATTCGGTGATGAGCAGATACGCCCGCTGGTGCGACGGCGTCCACGAGGTGCGCACCCTCCGCCAGCTGGAGGCGTTCGTCGAGGAGCTGAGCCTCCCCGGGGCACTACCCAGGGTCGGATGACGGAATCCTCAACTTCCCCCTCTCCAGGGCCGATACTGTGCCCGTGCAAGACCCTTTCGTGATGCAACCGAGTGAGCGAGGTGTGGCTTGGGCCATCGAATCCTGGTGATCGAGGACTCCGCCGTCATCCGGAGACTGATCGAGGTCTGTCTGCGAGCGGCCGATCTGGAGATCATCACCCGCGACGACGGTAAGAGCGGCCTGGCCGCAGTACGGTCGGAGTCCCCCGATCTCGTCGTCCTCGACATCGGTCTCCCGGGGATGGACGGCTGGGAGGTCCTCGCCAACGTCCGCTCGGACCCGGCCGTCCGGGACACGGCGGTAGTCGTGCTCACCGCCCACGCCGAGGAGGAGTCGCGTCGCCGGGCCGACGAGGGCGGGGCCGATGCCTTCGTCACCAAGCCCTTCCAGCCCAACGAGTTTCGCAAGACCGTCCTCGATCTTTTGCCTTGACGGCTGGCTGACGCCAGCCCGTGGTAGGTAATAAGTGGTGAGTGCTAAGTACCTACCACCTAAAACCGCCGCAGCGCCAGACGGCCAGACCCCTAGATCAGACCTTCGCTCCCTCCGAAATGACTTCCCCGAGGCGTTCTACCAGGTCGACTACCCGGTTGGAGTAGCCCCACTCGTTGTCGTACCACGACAGCACCTTGACCAGATTGCCGCCCAGCACCTGGGTGCCGGCGGAGTCGAAGATCGAGGAGTGGGGGTTGCCGATGATGTCGGTGGAGACGATGGGATCCTCGGAATACTGGAGGATGCCCTCCATCTCGCCTTCGGCCGCCTCACGCATGGCGGCGTTGATCTCCTCGACGGACACCTCCCGGTCCAGCTCCACGACCAGGTCGACGGTGGAACCGTCGGGGACCGGGACCCGCATTGCCATCCCGTCGAGCTTCCCGGCCAGCTCGGGCAGCACTTCGCCTACGGCCTTGGCCGCACCGGTGGTGGTGGGGATGATGTTCTCGGTGGCGGCGCGACTGCGGCGGAGATCCTTGTGGGGGACGTCGGCCAGGCGTTGGTCGTTGGTGTAGGCGTGGACGGTCGTCATCACGCCGCGACGGATTCCGAAGCGGTCGTTCAGGACCTTCGCCACCGGTGCCAGGCAATTGGTGGTGCAGGAGGCATTGGACACGATGATGTCGGAGGCGTCGAGGTCGGCGTCGTTGACGCCCAGCACCACCGTCTCGTCGATGGGGTCCTTGGAGGGGACGGTGAGAACGACCCGCTTGGCGCCGGCTGCCAGATGCTTCTCTAGGGAGGCGCGGTCCCGAAACACCCCGGTCGACTCGATGACGACGTCGACACCGAGGTCGGCCCAGGGCAGATCCTCGGGATTGCGTTCGCGGAGCATGGCGATCCGGTGCCGGCCGACGGTCATGACCCCGTCGGCAACTTCCACCTTCTGCTCGAAGGGACCCATGACGGAGTCGTACTCGAGCAGGTAGGCGAGGACGTCGTCGTCGGCCAGGTCGTTGATGGCCACGACTTCGAGATCGGAGTCGGGACGGGTGGCGATGATTCGGAACACGGCCCGACCGATGCGGCCGAAGCCGTTGATGGCGATCTTGAGACTCACGTCATGACTCCTTGGCGAGGTTGCGGGCCAGGTGCTCGAGCACCTCGATGACTCGGGCCGAGTATCCCCAGCCGTTGTTGAACCAGGTGATGGTCTTGACCATCGTTCCGTCCATCACCAGCGTCGAGAGGGAATCGAACAGACCCGAGTAGGTGGAGGCTTTCACGTCCGACGAAACGATGGGATCGTCCACGTACTCGAGGATGTGTCGGTAGCGGTTGTCGGCCGCCTCCCGGATGGCGGCGTTGACATCGGCGACCGTGGTGGAGGTGGTCACGTTGGCCACCAGATCGACCGTCGACCCGTCGGGGACGGGAACATTGAGGGCGACCGCCGAGAGCTTGCCCTCGAACTCGGGCATCACCTCGGTGATGATGGTGGGGGAGTTGGTCTCCTCAGGGATGATGTTCTCGCCGGCGGCCCGGCTGGAGCGGAAGCCCTCGCCGGGAACGTCGGCCAGACGACCGGAATTCGACATGGCATGAACGGTCGTCCAGAAGGCCCTCTCCAGGCCGAAGGATTCGTCGAGAGTGCGCAGCACCGGAGCGATGGCATTGGAGGTGTTGGAGCCGAGGGCCACCATCGTCGGATTCTTGTCGAGGACCTCGTTGTTGATCCCGACCAGCACCATCGGGATCTCCCCGGAGTTCTCGGGACTGGAGGTCACCACGACCCGCTTGGCTCCGTTGTCGAGGTGCTGTTGGTTGGCGGTCTGGCTGCGATAGCGGGTGGTGGCTTCGACCACCAGATCGACTCCGTGGGCCCCCCAGTCGACGTCGGCGGGCGTCCGGCCCTGGAGGAATGCCACCTCGCGTCCGTCGGTCGTGAGTTTTCCGTCTGCATAGTCGACGTCGCCGGGGTAGCGGCCGTAGATCGAGTCGTATTTCAGGAGGTAGGCGAGTCCGGTCGGGTCGGCGATGTCGCTGATCGCTCCCACTTCGAGTGCAGGATGCTCGCGGAGCAGTCGGAAGACGTTCCTTCCGATCCGACCGAAGCCCATCAATCCAACGCGGGTCTTGGTCATGGGGTTCCTTGGTGATTGCCGTGCCACGTAAACGGTAGTGCTGTCACGACGGCCAACGGATCGAACCCCTATCGGATCGTGTCGTGGACCGATAGGTTGGTGGGCGGCCGGCCCGGGGGGAGTGAGGAGGTGCCCATGGCTGCCGTGCTCGGCCTGGTCTGTCTGATGTTCCCCTTCCCGGGTGGGGACGTGATTCGTCCGTTTGCGCCCGAAGGCGACTACGCCGGTCACTGGGGCGTAGACCTGGCCGCTCCCGCCGGTTCTCCCGTGTCGGCTCCGCTGGGCGGCCGGGTCAGCTTCGCCGGTTCAGTGGCAGGGATGTGGACGGTGACCATCGAACAGGGGCCGATGAAGGTGTCACTGTCCTATCTCGGCTCCGTCGGAGTCGGTCCGGGCACGACCGTAGTGGCGGGCGAGGTGGTGGGAACGTCGGGCCGTGCCCACGGTCTGGATGCGGTGCATCTCTCGGTTCGGCTCAACGGTGACTACGTGGACCCGGCGCCGTTTCTGGGCTGTCGTCTGGGCTCGATATCCGATGCCCTGCGCCTCGTTCCCTATCCTGGCGGCGGTGCGAATAGGAATTCTCGGCGGCACCTTCGATCCTCCCCATCTGGCCCATCTCCACACGGGCGAGGTGGCCTTCCGTCAGCTCGGTCTGGACGTCGTCATGTTCATGCCGGCGGGGGCTCCGTGGCAAAAGGCCGGCCGACAGGTCTCCGCCCCCGAGCATCGCTGGGAGATGACCCGACGGGCGGTGGCGGGCGTCGATTACTTCGTGGCGGACGACCGTGAGGTCCACCGGGATGGATGGACGTATACCGCCGACACACTGGCGACTTTCGACCCCGCGACGGAGATCACCCTCATCCTCGGGGCAGATGCCGCCCGCAACCTCCCCACCTGGAACCGGGCCGAGGAGGTGCTGGAGCGGGTACGGCTGGCGGTGGCGCCCCGACCGGGAACCCCGGTCGGTCTGGTCGAGGACTCACTCGAGGACGACATCTCGCACCCGGTGTCGTGGCTGGACATGGTTCCTCTCGACATCTCCGGCACCGTGATCCGCTCCCGGGCCGGCGAGGGCCGCTCGGTGCGCTTCCTTGTGCGGGACTCGGTGTGGTGGTATCTCACCGAGCAGGGTCTCTATGCGGGCGAGACGGCCACTCAGGTACCATGAGGCCGGTCCCGCAAGGAGGAAAGCCCGTCCACGCAGCTACCGACATTGCCCGGATGGCGGCCGAAGCCATCCATGACAAGAAGGGCCTCGACGTCGTGCTGCTCGACGTGGCCGAACTCCTCTCCATCACCGACATCTTCGTGATCGGCACCGGCACCTCGAATATCCACGTTCGCGCCCTGGCGGAAGGGGTCGAAGAGCATCTGGCCGAGGCGACCTCGCGCAAGCCCCTGCGACGTGAGGGGGTCGGACAGGCCACCTGGATCCTTCTCGATTACGGAGACGTGGTCGTGCACCTGTTCCAGCCCGAGACCCGCGACTTCTACGGGCTGGAGCGGCTGTGGGCGGATGCTCCTCAGATCGAATGGGAACCCGCCCCCAGCGAAGCCTGATCCCGGTCTTCGCAGCGGATGCAGCCGCCTGTCGGCGGCTTTTCCGTCCGCTCGGGGCTTTGGTAACCTGAAGGCTTCCCCCCTGGGGCTGTAGCTCAGCCTGGCAGAGCACTTGCATGGCATGCAAGGGGTCAGGGGTTCAAATCCCCTCAGCTCCACCGAAGAAACCCCCTGGTGACAGGGGGTTTCGTCGCGTCAGAACTCGCTTGTCGCACCTTCAGGGTGCCTATCAGGGTGCCTATCTGTTTGGTCCGTGGAGCAACGCGACCCCTATGCGTGAAGCCTTGAACTGATCGGCGCCCGGATCAGCCACAAGGATGAGGGGAGGTCTCGGCGAGGAATGCCGTCAGAGTCGCCAGGGCCACCCGTGAGTTTCCGACTTCCGGAACCGGCCCGCGGGTAGCCATGCCCGACCGCTGGGGCTCAGGGATTGAGCGCCGTTACCTCCGGAAACCGTTGGCCCATCTCGCCCGAACACCGCATCACGGCTGCGTCGTATTCGGAGCCGCCGCGTTCTGTCGGACTAAACGAGAAACCCCCCGAGGCGTCGATAGACACTTCCGACACCTCGATCCCTCGGGCAGCCATGCAGCGTGTAAAGAAAGCCTCGGGGCTGTCGCCCGGCACGTTCGAGCAAGCACCTACCAGGACCAGGGATAGGGCCGCCACCAGGGTTGCGCGCACCCTGCGCACTCTACTTCCGCCCCATTCCCGCGACGGGAGTGGGGCGGATGCATTTGGGCGAGGAGCAGCGACGGCAGATCCTCTGATAACACTCAGTCGTAATGCCTTCTCGACTTTCGTGGCGCGCTGGGGCCCCGGGTGGTGTAGGTTCGGCTGGAGGCGGACGAGAGGTTCGCTGTGGGCGAATTGGGAGGCAGGAAATGCGACGACTGTCGGCTGTCGGTTTGGTGATGGCTCTGGTACTGATTGCTGTGCCCGCGCCGGGGCAGGACTTCGATCCTCATCCGCATGCGTTGGTGCTCGGTGTTGAGTTCGACGAGTTCGGTGAGCCTGTTGACTATCACAAGTGCATCGACCTTGCGGCAGGTCAGAGGCTGCGGTTGGGCGCTCATCACGAGCACATGCATTTTGGAACCGCAGGGGAGATGCTCTTTGTCAAGGCCGGACATGTGGTGGTGCCGATGGCGCCGTTCCCGGAGCCGTTCGAAGATTCGGTCCCGTGGAGCAACTGTGAGGAGCTGATCGCCTTCTTCTTCGGCGAGTAGCTGGACTGGGTGGAGCGAAACGCCCGATCGGGTCTGTCCGAGCGTGGTCGTCTTTGTAGTGACTACCTCTTCGACAGTGACCCCCGAGACGGCCGAGAGAAGCCCCCGGGATCACCCGGGGGCTCTTCTCTGTTCGGGTGCGCTGTCGGGGGTTGAAGGGGGCTTGCCCGACCCTTCGCCCTGGGGAGTTGGGCGGACAAGGGAGGCACCACAACCGAGCCGGCTGGGAGCGGAAGGCCTGAGAAGGGGGCTATCGGGCTACCCGGTTTCATGGGGGACGTACTCGGGTAGTTCCCGACTGCCTATGTGGAGGCAAGAACTGAGCCCCGGAACGGGTAGGTGGGAAAAATACATGCACTGTTCCGGGGCTCAGCCCTTTTTCCAGGAAACCGATCTGATGGGAGAGAGCCCCGGCGGTGAGCCGGGGCTCTCTCCTATCCGGGTGCATGTTCCAAGGGGAAATTGCGACAGTACACCGGCCTCCGCCCGTGGCTGTGGGCGGCTTCGTTATCCACCGTACCGAAGAGTGGTCGCTATGACGCCCCAAAGTATCCGTGCGGGCCGCAGCCGCTAAGTTGCTCGTCTCACGATCCGGCGATCGGACAACAGCAAGGCTTCTGGTGGGCGCCCCGGTTGAAAAGGAGCGCGATGGCCAGGGAAGCCAGATAGGCCACCATCCCGACGATCCAGAGAGTCATTTGGGAGCTTTCTTATATCAAGCTCCCAGCCCTGTCCGCCGGGTAGGGCGGACGCTACGGATCAGACTACAGGGCTGTTGGAGGGCGCGGAAGGCCCAGGGTGAGCGAATAGTTCGTCGACGCTTTGGAGGCCACGGATCAGGGTGCGGCCGTTGCGGGTACCACGGACGTAGAAGCGAAGTCTGAAGTATTCGGGTCCCGGTGTGGTGCGCATCTCCAAGATGGACCCGGAGTATTTCGACAGGTCGGATTCGACCGTGCCCACCCACATCGGGAGCCCTCGAGCCTCAGTGATGGTGATCTCTGTGTTTGTCTCGATGAGTGTGTCGCTTGTGCCCAAGTAGATGTTGATGCCTTGGAGCTCTCTGGTTCTCAGCCCATGCGCCAGCCGCTTGCAGTCGCCGATCGGGTACTCGGCTCGTATGTTGCTCGGCATTCCAGACCACCTCTCCCGGCTGAACCGGTTATCGGCTCTGGAACGGTCGAGGTTGAGCGTCTTGTGTTGCGAGCGCCGACCACTCCCTCGGCGCAGGAAGTTCATTCACTAATCGATGAGAGCCCCCGGCGGTACACCGGGGGCTCTTCTTCGTTCGGGTGCGCTATTCGGGGGAATGAGGTCTGCACCCTGTTCTTCCCCGCCCGGGGTCTGGGATGGGCGGTTCCTGGTTGAAGCCTACCCGCTTAAGAGCGGGTGTGGCTTGTCGGCTGGGGAGATTCGGTTGCACTACTCAAGTTTCGGCCCGCATGGGGCCGATCGGAAGAAACCGATCGGGCCGCCAGAAGGGGTCACTTCTTCGTCGTTGCCTTCCAGAACGTGAGCCAGTTGCCGGCGTGGTCCTCGACGGTGAACTCAAGTTGGCCCCATGGGCGTTCCGCCAGAGGGTCGGCAATAGACAAATCCGAGCTGAGAAGGCTTTGATAGAGCTCATCTAGGTCCGGGGCCTCGATGTAGAGGGCAAGGGCCGAAGGAGTTCCGAGGCGCCGCTTGATCGCGTCGTTGTACTCAGCCGAGTAGAGGTCGGCGGGCACTTCGAGCATGATGCGTGCGTCACCTCGTGTGAGTGAGTTGTTGACGTTGGTGGGATCTCCTCGGTCAAGGACGAAGCCCAGGGCGCCCTGGTAGACGTCGAGCGCCTCTCGCATGTCGGGGATCCTTATCGTCGGGATAACTGCCCATCCGCTCATGTGTTATGGCCTTTTCGATCGGGTGGTTTTATGCCACGCTAGGCAGCTCAAAATCGCCATGGCGGGCCAGCCCGCTCCCATACCTCTGGGCGTCGAACCCCGCCGCCGACAGGAGTCTCTCCTGGCAGCGCTGAGACGTGGGGTCGGGCCCTCGCCTGTGGAGCGAGCGCCCTTCCTCAGCGGTCACCACGGGCGCCCTGCCCGGCGTGACCGCTGGCTGTCACCAGTCTTGGTAGCCCCGTCCCTCCGGTCCGTAGTACGAACTGAGGTCCTGCCGATACTCAGCGTTCCTGGAGGTGGCCTCGTCAAATACAGGAGCGTCCTTTATCTGATCCTTGGTGCGGATGACGTGAACAGTCTGGTTCATGAAATCCACCCGCTTCACGGTGCCGGCCGGGATGAGGACCTTCCGCCCGAAGATCCATGGTCCAAGAGCGACCACGAAATAGCTTGAACCGACATCGAAAGAGGTAGCGTCGATCTTGCCGACGGAGCCGTCGAGTGCCTCCACCGAAAACCCGACAATATCCGCACGGGTCGGCTCGTCGTCGAATCCCGCCTCGGACCGATACGTCCACATGTCACCGTATGACATCGTCCCCTCCCTTTGGGTATGTGGTCCACGATCTACCCCGAGATAACCCGGCGGCAAACCTTTTCGAAACGCGGTTTCCGCCACCTGCCCGACGCCCTAAACAGTGGCGAGGCGCTCTCACCCCTCGAGCGCGAGGAACCACCTGCCTGTACATGGAGGAGGGGTACGGGGCTCCCGACAACCGTCATTCCGCAGGCACGGATGGGCGGTCACTTCCGACGCCACACCGTGCCGTTACCTGGCGGCGGCTGCAGCCGTTTTGTGTCACCGAGCGGGTACTTTCGCGGCATGAGCTCACGGACCGGCACCGGCAGACCCTTCGGGATCAGGTCGAAGGCGTCAAACCCACTGACCGCGACACGCTCGAGGCGTTCCGCGGCTGGGGTGGGTGACGCCGGCGAGCCTGGAGCTGACAGGAGTGGGTCAAGCGCATACCGAGACGCTTCGGGGCGGAGCCCTCGAGCCCTAGATTCGAGGATTCAGTCGAGATCGTCGTGTGTCGATGCTCATAAGTGCCCTCCGGGGAGAGGGTCACACATGGGCGAGGTAGCCCCGGCGGGAGGATAGAGGTGGGATTCATCAGAGGTTGGCGATAGGGCAGCAGCAGCGCTTCTGGTGGGCACCCCGGTTGAAAAGGAGCGCCAACGCCAGGGATGCCAGATAGGCCACGATCTCGGCGCTCCAGGGAGTTACGGATGAACGCCTTCGAATCGTCCGTTGCCTTTGGGGTCGCTCAATTGTGGCGGTCTCGCAGGTGGGCGAGGAGGGTCGAGACAAGCGCTGCGGCGGGGTCGTCGTCTCCGGTGCCGGGTACGTCAATGTTGAGTACGGTTGGAACCGTTCCTACTAGATCCAGTACTAGAGAGGCGCGTCCGAGCGGGTGTTTGATTGGATGCTGGTCCCAGAAGTGATCGTGCAGCCGGCGGGAGTCGAACTCCATCTTCAGCTGCTCCACCCGGGCGAGGCTGAGAGTTTGTATCGTTACCGACGTCGGAGGCTGGGTTTCGTCTCCCTCCCACGTCACCACCACGAGGCTATTCCCGTTTACGGCGACCAACCCTTCCTCAGTGCGGACCCAACCGAGATCGGCGGCGTCGTCGACCGCGACTAACACCGCCACTTTGGCGGAGTCCGGCACTGCGCGTAGGTGCATGCGTTGAGCGTCGGCCCTTACGTTGTCCCATCTCATGCCTCGGACAGTAGCGAGCCAGGTGTGAGCCGCCTCTACCGGATTCGAGATTCACCCCACCGTTGTTTGGCTATAGCGCTGGATGGGAGCTAGCTATTCCCACGCTAGGCGCCGGGTGGTGGGGGGAGATTTTCCAAGTGAGAGCCCCCGGCAGGCCGGGGGCTCTTTCGTGGGTCGGGCGCGCTGTCGGGGGTGAGGGGCGCGGCCCGACCCTTTCCGCCCTGGGTGGTTGGGCGGACAAGGGAGGCACCATAACCGAGTCGGCGGGGAGCGGAAGGTCTGAGAATCGGATATCGGGCTACCCGGGTTCATGGGGGACCTTCGCGGGTAGTCCTCGTCTGCCTAAGTGGAGGCAAGAACTGAGCCCCGGAACGGGTTTGGGAAACGATACATGCTCTGTTCCGAGGCTCAGACCTTCTCAGGTAACCGATCTGATGGGAGAGAGCCCCGGCAATGAACCGGGGCTCGCTCCGTTCCGGGTGCGTTCAAGGGGGAATTTGCGACAGCACTCCGGCCTGCGCCCGTAGCTATGGGCGGCTTCATCGCACCCTATCCAAGAGCTATCGCCTATGACGGCCCTGAGTATCCATCCGGGCCCTCCCGGCCAGAGCTGCTTGTCTCACGAGGTGGTGATCGGGCAACAGCAGGGCTTCTGGTGGGCGCCCCGGTTGAAGAGGAGCGCGATCGCCAGGGAAGCCAGATAGGCCACCATCCCGACGATCCAGAGAGTCATTTGTGAGCTTTCCTAGTCGCCCAGGTCCTACCCGAAAGGCTCCATCAAGAAACCGAATGTGCCGTCCAGTCGTCCACACTATCGACGAGAGCCGCCGGCGGTACACGGGGGCTCTCTCTTCGGGTGCACGTGGGGGAATGAGTTTGGCGCCACCCGGTCGGGAGTCCTCGAGCCCTAGTTTCGGGTATTCAGTCGAGGCGGCCGCGCGCCGATGCCAAAGTGCCCTCCGGAAAGGGAGAGGCGACTGAAGGAAAGAGCCCCCGGGCGAAAAGCGGGGGCTCTTCCTTTTAGGTTGGGAGCCCACCCCAAGCTCTCCAGAAAGGGGGCAATTTCAGCCATGCTCCCAGCCCTGTCCGCTACCGGCGGACACCATCAGAGTACCCGGTATCCGGAGGTGCGGCAGGGCAGCGGAAAGAGGGCTACGGCGCGAGGCGCAATCCTTGACCCAACTCAAGCTTGCCCGAGTCCCTCCATCCGCCAGAGGCGTTCCAGTTCCGCCCTTCACCTCGCGGAGGCGATCGACGGCTCCATCGGGAAGGTCGACAAGGCCTCCCACGAAGTCGGTTCTAGCTACCTGGTTGTCGACACGGGACCGTGGATCTTCGGGCAGAAGGTCCTGATCCCGGCCGGCACAGTGGAACGGGTCGACTT
>DATHVR010000097.1:0-18012 GCA_035461175.1 Acidimicrobiia bacterium | reverse complement strand
CGGCTCCATCGATCCGGCCGCCGCCTCCACCAGTGCCTTGGCCGCCTCTTCGGCTTCGACACGTATCCGGTCCGCTTCCGCCTCGGCCGTCGCCATCGTCTCCTCCATGCGCCGGCGTGCCTCCCGGCGACCACCCTGACGCGCCTCCTCCACCATTCGTCGGGCCTCGGCGCGGGCTTCCTCCGCCATCCGGGTGGCGTTGCCCCGGGCGTCTACGATCTGGCGGGCTGCCTCCAACTCGGTGCGGCGGATCTCCTCCAGAGCCCGGGTGGCTTCGTTCATCCCGCCCGCTCCTCCAACCGGCTGCCCTTGCGTTCCTTGATCAGCTTCAACCGGTAGATCTCCTGGCGCTCGCGCTCTTCCAGCCGGGAGAGAATCAGGCGGGTTTCGGCTTCGAGCTGGGGGATGACCACCGACGCCAGCGCATTGACCCGGCGGTTGGTGGTGGCGATCTCCTGGGTGAGCCGGCGCAGGCGGACCTCGTAGGCGGCGACTCGCAGCAACTGGTCGACCGTCGCCTCGAACTCGGCGGCGGCGGCGTCGATGTGGGCACTGCTGCCGGCAGCCGTGTAGCCGCGGTCGAGACGACCCCGGCCGACCGGTTCGTAGTCGATTTCGGCGATCCGGACTCCGGCGACGACGGTGGGGCGGGTGGTGAGCCCGAGATCACGCCGTGCTGCCAGTCCCGCCGATCTCACCGCCTCCGGTCCGTCGGCCACCTCGGCCATGGCCAAGCTGTGGCGGGCCCGGGCGGCGATCCCGTCGAGGTGACCCGCCTCGGCCAGCACCTGATCGGCCGCCTTGCGGAACTCGTCCATCAACTGGTCCCGCTTCTCCTCCAGGAGGACGCGTCCGCGACGGGCCAGATCGAGTCGGGCCCGATGTGCCAGCAGCTCGGAGCGAGTGGCCGGAACCTGTTCCACGCTCCCATCCTGGCAGCGGCAGGATCCCTTATGTAGAGAAGAAAGTCCCCCGACCGCCCGACCAACACCACCTCGTCGGAGCGTGAGGATGTCGCCCCCGAGGGGAGGGATCAGACGTTGACGGCGGGAAACGGCGCCGGGTCGAGCAGGCCGAGGACCACCAGCGGCGAGATGCAGCCGACGGGGCACTCTTCGGCCAGGCCGATCAAGAGACCGTGAGGGCAGCGCAATCGTCGACCCTGCAGCCGTACTCCCCACTCCTCGAAGCCGAAGTCGACCAGGAGGCTTTCGATCCGGCTTTGGGGTGGTGAATCCATTCGTCCTGAGGATACGGAGCCGGACACGGCGATCCAACGACCCAACCTGCGGCCATTGCGATCTCGGCCGGGGACATCCGGCCGCTGACCCGACTTCGTGCCGCCGGGACCTTCGGCCCTTGATCGCTTTCCGGTGTCGCCGGACGATGTCGGTACACCATCGGGAGGTTCTCGGTGAAGCGCATTCAGTTTAGACCGGGTCGAGCTGGGGGATGGTTGCTCGCCTTCATCCTTCTCGTCGGGCTATCGGCCGTGGCGGCATCGGCCGCCGGAACCTTTACCGATGACGACGGCAACGTCCATGAATCGAACATCGAGGCGATAGCCGCCGAGGGAATCACCCGGGGCTGCAACCCCCCGGTCAATGATCTGTTCTGCCCCTCTGATCCCGTCACGCGAGGCCAGATGGCCGCCTTCCTCGTCCGGGCGATGGGCTACACCGACGACGGGGGCGGCGACCGGTTCACCGACGACGACAACTCGGTGTTCAAGAGCGACATCGACAAACTCGCCACCGCCGGCGTCACCCTCGGATGCAATCCGCCCGCCAACACCCGCTTCTGCCCGGATACGTTCGTGTCGCGGGGCCAGATGGCCGCCTTCCTCGTCCGGGCGATGGGCTACACCGACGACGGGGGCGGCGACCGGTTCACCGACGACGACAACTCGGTGTTCGAGAGCGACATCGACAAACTCGCCACCGCCAGCGTCACCCTCGGATGTAATCCGCCCGCCAACACCCGCTTCTGCCCGACCGAACTGGTGCTGCGCGATCAGATGGCTTCGTTCCTGGCCCGCGCCCTGAATTTGCAGCCGATCACCCCCTCCACCACCTCAACGACCTCCTCCACCAGCACCACCATGCCGGGGGCACTACCCCCTCCCCAGGACATAGGACCCACCCCCGCCGGCGGCAAGGCCGAGGTAACCATCTCTAACAACGCGCCGCATGACCTGACCATCACCTTCGAAGGCCCCGAGGATCGGACCCTGACGCTGGATTCCTGTGAAGACTGCATCGAGTATGTGGTGCCGCCGCCCTTCTGTCCCGAGAAGGGCCCCGAGGTCACGGTGCTGCTCACCCCCGGCACGTACGAGGTGGTCGTGCGAGCGGCCGATCCCGACATCGGCGCCTTCGCTGGTATGTGGAGTCTTGACGGCGACCGGGCCTACTTCAGCTGCTTCATAGTCGTCGTCACCTACAGCTGAGCTGCGCCAAAGGGATTCGACCTTCGGCCCGAACGGGCCCGTCCGGCCCGAAGCATTCCTGGTCGAACAGCCGTGAGCCGGAGGTCCCACCCCGGCCGCGTAGCCTTCAGCGGGCGGCGGTGTCGGCCAGCGCCAGCGGGAACGTGGGCCCTGACCCCGCCATCCGCAGTTGGGCGCCCAGCACGGTGAACGTCCACCGTGAGTCGACGGTGTCGTCGACGAGCAGGACCGGTCCCGGGCGCACCTCACCGACTGCGAAGGCCCCGGCGACGTTGCGGGCTTGCTGACAGCTGTTCTCCATCTCCTTCTGCGGCCGGATCATCTCCAGCCGCCGCAGCCCCTCCACCACCGGCAACCCGAGGGCGTCGCCCAGGGCGGCCGCGAACTCGCCCACGAACCCACCCCGACTCGTCGGGACCCAGGTGACCCAGGTCGGGGCCGGGTCCGGCCCCCACTCGCGGATCATCGTCACCGTTCGCTCCAGCACCAACGGGTCGAGATTGCGCCCCTCGATGCCCTGGCGGACCACGCCGGCCAGCCCCGGGTCATCCCATCGGGTAAGGGCCCGGCCCGGCTCGAGCACGTGCTGCTTGAGGTCGATGTCGAGCGGGAGGTCGCAGGGGAGCCGTTTGCGGGGCTGGATCACGTACTGGCGGGAGCGGGTCTGCCCCAGGGCGCCCTCCACCAGTTCGGTGGGGACGTCGGTGGTGAAGACCGGGCCGGCACAGTTGGCGCAGCGGCCGCACGGCTCGGCTCCCGGATCGTCGAGCTGGCGGCGGAGGAACTCCATCAGGCACTTGTCGGTCTGCAGATAGTCGGCCATCGCCTGCTGCTCCGCCCGGCGGTGGGCGGTGACGGCTTCGATCCGCTCCGTGGGATACGACCAGTCCTCGTTGGAGCGGTACCAGCGAGTCCCGTCCCGGTAGGCGGCACCCTCCACCTCGAGGATCTTGAGCATCCCCTCCAGGCGGCTGCGCCGCAGGTTGACGATCTCCTCCAGATCGCGGGTGCGCAGCCCGGGGTTGTCGACCAACGACTCGAGCACCGTGGCGGTGTCCTCGGGTCCGGGGAAGGCGGTTTCGATGAACCAGTCCTGGATGTCGCGGTCCTCCCATCCGGCCAGGAGGATGCCAAAGGAACGGTCGACGGCGCGCCCGGCTCGCCCCACCTGCTGGTAATAGGCAATGGGTGATCCCGGGGTCTGGTAGTGGATTACGAATTCGATGTGGGGGTTGTCGTAGCCCATGGCCAGGGCCGAAGTGGCCACCACCACCTTCAGTTCCCCGCTCGACAGCGCCTCCTCGATCGTGAGACGTTCCTCGTGGGGGGTGGGGCCGGTGTAGGCGGCGGCGCGGATGCCCGCCGCGGTCAGCCATTCGCCCACGGTCTCGGCGTCGCTGATGGTGAGGCAATAGACGATCCCGGAGCCGGGCAACTCGGGGATGTGCCGGGCGAGCCAGGCCATCCGCTCGGCCTTGTTGGGGATGTCGAGAACGTGGAGCGAGAGCGACTCCCGCTCCAGGGTTCCCCGGTAGACGTCGAGATTCTTCCCCAGTTGCTCGCGCACGTCGTCGACCACCCGGTTGTTGGCGGTGGCGGTGGTCCCCAGCACCGGGGTACCGGGCGGAAGGTCGGCGGCGATGTCCTCCAGCCGTCGGTAGTCGGGCCGGAAGTCGTGGCCCCAATCGGAGATGCAATGCACCTCGTCGATGACGAGCAGACCGATGTTGGAGAAGAGTCGGGGGCGGACGTCGGCCAGGAACGTCGGGTTGTTGAGGCGCTCCGGCGAGATGAGAAGTAGATCGAGTTCGTCGGCGTGGATCCGGTCGAATACCTCATCCCACTCGTCGCGATTGGTGGAGTTGACGGTGTGGGCGACCAGGCCGAGCCGGTCGGTCATCTCCAGCTGGTTGCGCATCAGGGCCAGCAACGGAGAGACGATCACGGTGGGCCCCGATCCCCGGTCGCGCAGCATCCGGGTGGCGATGAGGTAGACGGCCGACTTCCCCCAGCCGGTGCGCTGGACGACCAGCGCCCGGCGCCGGTCCTCGACGATCGAGGCGATGGCCTCGGCCTGGCCGGCCCGGAACTCGGCGTCCGGATTTCCGGTCAGGTCTCGCAGGTGGACGAGGGCGGCCTCAGTGAATGACGACACGCCCTGAACGTAGCCGGAGCCTGTGACGTTCCGGGAGCCGGCTCAACCGTCTGCCAGCCGGAACTCGGCCAGCGTGGTCCACGAGTCGGCCTCGAATCGCCCTGCCATCAACCTGATCCGGTCGGCCCGGGCCTGGATGGGCAGGCGCTCGGCTACGGCGGCGGCCGCCGCCGACATGTCGCGCGGATCGGCACCCTGGCAGATCGTCAGGTGTGGAATCACCTCGTTGAAGGCACCCTCGTAGGGCGGGAAGTCGGGCCATGCCTCAGCCACCCGCGCGGTCAGCTCCCGGAAGGGTCCGTCGGGTTCGGGACGCGCCCATGCCACGTCGTCGGCGAACCACTCCACCGAGGCCAGGCGGAAGTCGAAGGCAGGAAACCGGGCCAGGACGTCCTGGAGGCGGAACTGGATCTCCGAATCGAACTCGTCGGGAGGGACGAACGGATACAGCACCGTGATGTGGGCGGGCACCCCCCACTCGCAGGCCGGATCGAGGCTCTCCCGCCACGGGCCCACTACCGTCTCGGCGGCAGGCACCGGAACGATGAGGGCACTCTCCTGGCCAAAGCGATCCCGCACCATCCGATCACGCTACCCGACGCGAGTCGGCCCGGTAGTTTGCATCGACCAGCAAAGGAGATACGGATGGAGAGAGTTCCGGCAGGAAGGATCTGGGCGGAGAGGGTCGGCTACAGCCGGGCGGTGAGAGCGGGCACCCTGATCGAGGTTGCCGGCACCGCCGCTTCCGGGCCCGACGGTGAAGTGGTCAGCCCCGGTGACGTGTACGGCCAGACACGCTATTGCCTGGACGCCGTCCGGCAGGCGATCGAGGCGCTGGGTGGGCGAATCGACCAGGTTGTCCGCACCCGGGTGTACCTGACCGATGTCAGCCGCTGGGAGGAAGCCGGACGGGCCCACGGGGAGGTGTTCGGCCAAATCCGCCCTGCCTCCGCCTTCATCGGCGTGAGTGCCCTGCTGGACCCGGGCTTACTGGTCGAGGTGGAGACCACCGCCGTCGTCACCTGACCGGGGTGGGGTAACCCGGGGCGATCAATACGGTGGGGGCAATGGTCAACACCGCCAACATGCCCGACGGATCCTTCACCCGGGACACCGAGTACATAACCACCCGGGTCACCCGGGAGGCCGAGGATGGCTATCCGGTCGAACCGGGCCGCTATCGCCTCGCCGGCGCCCGGGCCTGTCCGTGGGCCAATCGGGCGATCATCGTCCGCCGCCTGCTCGGTCTGGAGGATGTGATCTCGCTCGGACTGGCCGGCCCCACCCACGACGAGGACAGCTGGACCTTCGACCTCGACCCGGGCGGATTCGACCCCGTTCTGGGAGTCTCAACGCTAAAGGAGTCGTACGAGAAGCGGTTCCCCGGCTATCCCAAGGGAATCACGGTTCCGGCGCTGGTGGACATCCCCACCGGTGAGGTGGTGACCAATGACTACCGGCAGATGACGATCGATTTCTCTCTGGAGTGGGTCGACCACCATCGCGAGGGCGCCCCCGACCTCTACCCCGAGCCTCTTCGGGACCAGATCGACGAGATGGCGGCGGCCAACTACACCGCCGTCAACGACGGGGTCTACAAGGCGGGGTTCGCCACCCACCAGCGTCCCTACCAGCGGGCCTATGACAGGCTGTTCGAACGGCTCGATTGGCTGGAGGAGCGTCTCAGCACCCGACGCTATCTGGTGGGCGACACGATCACCGAGGCCGACATCCGCCTGTGGCCGACGCTGGTCCGCTTCGACGCCGTCTATCACAACCACTTCAAGTGCAACCGCAACAAGCTGACGGAGATGCCGGCACTGTGGGGTTACGCCCGCGACCTGTTCCAGACGCCCGGCTTCGGCGACACGATCGATTTCGCCCAGATCAAGGACCACTACTACCTAGTCCACACCGGCATCAACCCCACCGGGGTGGTGCCCAAGGGCCCCGACCCCTCCGGCTGGCTGACGCCCCACCACCGGGCCGAACTAGGCGGGCGCCCCTTCGGCGATGGGACCCCGCCCCCGCCCCCGCCGGAGGACGAGCGGGTCCCCCACCTGCCGGCTGCCTGAGGAGACCCAACCGCTTTCGCGACAGAATTGCGTGCCGTCGCACACAATTCTGTCGCGAGAGCGAAAGAGCCGGCGCCGGGGATCGTCTCTAGGCTTTGGCGCAATGACCGCCACCCAGGTGCCGACGCTGAGACTGGGCGGGAGGCGACTTCCCGTCGTGTTGCCGTCGTGGGGCGATGCCCGGCTCCACACCGCCGCCGTCATCATCTCCGTCCACACCATCGGGATCACCGCGCTCGGGTTCCGGGTGTCGGTCTTCCAGATCCTCAGTGCCATCCTCACCGCCGCCGCCGTCGACATCGCCATCACCCTGCGTTCGACCGGCAAACTGGTGTGGCCGGCCAGCGGGATGCTCACCGGCAGCGGGGTGGCCCTGATCCTGCGCCTGGTGGACATGCGAGCCGGCGACTACTGGACGTGGGACGGCTGGTACTACTACTCCGTCATCGCCGGTCTCTCGGTGGCCAGCAAGTACCTTCTGCGTCGGCGCGGCGAGCACCTGTTCAACCCGTCCAACCTCGGACTGGTGGCGGCCTTCCTGATTCTGGGCAGCGGCGTCGTCGAGCCACTCGACTTCTGGTGGGCGCCGCTGAACGGATGGATGCTGCTGGCCTACCTGGTCATCCTGGGAGGCGGCATCGCCATCACCCGCCGCCTCGCCCTATTCGAGACGGCCGTGACCTTCTGGGCAGTCCTCGCCGCCGGCCTCGGAGTCCTGGTGGCGTCGGGGCATTGCATGGTGGCGGCCTGGGCGCCTGAGCCGCTGTGCGGATCCGACTTCTGGTGGGCCCTGGTCACCTCGCCCGAGGTCCTGGTGTTCATGCTGTTCATGATCACCGACCCCAAGACCATCCCCCGTGGCCGCCTTCCCCGCCTGGCCTTCTCGGCGACCCTGGGAGTGGTGGCCACTCTACTCATCGCCCCCCAGTCGACCGAGTTCGGCGCCAAGGTCGCCCTCCTCGGCAGCCTGGTGCTCCTGACTCCCGTCCGTGGCGTCTTCGACCGTATCCCCGGCGCCGACCTCGCGAGCCGGTCGAGTTCCCGCTCCTTCTTCCTGGGTGCCGGAGCCGGGGCGGCGCTGGTGGCGCTCGCCACCGGCATCGTGATTGCCGGCACACCCGCCCGTGACACCCCGGTTGCATCCGCGGCGCCACCCGCCATCGAGGTGGAGATCGAACCTGCCTCGATACCCGAAGCGACCGTCGATCCCGCCGTGGCGGCCCTCAACCTCGACGTCGAGCCATCGGGACTCGCCGTCACCCTGGCCGAGAATCTCGCCGTCGAGGGCCGGGCCCTCCGGGAGGCGGACGGGTCCCTGCTGGCGGCCGTCGCCACCGGCGATCGGCTGGCCGAACTGCAGCGGCAACTCGACGAAGCCATCACGACGGGGGTCCGCCGCACCTACGAGCACGACCTGGAGTCGATCCACGTGGAGGTGGCCGAACAGGCGGAAGGACAAGCCAGCGCCGCCCTCACCCTGCGTGCGAGCGGGGTTCGGCACACGGTCACCTACGACGCCATGGGCAACGAGACCGCCCGAACCTCCGAGGGGTTCTCCGCCGACTACATGCTGCGCCAGGTCGGCGGCGATCGGTGGCTGACCGCCGCCGTCACCGACCGCTGACCGTCACGCCACCGCCATCGCTCGTCCCGGGTCGAGCAGGAACGGGGGCAGGAAGGCCGGGAGGTTGGAGAAGGGGAGAACGCACGGGTCGAGGTCGATGCCCAGCACGTCGATCATGAAGCGGCGACGGGCCTCGATCCGGTTCCACGCCTCGGGGTGGCGCCGGGCGAACTCGGCCCGGAGGTCGTCGTCGGCCAGGGCGATCCCGTCCTCGATATTGGTGGTGAAGTAGGGGGTTCCGGTGGCGGGGATGATGTCGACCTGGAGGGCCATTCCCGAAGCCAGTTCCACCTCGGACCCGGGACCGATGGGGGTGTTGACCCATTCGTCCAGATGCAACTGGTGGCCCGGGTTCAAGAAGATGCCGAAGAAGGGGTCACCCAGGCGCCGGTCGACGATCTCCTGGAGGACGGATCCCCGCTGGCCGAGATGGAGTGCTTCGTACCACTCGACCACGGTTTCGAAATAGGGCCCCACCAGCCGCTCGACATAGTCGGAGATCTGATGCGGAAGCTCGGCGCCGCCGCCCACTACGAACCCGGCCCGGCAGTTGAGCGCTCCCCAGATCCCGAAAGCCACGGTGAACGGGTCCCCGTGGGCGATTGGGCGGTCGCCGGGGCTGAGCAGTCCCAGGGAGGCCTGGGGCCCGGCGGTGAGCATGAGGTGGCACGACAGGGGCGAGCCGTCCCACTCGAGGAGGCGCACCGCCTCCCGTTCGGTCATCCCCGGCTCAAGCCCGAAGATGAGGTTGCGGACGCCGTCGGAGGTCTGGCAGGCGGCGTGCTCGAATGCGGCCAGCTGATCGACCTCGTTGATCACGCGCAGACCCTCGGCGGGGTCGATGAGGAGGTCGGTGGCGTTCTCGACCCTCCCGTCCCCGCCCACTATCTCCCGCACCCGGTCGACAATGAAGGTGGGAACGTCGAGGTGGTCGCGGCCCAGCCACTTCCATCCCACCAATCCCACCCGCTTGCCCGGCCCGACACCCCCATCACCCAGGATGTCGGCCAGCGGCCGGGTCCGGTCGCGGGGCTGCCCCGGGAGGCTGAAGTCCTGGAAGAGTTGGACGTCCATCGGCAGCGGGGCCGCCTTTGCCATTCCCACGCATTCGTTGCCCACCAGGAGCGAAGGCTCGCCGGTGCCGAGGATCAGCAATGCCTCCTCGAAGCGGGGGTCGAAGCCGCTCAGGTAGGACAGGTTGGCGCTGTGCTCGCGGTCGGCGTAGACCAGGACCACGTCGAGTCCCCGCCGGTCGGCCAGCCGGCGCAGCCGCTGCACCCGCTCCGCATACAGGGGATGGGGGATCTGGGGGGCGACCCGGGAGCTTCCGAAGTTGGGGAGGTCGATCTGGGTCAGATAGGCAGGCATGCCGACAGTCTGGCAGCCCGATTCTCGAGAGAGTTTTGTACCGTGGTGGTACAGCCGAACCTCAGGTTCGCGGTTTTTCCACGGGGGCGGGTTGGTTGGCGGGGACGGTCTGCCAGGGGCCGACGGTGCCGTCCGGCCAGCGGACACGGACGCGGGCGGAGGTGGCCTTGCCCAGCCCGAAGTGAAGCGGGCCCAGCTCCCCTCCGGCGTGGCCGCCGCCGATCGTCACCTCGCGCTCGATGGTGTGGTTGCCGATCTTCACCTCCACCCAGGCTCCGATCGCATGCTGGTTGGGGGGTGGCTGGGCGAGTCGGATCGACACCCAGTTCCCCACCTCGTCGCCTACGTTCCTCCATATCTCCACCGGCCGGCGCCGCTCGACCACGACCACGTCGAGCCGCCCGTCCCGATTCAGGTCCGTGACGGCCCCGCCCCGGCTGCGGTTCAGGTCCACCAGGCCCGCCTCGGGGGCGGCCTCGGCGAAGGTGCCGTCGGGCCGGCCGAGGAGGAGGTTGTTGGGGTCCTCGGCGGCGAACTCGGGCATCGCCTCCACGTTGCCCTTTGTCACGAACAGGTCGACGAAGCCGTCGTTGTTGACGTCGTCGAACTCGGCGTGCCACGCCGTCGACGGACGCGACGCGTCGCCCACGAACGGGCGGTGGGCGTTCACCCCCACCTGCAAGGCGATGTCCTCGTAGGCGGGACCCTCGTCGCCGTTGAGGGTCTGGAGCTTGTTGTCTCCCTGGCTGGTGAGGAACACCTCGGGTTTCCCGTCGCCGGTGACGTCGTGGCTGGCGATGCCCATCCCCCAGATCTGCATCGTCTCCCAGCCGTCGGCGGCCGTGTAGAGGCGCGGGGTCTCGTCCGGATCGATCCGCCACAGCTGCTCCTGGCCGTCTCGGTAGTAATGGCGATCGTTGGTGAGTCGCAGGTCGCGCCGTCCGGAACGGTCCCAGTCGCTGAACAGGGCGGACAGGGCACACCAGCCGGGCTGCAACACGACCGGTGCGGGGTAGGAACCGGCGGTGGGACGGAACAGGCGGTGGTCGGCGCACGTCCGTTCGCCGGCGGCGAGCCGGTCGAGGTCGAGATAGTTGGCGAAGACGAGGGTGGGGAGTGCCTGCTCGGGCTCCCAGATGGCGGCGAAGGCAGCGGTCCACTGTTCGTCCTCCGTCACGCCGAGAGCCTCTCCGACCGCCTCGAACCGGCAGTCGCCCAGGCCGCGCAGGATCTGGTTGGCGCCCACCCGGAGGACGGCGAGGTCGACATGGCCGTCGGAGTCGTAGTCGATCGGGTAGGCGCCCGTCACGCCGGTCAACGCCGGGGCGGTGTCGAGAAAGTCGAAGCGGATGTCGCCCCCCGCCGCCGACCGGTTGCGATAGAGGCCGGCCGGTTGGCTTCCCCCCGCGATGTACAGGTCGGGATTGTCATCGGCGTCACAGTCGAACACCGCCACTCCGCCTCCCACGAAGAACTCGAACTCACCGTCGTAGGTGTGGTCGAGCCCCGCCTTGGCGGTCTCGCTGACGAACACGGGGGGTGGGAGTGCTTCGGTGGGGGGGTCGCCGCGGACGGCGCCGGCCACTGCCAGCACCAGGGCGGCGGTGAGGGCGCCACCCGCCAGCATCCCCAGCGCCAACCACGACCAGGAACGGGCCGGAGCAGTCATCGCCGTGCCAGTTGCCGGAACCGAACCGGGGCGTGAGAATCCCGACCCTGTCGAACAGAGAGGTCCCGCAAGTGGACACACCCGTCAGCTGGGGCGTATTGGGGGCGGCCAACATCGCCACCGAGAAGGTCATACCGGCGATGCAACGCTCGGAACTCAGCCGAATCGACGCGATCGCCTCCCGGTCCCCGGAGCGCTGCGCCGCCGCCGCCGAAGCACTCACCATCCCCACCGCATACGGCTCCTACGAGGAACTGCTCGCCGACGAGGCCATCGAGGCCGTCTACATACCGTTGCCCAATCACCTCCACGCCGAATGGACGATCCGGGCGGCCGAAGCGGGCAAGCACGTCCTGTGTGAGAAGCCGCTGGCGATGACGGCTGCCCAGGCCGGGGAGATGGTGGCGGCCTGCGACCGGGCCGGAGTCAAACTGATGGAAGCGTTCATGTACCGCCTGCATCCGCTGTGGAAGGAGGCGATGCGCCTCATCGACGAAGGCGCCATCGGCGAGGTCCGGGCCATCCAGTCGGTGTTCGCATACCGCAACGTCGACGCTTCCAACATCCGCAACATCCCGGAGTTCGGCGGAGGGGCCCTGTACGACATCGGCTGCTACGCCGTGAACTCCTCCCGCATGATCTTCGGCTCCGAGCCTACCGGCGTGAAAAGTGCCATCCGCTGGGATGCCGACTTCGGGACCGACATCGTCACCTCGGCCGTGCTCGACTTCGACGGGCGTCATGCCGTATTCACCTGTTCCACCCAGATGGAGCCCGACCAGCGGGTGGCGATCGAGGGGACGGAGGGCCGGCTGGTGGTGGAGATCCCCTTCAACATCCCTCCCGACCTGCCCACCCGCCTGCTCCACATCTCCGGGGGCCGGCCCCCCGTCGATCCCCACGTCGAGGTCCACGAGATCCCCGCCGCCGATCAGTACACGATCCAGGCCGACGCCTTTTCGAAGGCGATCCGACACGCCACGCCGGTCCCGACCCCTCCAGCGGATGCGGTGGCGAACATGGCCGTACTCGAACAGATCTTCGCGGTGGCGGACTGAAACCGGACTCACGCGCCCTCGGCCGTGCCCGCCGGGACCGGGGGCACGCCCTCAGGGATGGCGGCGGGATCGGCGATCACGGGCGACAGCGCCAGTTCGCCGGCTCCGATCAGGGAGGCGTCGACGCCGAGGGCGGCGCGCACGACCGAGGCCGCCTCCCCCGGGGCATCAAGCGCCACCTGGTGCGCGGCCCGCTGTAGATCCGCCTCCATGAACGGGAAGAGATCGTGGTAGATGCCGCCCACCACGACCATGTCGGGATTGAAGATGTTGATCAGGTTGCCGATGCCCAGGCCGAGCCAGTGGCCCGTCTCGGCGAGGGCGGCCAGGGTCGGGGCCACCCCCTCGGTGGCGCCACTGGTCAGTCGCTCGACCAGCGGCTGGCCAAACATCCGTTCCAGGCCGGCCCGACGGGCGAGCGCCTTCTCTCCCGCCTCCGTCTCCCAGCAGCCGCTCGCCCCGCAGCGGCACTTGCGGCCCCCCGGGTTGATGACGGTGTGACCCACCTCTCCGGCATAGCCGGCCGCGCCCAGCATCGGGGTCCCTTCGAGGATGATCCCCGCCCCCAGACCCACCTCGCCGGCGACGAAGACGAGGTCGAGCGAGCCCACCGCCGCCCCCCGGCGGTACTCGGCCAGGGCGCCGAGGTCGGCCTCGTTGGCGAGGAGAACCAGATCCACCGGAAGGGCGTCGGCCAGCATCGCCCCCAGCGGCACGTTGCGCCATCCCAGGTTGGGGGCGAGATGGACGAAGCCATCCGAGCGGCGCACCACCCCCGCTACCGCCACCCCCGCCCCTACCAGGCGACTGGCGGCCGGCAACTCATCGAGGAGCGGCCCGACCATCTCGACCAGGGTGTCGACCGTCTCCTCGGGAGAGACCTGGCTGCGGGGTCGACCCTTGCGAACCTGGCCGTAGGTGTGGCCTCCCAGGCCGATGGTGGCCGCCGCCACCGAATCCACCGCCACCTCCAGGCAGATGACGACCGCCCCCGCGGGTCGCACCCGGGCCACCGGTGACGGCCGCCCCGGCCCCGAGCGTGTCGTCCCCGGGCCCTCTTCGACCAGGCCGCGCCGACCCAGTTCGCCGATCAGATCGGCGATAGTGGACCGGTTCAGCCGGGTGCGCCGGGCCAGTTGAGAACGAGACAGCGGTCCACGTTGATGAAGAAGGTCGAGCACGGCGGCGAGGTTGTGGCGGCGGACATCGTCGGAGGCCACCCCCCGGCTGGCCCTATGGGCCGGACCCGGGTCACTGGACTGGTTCAACCTCTACCACCTGCATGGGCCATCACTACCTGTCCGATTTGTCGGAATCGACACGATATTCGATTCGGATGCCGGCATGAAGCCGAGACAGGCCCCCTCCCTCCACGGCCGCGAGAAATTGGTCGTCATATTTGTGGCACCACCGAACAAATGGTGGTTATGGTGATCCAACAGTCGCCGGCGGGTCACCGATCGGCGACAACTTAGGACGCAACGTAAGTTGACCCGACCCGGAGGAGGTCGCCTTGAGGACCCGAAAGACACTGTGGGCATTGATCGCCGTACTGGCGATGGTGCTTGCCGCCTGTGGCGACGACGGCGGCACCGATACGACGGCCGGCGGCGGGACCGATACCACCGCTGGAGGGACAGAAACCACCGCCGGAGGCGGCGGGGACGACGAGATCATCGTCGGCGTCTCGTGGAACAACTACAACGAAGAGCGATGGGCCCGCTGGGACGAGCCCGCCATCCGGGCAGCACTCGACGAGGCCGGAGCCACGTACATCTCGTCCGACGCCGGCTCCTCGGCCGAACAGCAGTTGGCCGACGTGGAGAACCTGATCTCCCAGGGCGCCGACGCTCTGATCATCCTCGCCCAAGACGGCACCGCCGTCTTGCCGGCGGTGCAGAGCGCTCTCGAACAGGGCATCCCCGTCGTCGCCTACGACCGGCTGATCGAAGATCCGGGTGCCCTGTATGTGACGTTCGACAACATCGGAGTGGGACGGCTCCAGGCCGAGGTGATCTACGACCTGGTCCCGACCGGCAACTACGTCATCATCAAGGGCAACCAGGCCGACGCCAACGCCGATTTCCTCCGCGAGGGCTACGAGCAGGTCATCGGCGAGGCCGTAGCCGCCGGCGACATCACGATCGTGGGCGAGACCTACACCGACAACTGGGATCCGGCCCTGGCTCAGACCCACATGGAACAGTTCCTCACCCAGGCCAACAACGAGGTCGACGCGGTTCTCTCCGAGAACGACGGCATGGCCTCCGGTGTGGTGGCGGCTCTCGAAGCCCAGGGCATGGCCGGAGAGATTCCGGTCTCTGGACAGGACGCCGACCTGGCCGCCCTCAACCGGGTGGCACTCGGCACCCAAACGGTTTCCGTGTGGAAGGACGCCCGTGAGCTCGGGCAAGCAGCCGGCGAGGCGGCCGTGGCGCTGGCGCAGGGAGCTGCCCTGACGGATGTCGAGGGAACGATCCAGTTCGACTCCCCCGGGGGCAACTCGATGACTTCGATCCTCCTCGAGCCGATCGCCATCACCCAGGACAATCTGAACCTGGTGGTGGACGCCGAATGGATCAGCACCGACGAGCTCTGTCAGGGCGTCGATGCAGGCAGCGTGGAAGTCTGCGGCTGAGCGGAAGAAGGAGATGACTGAAGGCAACGCCCCCGCGGCCACGGGGGCGTTGCCTATCCTCGATCTGAAATCGACCCAATGAGCGTTTCCGAACTCCCCGTTACCGAATCCGAGCCGACGGAGACCGTCGCCCCCCGGGCCCCGCTCGGCGCCCTGGTTCGCTCCAGCGAGATCGACACTCGCATGCTGGGCATGATCGCCCTGCTGGTCGTGATCTGGGTCGGGTTCCACATCATGTCGGGGGGCACATTCCTGACGCCCCGCAACCTCTGGAACCTGTCGGTCCAGTTCGCTCCGGTGGCGATCATGGCGACGGGGATGGTCCTCATCATCGTGTCCCGCAACATCGACCTGTCGGTGGGTTCGATGCTCGGCTTCATCGGCATGGCGATCGCCGTATTCCAGGCGGAGATGCTCCCCGACTATCTCGGCTTCGGCCATCCCGCCACCTGGATCATCGCGGTCGTCGCCGCCATCGTCCTGGGGGCCCTGGTGGGCATGCTCCACGGCTTCGTCGTCGCCTACCTCGGCGTGCCCGCTTTCATCGTCACCCTCGGCGGCCTGCTGGTGTGGCGGGGTGCGGCCTGGTCGCTGGCCAGCGGACGGACCGTGGCGCCGATGGACACGACCTTCCAGGTCCTCGGCGGCGGATCCCGGGGCTCGGTGGGCGAGATGGGGAGCTGGATCATCGCCGTGGTCGCCTGTCTGGCCATCATCGGGCTGCTGATCCAGGACCGGCGCAACCGCCACAAATTCGGCTTCACGCTCCGCCCGATGTGGGCGGTGATCACCCTCGGCGTAGTCGGGTGCATGGCCGTGATCGCAGCGGTGTGGGTGATGAACAGCTACTACCTGCCCGAGAATGTCGCCCGCCAGGTGGCCGAACGCCAGGGCCTGGCCTGGCCCGAGGGCGGCCTTCAGATTCCGCTCGGGATCTCCTATCCGGTCCTGATCGCCCTGGCCATGATGTTGATCATGGGCTTCGTCGCCAACCGGCGCCGGTTCGGACGCTATGTCTATTCGATCGGCGGCAACCCCGAAGCGGCGGACCTGGGAGGCATCAACACCCGCTGGACGATTGTCAAGACCTTCATGGTGATGGGGATGCTGGTGGGGGTGGCGGCGGTCGTGACCGTGGCCCGCCTCAACGCCGCCACCAGCGGCCTGGGGACCCTGGCCGAATTGTACGTCATCGCCGCCGCCGTGATCGGTGGGACCTCTCTTTCCGGCGGCCTCGGCACCATCCCGGGAGCCGTGCTGGGGGCCCTGGTGATGCAGTCGCTCCAATCCGGCATGGTGCTCATGCGCGTCGACGCCCCCCTCCAGGACATCGTGGTGGGCGCGGTCCTCGTCATCGCCGTCACGGTCGACGTCTACTACCGCAGAAAGGCCAGCCGGTGACCTCCACTCCCCCGCTTGCAGAATTGCGCAACATGAACGTGAGCTTCGGTGGCGTCCACGCCGTCGACGACGTCACGCTCGATCTGTTCCCGGGCGAGATCATGGCGCTGGTGGGCGGGAACGGCGCCGGCAAATCGACCCTTGTCAAGACTCTCTCCGGTGCGCAGCGGGCCGACTCCGGCCAGATCCTCATCGACGGTCAACCGGTCACGATCGAGAACCCCCGGGACGCCAAGGCGCTGGGGATCGAGACGATCTATCAGACCCTGGCACTGGCCGAGAACATCGACGCCCCCGGCAACATGTTCCTGGGTCGGGAGCTGACCACCCGCTTCGGCAATCTGGACGACTCCGCGATGGAGTCGGCCGCCCGCAAGGTGATGGCCCGGCTGAACCCGAAGTTCGAGAACTTCAAGACGCCGGTAGCTTCTCTCTCGGGCGGTCAGCGCCAGTCGGTGGCGATCGCCCGAGCGGTGCATTTCAACGCCCGCATCCTGATCATGGACGAGCCCACTGCCGCCCTCGGTCCGGCCGAGACCGAACAGGTCCGCCAGTTGATCCGGCGGCTGAAGGAAGAGGGCATCGGGATCATCCTCATCAGCCACGACATCCACGACGTCTTCGACATGGCCGACCGGATCGCCGTCATGCTTCAGGGAGAGCTGGTCGGGACCGTCAACAAGGCCGACGTCACCATGGACGACGTGCTGGCGATGATCATCATCGGGAAACTGCCCGGTGAGGTGACGCAATCCGAATTGGAGGAACTCCGCGGTTGAGGGGTTCCCGAGAGGAGTTCTCATGAGTGACTTGAACGGACGAGTGGCCCTGGTGACGGGTGCCAGCCGCGGAATCGGGTCGGCCGTCGCCCACGCTCTCCATGCCGAGGGCGCCAAGCTCGGCCTCGCCTCCCGAAGCGGTGACGACCTCGGGCTGGAGGGCGTGGTGGCCCAGCCGGCCGACGTGCGCGACCTCGCCTCGATGGAGAGCATCGCCGCCGCCACCGTCGACGCCTTCGGCAGCCTCGACATCCTCGTCGTCAACGCCGGGGTGGGCTCCTACGGGCCGTTCCTCGATCTTCCCATCGGCCAGATGGAGGAGATGATCGACACCAACGTCAAGGGCGCCCTCTACGCGGTGCGAGCGGCCCTCCCCCACCTCCTCGAGAGTGACGCCGCCGACATCGTCATGCTCTCCAGCGAGGCCGGCCGCCGCGGCCTGCCTCTGGAGGCGGTGTACTGCTCCTCAAAGTTCGCCCAGGTGGGGCTGATCCGCTCCCTCGACCACGAACTCCGCGAGCAGGGCGTCCGCTGCACCAACGTCGCCCCAGGCGGCGTGGCCACCGACTTCGCCATGGGCCGGGGCCGCACCCCCGACATGCCCGCCCTCGAGCACATGATGGAACCCGAGAACGTGGCCGACGCGGTGATGTTCGTGCTCACCCGCCCCCGCAACCATCGCATCCTCGAAGTCGCCTTCCGCCCCGTCTCCGAACCCTCCATGGGATAGAGTCGGAAGTCGGAAGTCGGAAGTCGGAAGTCAAGCCCAACCTGGTAGCGACAGACGACCTCTGAC
>DATHVR010000096.1:0-4467 GCA_035461175.1 Acidimicrobiia bacterium | reverse complement strand
CCAATGGCACCGCCTCCGACGACTCGACCACCCGGATCGAGAACGGCGTCGTTTCCGGCGGAACCTGCTTCGCCGATGGTCGGCCCAACGATGAACGCCGCGTCCAGGTTGTCGTGAGGCGTTCGGTCGACTTCAACGCTCTCGTCTTTCAGACGACGCTCACGCTCGACGCTCAGGCGGTCAACCGCTTCGAAGCGGCGCTGGGATTCTGATGGACGCTCGCAGCACCCGCGATCGCGGCGCCGCCCTGCTCATGGTCACCGCGGCGATGTTGCTCCTGTTCGGTGTGGCCGCGATGGCCGTCGACCTGTCGAGCCTGCGGGGCGATATCCGCTCCGATCGCCTGGCGGCAGACGCCGCCGCCACCGCCGGCGCCATCAAGATCAATCCCTCCTCCGGCAGTTCTGCCGATGTCGCCTGCCAGACGGCCTGGGAGTACCTGCTGCTCAATCTCGAGGACGAGGGAGGCACAGTCTCCGCCCCGAACTGCTCGAGCATGGCCGGCGCGTGCGGGGTTACGGCTCGGTTCGCCAGTGGAACGGCCGGACCCTACTCGGTCGAGATCACCCATCCGGTGCTCGACTCCGACTCACTCATGTCCGGCCAGGCGATCGATGGCGACATCGACGGCGCCCCCTGCCAACGACTCGGGGTCGAGATCACTCGATCCCGCGACTACGCCTTTGCCCCCGTGATCGGCTTCGAGACCGGGTCGACCCATGTCGGCGCCGTCGCCCGGGTGGACATCAACGCCGGAGAACCACAGGTGGTTCCCCTGCTGGTTCTCGAGCCGGTCTCGTGTGACGCCCTCTATGCCAGCGGTCAGGGCAGCGTGACCGTCGCCCACTTCATGGACACGCCGGGGATCATCGTGGTCGACTCCGACGGCTCCGGTGGCAGCGGAAGCATCAACTGCAACAACGGCAACCGATGGACCATCGACGCCAAGGGGAACAACAACGGCTGGATCCGGGCCCTGCCGACCACCGGTGCCGTCCCCATCCAGCCGGCGATTCTCTCCTATGCGCTCTCGGGGGCACCGGGAGCCAACCCGTCGAAGTCGTTCGATCCCAACGATCTCACAACCGGCACAGGAGCCGTGATGGGACCTCCCGAGTCCTGGTACCGCCTCTATCCACGCCCCCAGGCGGCCTATCGCCGAATCACTCGGGCACCAATCGACTGGCGCTACAACTGCAAGACCAGCTACCCCGACTACCTCGGGATCGTCGAGGTGGACGGCTGCAACGAAGGGACCCCGGCCCATATCGACGGATTGGTGGCGGCCTATGGGGGATCCGGATCACCCGCCGTGGCCTGGGACACCTGGACCGACTCCCACTCCTGTTCGCCCGGAGCCGACATCACCGTGGCCGGGAACTGGTATGTGGATTGTCCGGGCGGCTTGATCGTCAACGGAGTCAACGTCACCTTCTCCAGCGGGGACGTCGTGTTCGACGGCACGATCGACCTCCGATCGAACGGCACCGTCACCGTCAACACCACCTCCGCAGACCGCATCGTCTATGTACGGGGCACCGGCAACCTGACCAAGACTGCTCAATCGTCGATCACGCTTAATCAGACGATGGTCTACATGGAGGGCGGGTACCTCGACCTCGTCGGCGGCGCCGGGGGACTCACGTGGACGGCGCCCCTCGGTGGGTCGTTCGAGGACCTGGCCCTGTGGGCCGAGGCCAACGCGGAGTTCGAGATCGGCGGGCAGGCGGGTAACACGCTGACCGGGACCTTCTTCACACCCCTGAGCAACCCCTTCATCCTCTCCGGTCAGGCGGGCCAGTTCCAGACCAGCGCCCAGTTCCTGACCAGACGTCTCGACGTCGGCGGACAGGGCGAAGTAATCATGCATCCCGACCCCGACCGTCAGACGCCGATTCCGACTCTCGCCGTCCGGCTCATTCGCTGACCGACGACCATTACGCTTCCGGAAATGACGGAAGCCCCCCGGGTGATGCCCGCCCTCCTCACGCCTTTCGACTCCGACGGGGAGCTCGAGATCGACTCCCACATTCACAACGTCGGTTTCCTGACAGGTCGCGGCACGGAAGGATTCGTCCTGGCCGGATCGAACGGAGAGGGCCCCTACCTCGAGAAGGGCGAGCGCCAGCAACTGCTCGCGGCCGCCCGGGAGGCCGCTCCCGACGCCCACCTGATGATGGGCATCATGGCCGAGACGGTCCGCGAGGGGATGCGCCAGATGCGGGAGACGGAATGGGCCGACTCGGTCCTGATAATGACCCCGACCACCCTCACCCGGGGCCGGCCCCAATACGTCCTGTCCTACTTCCGCTACCTGGCCGACGCCTCCCCACTGCCGGTGTATCTCTACTCGGTGCCGCCCAACACCGCCTACAGCATGGAGATCGACCTCGTCGCCGAACTGGCCCAGCATCCCCAGGTGGTGGGCATGAAGGACTCTTCAGGGGACGTGGTCCGCCTGCAGGCGATCCTGGATGCCACCCCCGACGACTTCATCCTCTACTCGGGTGCCTCGGCGGCCGTCACCGGAGCGATGGCGGTCGGATGTCATGGCGTGATCACCGGTTCGGGGAACTATGCGGCCGAGCTGGTCAAACAGACCGTGGATAGCGCCCCCGACCGTGATTCCCAGCGCCGCCTCACCGCACTGTCGCGCCAGGTCGAGAGCCACGGTGTGCCGGGGGTAAAGGCGGCGGCGGCCGCCTACGGGCTGCGCCCGGGATTCCCTCGCCTTCCCCTCAAACCTCTCGGCGACGAGGCCCGCAGCCAGATCCAATCTGCCCTGGGGGCCTGAACCCGCGGCCTCGACCATTCGGTTAGGGTGCTACCCACGAGTGGAGGGGTGTGGCCTCTCCCGTTATCTGTGGGAGTAACGATGAGACGAATGAGACTCGCCGTGTTCGCGGCGATCCTGGGACTGACGCTTGCCCTGCCGGCTGGCGCAATCACCAACGGTGAACTCGACGGCAACGACCACCCGTACGTGGGCATCATGGTCGCAGACGCCGCCGATGGGACTCCGATGTGGCGCTGCAGCGGCGCCTTGATCTCGCCCACGGTCTATGTGACGGCTGGGCATTGCGTGGAGGCGCCGGCAGAGGGCGTAACCATATGGTTCGAGACGGATCTCCACGCCGATCCCACCGGCGACCGATTTGGATATCCATTCTCTGGAGAGACTTCGGTCGAAGGCACTCCCTATCCCTATCCCGCCTACGACCCGGATGCCTTCTATCTCTATGACCTGGGTGTGGTGGTTCTCGACGAGCCGGTGGAGCTCAACGAGTACGCCTCACTTCCCGGCGTGGACTACGTCGACAGCCTCGGCAAGGGACGCAAGCGGGCAGTGGTAACCGCCGTTGGATACGGCCTACAAAAGGCAACCTCTAATCCCGCTGGTCCCGACCGGACACAGGCCGCACTGACCCGCTATCAGGCCGACCTGTTCGTGGTCAACACTACGGGTGTGGCAGGAATCGGACCGATCCCGGACAGTCACTCGATGGTCCTGAGTGGCGACGCCAAGCATGGCGGCACCTGCTTCGGGGACTCGGGCGGCCCGATCCTCGATGGAGACGTGATCGTCGCCGTCAACTCCTTTGCCCTCAACGCCAACTGCGCCGGCATCGGCGGCGTGTTCCGCATCGACCGTCAGGCGGAACTGGACTGGATCAGCGGCTTCCTCAACTGAGGAGACCAAGCCGCATCGCAAGCGAGAGGGGCACCGGAGACGGTGCCCCTCTTGTTTCTTGTCGAGACGACCCTCTAGAACTTGTCACAGGCGTCCGGTACGTTGCGGGCATGAGCGAACATATGTTCGATACGCCGGATGGGTTGATGGCGCACATGGTGGACATCACCACGGTGGGCGAAGATATCCGCCTCGCCCGGCTCGAATTGCTTGCTCGCCTCGACGCTTCAGCCACCTTCACCTACGACGGACTCACCTCGGCGTCGTCCTTCCTGGTGGCTCGCTGTGGGATGGGACCGCGTGAAGCCAACCGGGAGGTCTTCCTGGCCCGATCCCTGGAGTGGGTCCCTTATGCCACCAAATTGGTCGCGGCCGGCCAGCTCAGTGTCAATCAGCTCGAGATCCTCGCCCGGGCGCACAACCGCCACCCCGACGAGTTCGCCGCAGACGAACACACCCTGGCCGAATCCGTATCGGGACTAGACCTTCGTGACACCCGGCGGGCGGTCGAATACTGGTGCCAGGCCCACTGCGAACCCGACGATGTCGGGCCCGACGAGGCTTCGCGTGTGTTCCTGTCGAGGACCATGGGCAGACGCGGCAAGCTCGACGGCGACCTCGACCCCGAACTGCTCTACCTCCTCTCCACCGCTCTCGACACCCTGACCGACGAACTCGTCGCTTCCACTCCCAAGAATGAACTCCCCCGCATGTCGGAGCTGCGGGCCGAGGCCCTCAGGGAGAGCGTCCGCCGCTACCTCAACTCGGACTCGGTG
>DATHVR010000095.1:0-9102 GCA_035461175.1 Acidimicrobiia bacterium | reverse complement strand
CGGATTATCTCTGCAATCCGTTTTGATGATCTCGAGTAGAAGGTGGATGAATGTCCTTTCAGGCGTATCTCGACAACATCGAGGAGAAGACGGGCTTGACGCCCCGCCAGTTCATCGAACTAGCGAAGGAGAAGGGTTATGACGACCCGGGCACGAAGTCGGGCGTCATCGTCGACTGGCTCAAGAGTGACTACGACCTGGGCCGCGGACATGCGATGGCCCTTGTCCACGTGATTAAGAAGGGGCCGAAGATCGACGCCAAGCATGTCGGCTCGGATGGGTCACACCGTGACGAATCCGACACGTTGTGGCTCGACGGCAAGGCCACGAAGCCCAGCTGAAACCGCTCAAAGTGAAGCGCCCGGACTGCGGGGGAATCAGGTCCGGGTGGTGATGAGAGAGCGACTCACAAGGCGAGGAAATAGCGCTCCGCCGGCAAGCTGACGAGACCTGCCTTCTCGTAGGTGGCGCGGGCGGGGGCGTGGCCCGGATCCCCGCCCGTCTCCACCATGGCCAGATCCCGGCCGGCGGCACGGATCTGGTCGACCGCGTGCTCGGTGAGCGCCTTGCCGATCCCGTGCCCCTGCTGGTCGGGATCGACCGCGATCATATAGATCTCTCCGTGGACTTCGCCCTCGGGCAGGTCCACCGCCACGTAGCCGACCACCGCATCGGCCGTGACGGCAACCGAGACGCGGTAGGCAGCTAGTGCCCGGCGAATATCCCTTTCCTGGTACCGGCGCCAGTCCTCGATGAAGAGGTGCCGGAAGATCTCCGGTCCCACCGTCTGGGCCATCGAGGAGAACACCGGCGCCCAGGCTTCGAGAGCCAGGTCGACGATGGGGTCGCTGTCGTCGGGATGAAAGTCGCGGATGGTGAACATGGCGTGGTCTGTCGTCGATGTCGTGGCGCCGAAAGTAGTCGGTTGGTCCTCTGCCGAGTCGGGGAATATCTCCCTGCGTTTTGGGAGGCAATCGCGAGTTGCATAATGGCCCCATTCCGACGCCCTCAAACGATCCAGCGAAATACTCGGTCCCGGAGCTCGAACGACGGTTTCTGCTGCACGGGCTGCCTTCGGGTACGTCTGATCCGCGGCGGATAAGGGACCGTTACTTCGAAGGGACTCGGTTGCGACTGCGGTTGGTCGAGGATCTCGCCGGAGAGGTTCTGGAGCGGAAGCTCGGACACAAGCGCCGGCCGGACCAAGCCGACCCGGCCGCCATCTACCACACCAGCCTGTACCTGAACGAGGCCGAGTGGGCCCTGCTGGGGGATCTGCCCGGGTGTTGCCTTGTCAAGGTGCGTCGGACGATCCAGGCGGGGGAGCGCCGGGCAGCCGTCGACGTGTTCGAGGGGCCACTCGAGGGGCTGATCATGCTCGAGGTCGAGTTTCGTACCCATCAGGAGCGGGCTGCGTACCGGCCGCCCGCCTGGGTGGGAGAGGAAGTTACCCACCGGGAGGAGTTCTCCGGGGGAGCGCTCTCGGCCAGCAGCGGCGACGAGTTGCGGCGACTCCTCGGCCAGTTCGATAGGCAGTCACCGCTCTAACGGCCAGGTGTCCTCTGGCCTGCCGACTGCTTAACTCCGGCCTGTGCGCCTTCGACCCGATGAGCGCGGATACGGGATCGTCTTCAAGCTCCTGCACTGGACGATGTTCCTGGCGCTCGTCGCCCAGTTCGTGGTGGGCTATGCCATGGACCGGGCCGAGTTCCTCCTGGAAGGGCTGGTGGATCGGTGGTTGGCCGGGGAGGAAGAGGCGCTGCTGCCGGTTCACGTCGCCCTCGGGTCGGTGATCCTGGTTCTGGCCGTCATCCGGGTGCTGTGGCGCAAGTGGGTGGGGCTGCCCCTATGGGCGGACGGCCTGTCCCCGACGGAGCGGCGCCTGGCGCACGCCGTCGAGCGTATTCTCTACTGGCTCATGTTCCTGATCCCTCTGACCGGACTGGCTCTGGTCCTCGTCTCGGGGGAAGACTGGGACCTCAGGCGGGGAGAGTGGCAGGCGCCCCGGGACTGGGTCGACGATGACCTGCTTCTGGCCGGCCACATCGCCACCCACGTCGCCTTTTTCGTTGCTTTCGCCGTCCATGTCGGTCTGGTGCTCAAGCATCAGTTCATCGACCGGGACGGTCTGCTCCGGCGAATGCTGTAGAGCCGCCTGGGTCACTGGACCGGGGCTCTCCCCGGTTGTGGTCCCGCCGGGGCTGTTCGTGCGACACCGTCTCCCGGCCCCCGGCCTCGTATCGTCGGTGCTGCGTGCCCGAATCGTCCCTGGAGGACCGATGCAGATCAGCCTCACACCGATCGGCGTGGTGCGAACCGACGCCACCGACACCGATGTGCGCGCGGAAGAGCGGGACATCGAGGGGGTGCTGGAGGTCTTCGAAGAGTTCCTTGGTCGGCCCGCTGCAGGTGCGGCCGCGTCGCCTGATCCGCCGGGGTTTCCCGCTGGAGGATCTCCCCCTCCTCGGGGTATTCGCTCTGGACTCGCCGACCCGGCCGAATCCAATCGGACTCACGCTGGTCGAGTTCGTGGGGAGGGACGGGAGGCGGCTAGAGGTGAGGGGACTCGATTGCTTCGACGGCACGCCCATCCCCGACATAAAGGCCTACCGGCCGGGCTACCGGGCGGAAGAGTTCTCGATGCCGGCCTGGTACCGGCAATTGAAGGAGGGGTTAGGGCACATCTGAAGTCTGGCGGCGTCGGTCTCGTCCTGCCCCGGGCTCAGGGGTGGAGGCGGGCCAACTCTTCCAGGTAGGTGGAGGCGGCGGCGGCGTTGTGGCGCCGCCACAGTTCGACATGGTCGGCCGGGTCGACCTGGGGGTCGTCGAGGGCGGTGAGGGTGGCCTCGAGGGCGGTCCGCTGGCTGTTGATCAGCTTCTTGGGCGAGCGGTTGAGTCGTTCGAGCAGTGTCAGCTTGAGCAGGAACTCGATCCGTAGGTCACGGACGTGCTCGACCGGTTCGACCAGCCATCGGTTGAGGCGCCGTCTGCCGGCAGGGGTGACGGACAGGATCACCCGGTTGGGTCCGGCGTCTCCCTTCTCCGTCGTGACCGGCTGGACGTACCCGGTTTCGGCGAGGCGATCAAGGGCGCGATAGACGAGGGGTCGACGCACCGTGAGGACCCGTCCGAGTTGGGAACCGGTGGCGAGCTGTTTCGAAATGGCGAAGCCGTGACTGGGGCCGGCGGCAAGGATGCCGAGAACGGCGTACTCGGTGGTGGAGGGAACTGCCGCGCTCATTTCTCGTGACCGGGTTGCGGTGTTCTCAGGGGGAGACATATTCTCGCTGCGACTCCAAGATAGTCACAACGAGAGTACTGGAGCCGGATCGATGGGAAGGTGGTGGGCCGTGGCGGCAGTATTGGTGATGGCTGCGGCTTGTACCGGTACCACGAGGTCTCCGGGAGACGTATCCAGTCCCCCTACGGTCTCAGAAGTGACCGGGGAAGTCCTGGTCTCGGCGGCGGCCTCGTTGACCGACGCCTTCGCCGAGGTGGCAGCCGAGTTCGAAGCGTCCCACCCGGGGGTGGAGGTGATGCTGAACCTCGGACCGAGTTCGGGATTGCGAGAACAGATCCTGGAGGGAGCCCCGGTAGACGTGTTCGCCTCCGCCAACCCCGAGAACATGGAACAGGTGGCCGGGGCCGGTGAGGTTGGTGAGTGGTTCGTATTTGCCAGGAACCGTCTCGCCATCGCCGTTCCGGCCGGCAATCCCGCCGGAATCACCGGTCTGGACGACTTCGGCCGTGACGATCTGGTGATCGGGCTCTGTGCCGAGGCGGTCCCGTGTGGGGCCTTGGCCCGCGAGGCGCTTGCCCGGGCCGGGATCACACCAGCCATCGACACCAACGAGCCGGATGTGCGGGCGCTGCTCACCAAGCTCGAGGCGGACGAGCTCGACGCCGGCATCGCCTACTTCACCGACCTCGCCTCCGGTGGGAGTGGGGTGGATGGCGTTGAGATCCCGGTGGAGGACAACGTCGTGGCCGACTACCCGATCGCCGTGCTGTCGACCGCCCCCAATCCCGGGGTGGCCGTCGCCTTCGTCGAGTTCGTGCGTTCCGAGCATGGGCAGACGATCCTGGCCGGATTCGGATTCGAGGCGCCGTGAGCGGGAATGCGGGGCGTCGGACCACGTCGAGGCGGCCGCCGGCGGTCCTGGTTCTCCTCGGGGGCCTGGCGGTGTTGTTCTTCCTATTGCCCTTCGTCGGATTGTTGGGCCGGGTGAAGTGGGCCGAGTTGCCCCGCCTGCTGGCCAGCGACGTCGTCACCGACGCCCTCTGGTTGTCGCTGGTGGCGTCGGTCTCGGCCACGGCGATCTCTCTCGTGTTGGGGATCCCGCTGGCGTGGTTGCTGGCGCGGGCCAACTTTCCGGGCCGGGCGTTGGTGCGGGCGATAGTGACCCTGCCGCTGGTGTTGCCGCCCGTGGTCGGCGGGGCGGCGCTGCTCTTCGCTCTTGGCCGCCGGGGCCTGGTCGGAAGGCCGATCGCCGAACTCACCGGTCTCATCCTCCCTTTCTCGACGTGGGGGGTGATCGTGGCCACGACCTTCGTCGCCATGCCCTTCCTCGTGATCACCGTCGAGGGCGCCCTCCGCAACCTGGACGCGCGCTACGAGGGGGCGGCGGCCACGCTGGGGGCGGGGCGGTGGACCGTGCTGCGAAGGGTGACCCTACCGATGGTGGCGCCCTCGATCGTCTCCGGTGCGGTCCTCACCTGGGCCCGGGCCTTCGGTGAGTTCGGAGCCACCATCACCTTCGCCGGCAACCTCCAGGGCCGCACCCAGACCCTGCCGCTGGCGGTGTTCGTCGCCCTGGAGAGTGAGCGCGACACGGCGGTGGCCATCAGCCTGGTGATGGTTGTGGTCTCGCTGGTGGTGTTGATCGCACTTCGGGATCGCTGGTGGCGGGCGCTGTGATCTCCATGGGCCTGCACCTCGAGATGACCGTGGAGCGGTCCGAGCGATTCCGGCTCGCCCTGGCCATGGCCATCGCTCCCGGCACCACGGTCGCCCTGCTCGGTCCCAACGGGGCGGGCAAATCCACGGCAGTGGCCGCCATCGCCGGGCTGGTGCCCATCGACTCCGGCCGGGTCTCGCTGAACGGGGTGGTCCTGGACGACCCCGAGCAAGATGTCTTCGTTCCCGCCGACGAGCGCATGGTGGGAGTAGTGTTCCAGGACTACCTGCTGTTCCCGCACTCGACCGTCCTCGAGAACGTGGCCTTCGGGCTGCGCAGCCGCCGGATGACCCGGGACCAGGCTCACAACCGGGCCCGTGAGTGGCTGGCGAGGCTGGGGCTGGAGGCGCTCGAGTCTGCCCGGCCCGGGGACCTGTCGGGCGGCCAGGCCCAGCGGGTGGCGCTGGCCCGCGCCCTCGCCTCCGAGCCCGACCTGCTGCTGCTGGACGAGCCGCTGGCGGCGCTGGATGTGACCACCCGCACCGAACTGCGCCACACCCTCGCCGAGCATCTGGCGGGATTCACCGGGCCTCGTTTGCTCATCACCCACGACCCCGTGGAGGCGTTCCTGCTCGCCGACGAGATTCACGTCATCGAGAAAGGTGCCGTGACCCAGCACGGGTCGGCCGACGACATTCGGCTGCGACCCCGGACTCCCTACGTGGCCGACCTGGCCGGGGCCAACTTGATCGCCGGCACCGCCGATTCGGGCCAGGTCGTTGCCGGCGACCACACCTTGCGCATTGCCGACGAGGAGGTGGAGGGTCCCGTTCTCGTCACCATCCATCCCACCGCCGTCTCGGTCCACGCCCGTCGGCCGGAAGGCAGCCCCCGCAACACCTGGCTGACGCCCATCGAGCGGGTCGAACTCCTGGGAGCCCGGGTCCGGCTGCGAACCGGCTCGCCGTTGCCACTCACCGTGGAACTGACCGAGTCGGCCCGAGCGGAACTTGCGCTGACAGAAGGGCGGGAGGTGTGGGTGGCGATCAAAGCCACCGAGATCGGTGTCCAGCCCGACCCGATCCACGACTGAGACGACGAAAGGACGGTTGGGGGGTGGGCGGGGTTGGCAAGGGTCGGAGTGTCGTGGGACGATCTCGCCGTGACTACGAAAGCGCCGGCCGAGCGACTGAATGATCTGGCCTGGCTGCGGCGGGTGCGGGACCGCATCGACCGTGAGTATGCCCAGCCGCTGAACGTAGAGGAGTTGGCACGGGGGGCTCATATGTCGGCCGGGCACCTCAGTCGCCAGTTCAAGGCGGCTTACGGCGAATCGCCCTACTCCTATCTGATGACACGGCGGATCGAGCGAGCGATGGCGCTGCTGCGAAAAGGGGATATGTCCGTCACCGAGATCTGCTTCGCGGTGGGCTTTTCCTCGCTGGGGACCTTCAGCACCCGCTTCTCCGAACTGGTCGGGGTGCCTCCCAGCGTCTATCGGGAACAGGCGACCGGGGACATGGCCGGGATCGCACCCTGTGTCGTCAAACAGGTGACCAGACCGATCAGGAATCGAGAAGCGACTCCGCCCGCCCGCCAATAAGGTGGCCGCCATGGATATCAACATCTATCAGGCCATGCTCCCCCACGACGACCCCGAGGCGACCCTGGCGTTCTACCGCGACGGTCTCGGATTCGACGTCCGCAACGACGTCGAGTACGGCGGAATGCACTGGATCACGGTGGGACCTCCGGGCCAACCGGGCACGTCGATCGTGCTGTATCCCCCGGCGGCCACTCCCGGGCTCACCGAGGAAGAGCAGCGCACTGTTGCCGAGATGATGGCCAAGGGCACATACGCCAGCATCAACCTGTCGAGCCCCAATCTCGACGAGGTCTTCGAGAAACTGGAGGCCAGCAACGGCGAGGTGGTCCAGGAGCCGACCGATCAGCCCTACGGCGTGCGGGACTGCGCGGTCCGCGACCCGGCCGGGAACATGATCCGGATCATGGAGATCGGCTGAAGCCCCCTCGGGTCCGGAGCGATATCGATGACACAGAAGCAGCAGTCGGATTCGGAGAGGATGAGCGGAGACCTTCACCCGGCGGACGGCCACGACCTGATCCGGGTCCAGGGGGCACGAGAGAACAACCTCAAGGACATCACGGTCGAGATCCCCAAGCGGAGGCTGACGGTGTTCACCGGAGTCTCCGGGTCGGGCAAGAGCTCGCTAGTCTTCGACACCATCGCCGCCGAGTCCCAGCGGCTGATCAACGAGACGTACAGTGCCTTCCTGCAGGGCTTCATGCCCACGCTGGCCCGTCCCGAGGTCGACGTGCTCGAGGGTCTCACCACGGCGATCATCGTCGACCAGGAGCCGATGGGCGCCAACGTCCGTTCCACGGTCGGGACCGCCACCGATGCCAACGCCATGCTGCGCATCCTCTTCAGCCGCATCGGCGAGCCTCACATCGGTCCCGCCACCGCCTTCTCGTTCAACATTCCCACCCGCAAGGCAAGCGGAGTGATCACGTCCGACACCGGCGAGCGCAAGGTGGCTCGCAACGTCATGTATCTGGGAGGGATGTGCCCCCGCTGTGAGGGCATGGGGACCGTGAACGACATCGACGTGACCCAGCTCTACGATGAGAGCAAGTCGCTCAACAAAGGCGCCATCACCGTCCCCGGCTACAAGGCGGGGGGCTGGTCGGTCAAATTCTTCGCCGAGTCCGGTTATCTCGACCCCGACAAGCCGGTCCGCGACTACACCGAGACCGAACTGCACGACTTCCTCCACCGGGAGGCCACCAAGGTGAAGGTGGGCGGCGCCAACCTCACCTACGAGGGCCTGGTCCCGCGCATTCGCTCGTCCTTCCTGTCCAAGGACCGCGAGGCGATGCAGCCCCACATCCGGGATTTCGTCGACCGCGCCGTCACCTACATCACGTGCCCCGATTGCGGCGGAACCCGGCTCAACGAAGCGGCCCGCTCCTCGAAGGTGGCGGGCCTCAACATCGCCGAGGTGTGCGCCAAACAGATCGACGACCTGGCGGAGTGGCTCCGCAGCATCGACGAGCCCGGGGTGGCGCCGCTTCTGGCCAAGCTCCAGCACACGCTCGACTCGTTCGTGGAGATCGGGCTGGGTTACCTGTCGCTCGACCGCCCTTCCGGCACGCTGTCGGGTGGCGAGGCGCAGCGGACGAAGATGATCCGCCATCTGGGCTCCGCGCTCACCGACGTCACCTACGTGTTCGACGAACCCACCATCGGTCTCCATCCCCACGACGTCCAGAGCATGAACGACCTGCTCGGGCGGCTGCGGGACCAGGGCAACACGGTGCTGGTGGTCGAGCACGAGCCGGAGACGATCGCCATCGCCGACCACGTCGTCGATCTCGGTCCCGGTGCCGGCACGGGAGGAGGGAGCGTCTGTTTCGAAGGCACCGTCGAGGGGCTCCAGAAGAGTGACACCCTCACCGGCCGCCACCTTGACTACCGCGCCACCCTCAGAGAGGAAGTGCGGACGCCGTCGGGGTCCCTTGAGATCCGCGGAGCCGACACCAACAACCTCAAGTCCGTCGACGTCGACATCCCCCTGGGGGTCCTGGTGGTCGTCACCGGCGTGGCGGGCTCCGGCAAGAGCTCGCTCATCGAAGGATGGGTGGCAAACCAGGAAGGGGTCGTTGCGATCGATCAGGGTGCGATCCGGGGCTCACGGCGCAGCAATCCGGCCACCTACACCGGCCTGCTGGACCCGATCCGCAAGGCTTTCGCCAAGGCCAACGACACCAAGCCGGCGATGTTCAGCCCCAACTCCGAGGGTGCCTGCCCCACCTGCAAGGGTGCCGGGGTCGTGTACACCGACCTCGGGATCATGGAGACGATTGCCACCCCCTGCGAGGAGTGTGAGGGGCGGCGCTTCCAGGCCGAGGTGCTCACATACACCCTGGGCGGCCGCAACATCGCCGAGGTGCTGGAGATGCCGGTGGAGGAGGCCGAGAAGTTCTTCGCTGACGGCGAGGCCCGGATCCCGGCCGCCCACAAGATCCTGCAGCGCCTGGTCGATGTCGGCCTCGGCTACCTGGCCGTCGGCCAGCCGCTCACGACCCTGTCGGGAGGCGAGCGACAACGGCTCAAGCTGGCCACCCACATGGGCGAGAAGGGAGGCATCTACGTTCTCGACGAGCCGACCACCGGCCTCCA
>DATHVR010000094.1:0-55924 GCA_035461175.1 Acidimicrobiia bacterium | reverse complement strand
ATTGCGCGCCATGGCGCGCAATTCTGGCGCGAAAAAGGGGGGAGGCCGTCTCTCAGAACCCACCCATACAGACCCAGATCAGGCGGTGAAGTCGGCGAACTCGGAGGTGCGGTGAGAGGGAATGCGAACGTCGAGCAGGGTGCCGTGCTCGTCGTGCTTCTCGGCCACCACTTCGCCCAGGCGGTGGGCCGAGGCGACCACGTCTCCCCGGTCGTAGGGGACGGAGAGGTGGAGGAGGGTCATCTGGCTCTCGAGTTCCGTCGTGATGGCGGCGACCAGTTCATCCAATCCCTCACCGGTGGAGGCGGACACGAAGGAGGCGTCGGGGTAGAGGTTGCGGATCCGGATGAGGGTGGTCTGGTCCAGCAGGTCGATCTTGTTGAAGACCATGTGCTCGGGGATCCGGTTCGCCTCGATCTCCGTGAGCACCTCGCGTACGGCGGCGATCTGCCCGGAGAGGTCGGGATCGGCGGCATCGACGACGTGCAGGAGCAGATCCGCCTCGCGGGCCTCGATCAAGGTCGAGCGGAAGGCCTCTACCAGATGGTGCGGGAGCCGGCGGACGAAACCGACCGTGTCGGAGATCACGGCCGGTGGGCCGGAAGGAAGATCGAGCTTGCGCACGGTGGAGTCGAGAGTCGAGAACAGCCGGTCCTGAGTGAGGACGTTGGCGTCGGTGAGCTGGTTGAGCAGGGTCGATTTGCCGGCGTTGGTGTAGCCGACGAGGGCCACGTGGGGGAGGGCAGAGCGTTTGCGAGCCTTGCGCTGGGTGGCGGTGACACGCCCCATGTCCTCCAGCTCCCGGGTGAGACGCGTGATCCGGGCCTGGATCCGCCGTCGGTCGGTCTCCAGCTTGGTTTCGCCCGGTCCTCGCTTGGCGCCGATCCCGCCCGCCTGCTGGCTGAGCTGGGCCCCTTTGCCACGCAGCCGGGGCAGGTTGTAGCGGTAGAGGGCCAGTTCCACCTGGAGGGCGCCCTGTCGTGAGGTGGCGTTCTCGGCGAAGATGTCGAGGATCACCGCCTCCCGGTCGACGACGTCACAGTGGAACACCTTTTGGAGGTTGCGCTGCTGGGCCGGGGTGAGGGGATTGTCGAAGACCACCACGTCGATATCGAGGGCGGTGGTGAGTTGGGCCAGTTCGGCCGCCTTCCCCGAGCCGATGTAGGTGGCGGCGTCGATGCGATCGCGACGGACCAGTTCGGAGTCGATGGGGTCGGAGCCGGCGGTGTCGGTGAGCAGGGCAAGCTCGTCCAGCGAGCGCTCGGCGTCGGCCGAGTCGCCCCCGGGCGAGAGCACCCCGATCAGGAACGCCTTCTGTCGATCGACCTCGAGGTCGGTGACGGTGGCGGTGAGGCGGCGGCCTGAACGGCCGACATGGGCGTCAGTCATACACTCCGATTGGTACCAGCCTCCGGGGCTTGTGTCGCTCGAATTTCACAGGTACTGGCCCTCGGGCTCGACGTGTTCGAGTTCCTCCTCGGCGATGATCTGGGACTCTCGCACCGCCACCACCGGCCGGCCGGTGGCAGGCCAGATGAAACGCCAGGCCCCGGTCGGTACCGCCCAAAATCGCTGTCCGGTGTTGACGTCGACCAGGGCGAGGGCGTCGTTTCCCTCTTTGGTGCCCACCGGGACCAGCAGTCCGGATTTGGTGGTCGATTCCTCGGGTGGGGCGCCGACCCTCCAGCCGCCCATGACCTTGAAGCCGTTGTGGTTCTCACTCATCCGGTTCAATTCTCGCAGCCCACGGGATACAGGGCGACTCCGGCTCCAGAGCGCCCACTCGTCTCCCCGCCCTCCGGCGCCGGTAGCATCGGGAACGATGGCCGACTCACGCACCTTCTCCGAAGCCCTCGAATATCACGAGCATCCCCGGCCCGGGAAGCTCGAGATCAGGGCCACCAAGCCCACCGCCACTCAGGCCGACCTGAGCCTCGCCTATACCCCGGGGGTGGCGGAGCCGTGTCGGATGATCGCCGACGATCCCGAGGCCGCCTTCCGCTTCACCAACCGGGCCAACCTGGTGGCGGTCGTGTCCAACGGCACGGCGGTGCTGGGGCTGGGCAACATCGGGCCACTCGCCTCCAAGCCGGTGATGGAAGGCAAGGCGGTCCTCTTCAAACGGTTCGCCGACATCGACGTGTTCGACATCGAGGTGGATGCCACTGACCCCAAGGACGTGATCCGGTTCTGCGAGATGCTGGCTCCCACCGTGGGCGGGATCAACCTGGAAGACATCAAGGCCCCGGACTGCTTCGAGATCGAGCAGACCCTGCGTGAGCGCCTCGACATACCCGTCTTTCACGACGACCAGCACGGCACCGCCATCATCGCCGGCGCCGGCTTTCTCAATGCGCTTGCCCTCACCAACCGCAAGATCGAAGAGACCCGGGTCGTGTTTTCGGGGGCGGGGGCGGCCGGAATTGCCACGGCCCGCTTCTTCATCGAGTTGGGACTCGATCCCGAACACGTCCTCCTCTGTGATTCGAAGGGCGTGATCCACGACGGGCGTGACGACCTCACCCCGATCAAGACCGAGTTTGCCCGGACCACCGATGCCCGCTCGCTGGCCGATGCCCTGGACGGGGCCGATGCGTTCGTGGGTGTGTCTGTGGCCGACGCCGTCACCCAGGACATGGTCCGCTCGATGGCGGCCGATCCCATCGTCTTCGCCCTCGCCAACCCCGATCCCGAGATCAGCTACGAGGACGCCACCGGCGCCCGCCCAGATGTCATCGTTGCCACCGGACGCTCCGACTACCCCAACCAGGTCAACAACGTGCTCGGGTTCCCGTTCATCTTCCGGGGGGCTCTCGACGTTCGAGCCCGGGGCGTTTCCGAGGGGATGAAGGTGGCCGCCGCTCAAGCCCTGGCCCAGCTGGCCCGTGAACCTGTCCCCGACTCCGTGCTGCGGGCTTACAACCTCGAGCGGCTGCAGTTCGGCCGCGACTACCTGATACCCAAGCCGTTCGATCCCCGCGTCCTGGTTCGGCTCGCCCCGGCCGTGGCCCTGGCGGCCACCGAAGAGGGCTTGGCCCGCACCCCCATCGAGGACGTGGACGCCTACCGCGAGGCACTCCGGGCTCGCTTCCAGGCTTCCTACGGGCTCATAAACCTGGTCACGACCAAAGCTCGAACCCATCCCATGCGGGTGGCCTACCCCCACGGCCACGACCTGCGCATCATCCGGGCCGCCCGACGCGTTCTGGACGAGGGCATCGCCAACCCGGTCTTGGTGGGCGAGGTCGGCCTGATGGCCGAGTTGGCCGAGGAGGCCGGGGTCTCCCTGGACGGGATCGAAATGGTGGATCCGAACGTCATGGAGGAGACACGCGAGCGGTACGCCGTCACCCTCGAGGAGCTGCGCCGTCACAAGGGAGTCTCGCTTCACGAGGCCAAGCGCTGGGTCCTGGACCCGAACATGTACGCCTGTCTGATGGTGCGCGAGGGTGCCGCCGACGCCGTCCTCGGCGGCCTGACCACCTTCTACGCCGAGACCATCCGCCCCGCTCTGCAGGTGCTGCGGGTCGAGGAGGGACGCACGATCGTCTCCTCGCTGTACGTCGTGGTAGTCGACGGCACCCCCTATTTCTTCACCGACTGCGCCGTCAACATCGAGCCCACCTCCGAGCAACTGGTCGAGATCGCTGAGGCCGCCGCCGACATCGCCGAGCGACAGTTCGACCGCAGCCCCCGGGTCGGGTTCATCAGCTACTCCGACTTCGGCTCCGCCGGGGGCGACGAGCCCGCCCGGGTACGGGAGGCGGTGGACATGTTCCGGGCCAAGCATCCCGGCATCCCCGTCGACGGCGAGATGCAGGCCGGCACCGCGGTGGTCGCCGATCTCTTGCGCCGTCGCCGCCCCGGTGGTCCGCTGGACCGGCCACCCAACGTGCTGGTGTTCCCCAACCTGACCGCCGCCAACGCCTCCTACCAGCTGTTGAACCGGCTGGCCGGAGCCGAAGTGATCGGACCGATCCTGTCCGGTCTCGCCAAGTCGGTCCACGTGCTCCAGCGCGATGCCGAGGTCACCGACGTGGTCAACCTGACCGCGGTGGCGGTCGCCGACGCCCACCGCCGCCGCCGAGCCCAAGCCCTCCCTGAGGTCTGACCTGGCTCGCTCCCTCGGTTCGGAAGTTGGCGGTAGTGAGTTTGGGTGATGGGTTGTGGGTGGCGTCTCCGTGACTCACCACTCACCACTCTCCGCCCGCTACCCGTCTACGAGAGGTGGCCTGGGCCGGGAATTCTTCTCGCCCGGAAAGGTTGAGGACACCGTGAAGAAGATCGGATTTCTCTCCTTCGGCCATTGGTCGACGGCCCACGGCTCACGCACCCGCACCGCCTCCGACGCCCTTCTCCAGTCGATCGAACTGGCGGTGGCGGCCGAAGAGATCGGGATCGACGGCGCCTACTTCCGCGTGCATCACTTCGCCCGACAACTCGGCTCACCATTTCCGCTGCTGGCGGCGGTGGGGGCGAAGACGTCACGAATCGAGATCGGCACCGCGGTCATCGACATGCGGTACGAGAACCCGATGTATTTCGCCGAGGACGCCGGGGCCGCCGACCTGATCGCCGGCGGCCGCCTCCAACTCGGAATCAGCCGCGGATCGCCCGAGCAGGTCGTGGACGGTTGGCGCTATTTCGGATATGAGCCGGCCGAAGGCGAAGACGACGTCGACATGGCCCGACGGCGCACCGAGACCCTGTTGGAGGTACTGGAAGGGGAAGGCTTTGCGGAGCCCCACCCCCGGCCGATGTTCCCCAACCCTCCCGGCCTGCTGCGGGTGGAGCCGTATTCGGAGGGTCTGCGCGAGCGGATCTGGTGGGGGTCTGGCTCCGACGCGACCGCGGTGTGGGCGGCCCGGCTCGGCATGAACATGCAGACCTCCACCCTCAAGTTCGACGAGTCAGGAGAGCCGCTTCACATCCAGCAGCGCCGCCAGATCGAGGCCTATCTCGATGCCTGGAAGCAGGCGGGACATTCGCGTCGACCCCGCGTATCGGTGAGTCGAAGCATCTTCGCCCTCACCAACGATCAGGATCGGGCCTATTTCGGCCACGATCGCGGCTCGGCCGATCAGATCGGCATGATCGACGAGAACACCCGAGCGATCTTTGGACGCTCCTATGCCGCCGAGCCGGATGTCCTGGTGGAACAGCTGGCCGGGGATGAGGCGCTCCAGGCGGCCGACACCATCCTGTTGACGGTGCCGAACCAACTCGGGGTCGACTACAACACCCATGTCCTCGAGAACATCATCACCCACGTGGCCCCGGCAATGGGCTGGCATTGACGCCTCACGACTCACCACCCACCACTCACCACCCACCACCCACCACCCATGACTCGATACCCGAACACGGACGGCGGGCAAACCCAGACCTGGGCTGGCCTGGTAGCGGAGGCGGACGGGAATCGCGCTGTTGGCGGAGGCGGACGGGAATCGAACCCGCCAGGGGGCGACGTAGTCGCTGGCGGGGAGATGGCATCGGGCGCGGCGGGTCCGCCGGAGCCGGACCCGGGGGGATGCACGGGTAGCGCTGTTGGCGGAGGCGGACGGGAATCGAACCCGCCAGGGATCTTGCGACCCCTCACCGGTTTTGAAGACCGGGGGACCCACCAGGCGTCCGGACGCCTCCGTCGGGCAGGGTAGGAGGTATGCGGCCATACTTCGGATCGATGCTCGAAGTCCACACTCTGAATGATCGAACGGTCCTGACGCTTCAGGATCTGGAGGAGGCGTTGTCCGGTGACGTCGTCGAGGTCGGCGGCATCCTCCCCTCCGATCCCGGTGCCACCCACGCCACCTTCGAATCCCTCAGTGGCGACTACCGGGCCTCCATCCCCCTCGAGGTGGCGCGGAGCCAGGGCCGGATTCTGTTGGAGGAAGACGGTTCGCTGCGACTCCGGGTGGAGGAGGGCGACACCCTGTGCTGGAACGTCAAGGCGCTGGAGCGGATCCGCCTCACTGTGGGCGAGGAGCCCGACTCGGTCCCCGAGAATCCACCACACTGATCGGGTGTCGGTAACCTGACCGCCATGGGGGACCACTCGTTCGCCCGCCTAATCAAACGCCGCCGGGATGCCCTCGGCTTCAGCCAGGCGCGCCTTGGCGAGCTGGTGGGCAGATCGGCCAGCACAATCCGCAACTGGGAGCGGGGCAACTCGACTCCGTCAGAGCGCTCCGACGCCGTGGCCCTGGCCGCCGTCCTGGGCCTCGACGAGCGTGATGTGCTGGAGGGAGCGGGCTTCGACGTCGAGGAGGCCGGAACCCACCAAACCCTGGAGCAGGGTTATGCCTCGCTCGCTCCCGAGCGGCATTCCGTTCCCGAGGTAGCCGCCGAGGAGGAACCAGCCCCGGAGGTCTCAGCCGAAAACGCCGCATTCGAACAGGCCACAGTCGACGAGGTCTCGGTCGTCGAGGAGAGACCGGACACGGGGGCTCCATCCCAGGACGAGGGCATCGAGATCGACCATGGCTCGGTTCCGGCGCCCGGACACGATCGGGGCGAAGAGTCTGCCGGCGTCGAGACGGGATCACCGGTGGAGGCGGCAAGGGCAGAATCGAAGCCGACCCGGCCGGACCGGCCCAACGCCACCGACGAAGAGACTGCGGCGGCCGAGGCGGATCTGATCCCGTCGTGGCCGCCCCCGGAGCCCGACGAGGCGCAGGTCGACGATCGCCCTGGCTCCGAACCGCGGCCGGTCTGGGCCCCTGGCGACCGGGCGGCCACTTCCCCTCCCGCCGAGTCACCTCCTGCTTCCCGCCGCTTGGCCCGGGCCGCCCCACCCACGGTGCTCGAGGCGACACCGCCCGGTGAGCCGTCGTATCTGGAAGATCCGGGAGAGCGTCAGCAGTACCGGATCCGGGCGGTGGTCACGGCGGCTCTGGTGATCGGACTCGTCATCGTGCTCCTGTGGGCATTCGATCGCGCCACCGATGCCTTCTCCACCCTGTGGGACGACTTCTTCTCCCAGCTCCGGGTCTGACCCCAGGAGAACCATCGCGGGACGTGAATACGTACTGTCTGATGGATGACCAGGCGATTGATGGAGCGGTTCGCTCGCGGCGACCAGGACGCCGTGCACACCCTGTACCAGCGGTACAGTCGTCCGGTCTTTGCCATCGCCATCCGCTCCCTGGGGGATCGGCTGTTGGCCGAGGAGGTAGTGCAACAGACGTTTCTCAACGCCTGGCGGGCGTCGGCCCGCTTCGATCCCCAGCTCGATCCGGCTCCCTGGCTCTATTCCATCGCCCGTCGTGCGGCGGTGGACGTCTACCGGCGCGAACGAAGGCATCGTGAGGGCCGGAGTCGGATGCCGATCGGAGAAGGGGAGGGCTGGGATGCGTGGGAAGGTCGGGACGGCTCGGACATGGCCGTGCTGCCTCCGTCCTTTGAGAACCTGTGGGAGGTCTGGGAGGTGCGGGCGGCGATCGACCGGCTGCCGGAGGACGAGCGCTCAGTGATCCATGCCACCTTCTACCGTCAGCTCACCCACGTCGAGGCAGCCGCCGAACTGGGCATACCGGTGGGAACGGTGAAGTCGCGTTCGTACCGGGCCTTCCGCCGGCTGGCCGGGCTCCTCGAGCACCTCGGTGAGGAATCGGCATGACCTGCGAGGAAGTTCTGGAGCTCATCGCCCGAGGAGGCGAGAACGACCCCGCCGTGGTAGCCCACCTGGCGGTGTGCCCCACCTGCCGCCTCGAAGCGGAGCGGACCGCTGTCCTCGGCCGGCATCTGGCCGATCCACTGCTGTGGGAGTCGCCCCCGCCGGACCTTCAGCATCGAGTGGCGGCGGCGGTAGCGAATGAGGGGCGCCCGAGGCCGCCCACGCGGTGGTCGTGGTGGGCCGCGGGTGCGGCGGCGGTCCTCGTGGTGGTGGCGGCCCTGGCCGTGTGGCAGGGTCGGCCCGACTGGACCGTCGAATTGATAGGGGCGGACGCAGCCCCAACTGCCCAGGCCACGGTTCGGGGGTGGAACCAGGACGAGGGGACGAGGATGGTGCTGGAGGTAGAAGGGCTGGCCGCCGCGGGGGGCGACGCCTACTACGAGGTCTGGCTCACCGCCCCCGATGGTCGCCACGTCTCTGCCGGAACCTTTCAGGCGGCCGGGCGAGTCGAGGTGATCGCCGGAGTGAGGCGGTCCGAGTTCCCGCGCATCTGGATCACCCGGGAACCGGCCGACGCCGACCCGGCCCCCTTCCCCGCCACCGTTCTCGACACTCCCGACGCCGCCGGATAATTCCATTCGCATTTCTCCGACGATGTGCCAAAATGTCGCTACCAGAGAAAGGAGGTGGTCCTACTTGCATAGTTGTTTCTTTGGGACTCTGGAGGTGGCCGAGCGCTGAGTGGCGCGGAGCCTGAAGCGCCGCTCCCTCGCCTCAGCGAGGACGGTGGCGACTCCAAACTCGGACCACCGACTCTGGGCACTGCGGAACTGGTCCCACCGCAGCGGTGAGACGCCTTCGGGCGGTCACCGAAGCTAATCCCACGAGTTCTCGAGCGGGCGCCTTCGGGCGCCCGCTCTCTTCATGTCCCGGAAAGCTCGTGGTTGCGAGTTCGTGGTGGCCGTTGGGGCCGCGTTCAGAGCGGAAAGCCGTGCTCGGCCATCCACTCGTCGTTGAAGAGCTTGGAGATGTAGCCGCGGCCCGAGTCGGGCACCAGCACCACCACCAGTGCTTTGTGGTCCTCGTCGGCAACCCGCAGTGCTCCTTCCACCGCCATCCCGCCCGAGGGCCCGGTCAGGACCCCTTCGGCGCGGGCCAGGCGGCGGGCCATGGAGAAGGCCTGGGGGTCGTCGACCATCTCCCAGCGATCGATCAGATCGAGGTCGACGGTCTCGGGATAGAAGTCTTCGCCGACGCCCTCGATGAAGTACTGATGGATGTCGCCGTCGGGACCGGCGGTGTAGATCGATCCCTCGGGATCGACTCCCACGATCGTCACCCCGGGCTTGTGCTCTTTCAGATACCGGGCCGCACCGGTGATGGTTCCGCCGGTGCCGACCCCGGCCACGAACACGTCGATGGCGCCATCGGTTTGGCTCCACAGTTCGGGACCCGTGGTGGCGTAGTGGGCGGCCGGATTGGCCTGATTCGAGTACTGGTCGGGATGAAAGGCGCCCGGGATCTCGGCGGCGAGGCGGCGGGCCACCCCGTAGTAGCTGTCGGGATGTTCGGGGAGGAGCTCGGTGGGGGTGACGATGACCTCGACCCCGTAGGCGCGCAGCAGATCACGCTTCTCCTGCGAGACCTTGTCGGGGACGGTGCAGATGACCCGGTATCCCCGCACAGTGCCCACCAGGGCCAGACCCACGCCGGTGTTGCCCGAGGTCGGCTCGACGATCGTTCCACCCGGTCCCAGAAGTCCATCGCGCTCGGCGGCATCGACCATCGCCACCGCGATCCGCTCTTTGACCGAGCCGCCCGGGTTCATGTACTCGACCTTGGCGACCAGGTTGCCGGGAGGATGGAGTCGTGAGAGCCGGACCAGGGGAGTGTGGCCGATGACGTCGACGATCGACTCGGAGATCTGCATCGCACCCAGCCTATGCGGTCGGGCCACGGCCCCCAACCGGTGAACCGACAGGACTGCTACCGCCTCGCCGGACGAGGCCAACGGGCTTCCGGCTCATCGCTCACCGGGCAACTCCGGGCAGAATTCACCTCCAACATCTGGAGCCGTACCATTCCCGGCATGGCTTCTGGACCGGCCCGCTTCGCCTGGGTCACCCTCGCCTTCAATGTGGTGGTGATCCTGATGGGGGCGATCGTGCGAGCCACCGGATCGGGAGCGGGGTGCGGTCGTTCCTGGCCCTCCTGCCAGGGCCAGGTGGTGCCCGAGCTGGAGGGAGCCACCGCCATTGAATTCGCCCACAGGGCCGTGTCGGGCATCGCCCTGGTGATGGTGGCGATCCTCGTCTTGTGGGTGTTTCGGCGGGTGGCCGCCCCCCACCAGGCCCGGACGGCGGCCGTCTGGTCCATGGTGGCGATCATCGGAGAGGCGCTGATCGGAGCGGTGATCGTCCTGTTCGAATGGGTGGCGAACGATGCCTCGGTGGCCCGAGCCGTGTCGGTCCCTCTTCACCTGGTCAACACGTTCGTGCTGCTGGCCGCCCTGACCATCACCGCTCACCTGCTCGGAGGCGGTATCCCCTTGCAAGCCTCGGCCCATCCCCGCCTACGCCGCTGGAGCCTGGTCGGTGCCCTCGCCTTCCTCGTCATCGCCGCCACCGGTGCCGTCACCGCCCTGGCCGACACCCTGTTCCCGAAGACCGGAGCCGGCTCGGAGGCGGTCGAGCACTTCCTGACCGATCTGCGGGTCGTGCACCCGATCGTGGCGGTGGTGTTAGTCCTCGCCGCCGCCACCGCCCTGGCCCGCCGGGGCTCCGGGGGCCGGACGCTCACCGTCCTCTCGGGGATGGTCGGAGCCCAGATCCTGACCGGGTTCGTGATGATCCTGGCCGGTTTACCGCTATGGATGCGGGTCACCCATCTCGCCCTGGCGGACGTGCTGTGGGTGGGCTATGTGCTGGCCGTCGCCCACCTGTTGGCGCGGCCGCGAGTGGCGGCTCCCACCTAAAGCGCGGCGCGCAGTTCTTCCACCGATGTGACCGGGGCAGCGCAGGCGAAGCGCCGGCACACGTAGGCCAGGGTGGCGCCTTCCGTCCCCCGGTCCGACAGCAGCGGCGGCACCGAGGCGGGTGAGGCGGCGGTCGCCACCGCCAGGCCGGGGCGATAGCGTTCCCACGCCACCCGGGCCAGTCGTTCGGCATCCGGCCCCACCACCGCCAGTTCCCGGGGGCCCTCGAGGATCTCATACAGGACCGCCAGGGAGTGGCCCGCCCCCGTCGGGGCCCTGTCCATCACCACCGCTCCAGCCCGCAGAGTCGCCTCGGCCTTCTCCCAGAACCGGCTCTCGCCGCTGTAGGCGGCGGCCAAGTAGAGCGCCTCCGCCGCCAGCGCGTTCCCCGACGGCGACGGATTGTCGAAATGGTCCTTGGGCCGGGTGACGAGGCTCTCGCCGTCGTCGGGGGTGGTGAAGTATCCCCCCTCTGGGTCCTGGAACTGTTCCAGTGCCTCGACCAGCGACATGGCGGCCGTGTACCAGTTCGGGTCTCCGTCGGCAGCGTACAGCGCGAAGAGGCCCACGGCGACGCCGGCGTGATCGGCCAGGAAGCCTTCGGGTCCCAGGCGACCCTTTGCCCAGGAGCGGTGCAGCCTCCCTTCGACGAGGAGGTGGTCGAGCAGGAACCGGGCCGCCTTCCGGGCGGCATCGAGGTAGCGGGGCTTTCCCAGCGAGGCTCCCGCCTCCGCCAGGGCGCGAATGGCGAGACCGTTCCATTCGGCCACCACCTTGTCGTCGAGCCCGGGACGAACCCGCTCGGCCCGCCGGGCGAGCAGAGCTTCGCCGGCGCGGCGCACCGCCTCTGCCGCCTCCTCGGGTTCGAGCCCGTGGTCGGCGGCCACGTCGGAGATGCCCCGGGCCCGGTGCAGGATGTTGCTGCCCTCGAAGTTGCCCTCGGCGCTGACACCGAAGTAGTCGGAGGCTAAGGCGGCGTCGTCGCCCGCCACCTCCAGGAATTCGGGCAGGTCCCAGACATAGAAGCGACCTTCCTCGCCTTCCGAGTCGGCGTCCTCCGCCGAGAAGAGGCCACCGTCGGGGTGCCGGAGATCCCTAAGCATGTACTCGAGGGTGTCGACCGCAACCTGGACCAGGGGGCCGGACCCGAACTCGCGGCCCGCCCACAGGTAGAGCCGGGCGAGTTGGGCGTTGTCGTAGAGCATCTTCTCGAAATGGGGGACCAGCCAGCGGTCGTCGACCGAGTAGCGGGCGAATCCGCCGCCGAGATGGTCCCGGATCCCGCCTGCCGCCATCGCGGCCAGGGTCCGCTTGAGCATCTCTTCCGCCGAACCGCCCCAGGGTCGATCGTGGACCCGGAGCAGGAACTCCAGCGTCGGCTGCTGGGGAAACTTCGGGGCGCCACCGAAGCCGCCGTGCACCGGGTCGAACTGCCCGGCGATCGCCGCCACGGCGGCCTCCAGTATCGACCGGTCGGGAAGATCTCTGGCAGCGGGGAGGCGACGGCCGATCGCCTCGGTCACGCGGCGTCCCTGCTCGTCGACCTCACTGCGGCGCTCGGCCCACGCCTCTCCAACTGCGGCCAGGATCGTCCGGAAGCCGGGCATGCCGGCGCGATCCTGGGGAGGGAAGTAGGTGCCTGTGAAAAAGGGGGTGCCGGCGTGGTCGACGAAGACCGTCATCGGCCATCCGCCGTGGCCGGTCATGGCCTGGGTGGCCTCCATGTAGACGGCGTCGACGTCGGGCCGCTCCTCGCGGTCGACCTTGATGTTGACGAAGCCGCGGTTCATGAGGTCGGCGATGTCGGGGTCCTCGAAGGACTCGTGGGCCATCACGTGGCACCAGTGGCAGGCCGAGTAGCCGATCGAGATGAGGAGGGGGACGTCGCGACGGCGCGCCTCGGCGAAGGCCTCCTCACCCCACTCGTACCAGTCTACGGGGTTGTCGGCGTGCTGGAGGAGGTAGGGGGAGGCCGAGTCGGCGAGGCGGTTGGGCATGCTCGCACCGTAACCACGGGTCCGGCCTACGGAAAGGGCCCGATCAGCTCCAGCGCACCCGGGCCTGCTTCTGCCAGCCTGTGAGGATCTCTTCGGGTCCGTCCAGTTCCGCCCCGCGGTTCCACAATCCGAGATAGAGCTGGACGGCGGTGCCGGAGATCGTGGCGTCCGCCGGGGCGTTGTCATCGGGAACGGTCGTCACTTCATCGTCCGTGTAGTGCATCGTCCAGCTGCGACCGGTGTCGGCGGCTGAGATGCGTAGTCGATCGACGCCGTCGAACCGGGGCTTGCCCTTGCCCCGGGGGAGAAACCCGCACACCAGTTCGTCCACGCCGTCCTCGGCCACCTCTGGTGGGATCCCGGCTTCGTCGGTGGACGGGACCCGCCCCAGGACGGCGGCGAGGGCGTCGACCGAGTGGATCGTGGTCTCGTGGGCCTGGCGCCGGGCCCAGAATCGACGCGGCGAGGGCGCATCGCGCAGGAAGACCATCGCCTTCGTGTCGTCCGGCACCTCCCGGAGGGTGGCGACCAGGTCGCCGACTCCGGTCCCGAGCCACGCCAGTCGATCGGGGACCGTGGCGGCCTCCTCCTTCCAGGCCCGGGTAGAGCCGTCGGGGTCACCGAGGAGGTTGGCCCGCGCCCAGCGGTGCACCATCCCGATGTGGCCGACCAGATCGGTCACCGTCCATCTCGGGCAGGTGGGCACCGGCGCCGTCTCTCCGGCCTGTCGGGCGCGTTCGCCCAGGGCGAGGCCGGCCTTGGAGATGAGCTCGAGGTGATGTTCCAATTCGAGCCGGGTCGGCATGTCGAGATGCTAATTCGATCCCGACGGCGTGTTTGGCGGGGGCGGATCGTGGGCAGGTGTGGAATACAGCGAACCAGGGGGTGGTTGACGTTTCTGTGGCTGCTTCGGAGGGACTCCCACCGGGAGTGGTCTCCGATTGGGGGTTCACAAGTACCGGAATCTCTGGCATAGTGAGTCCCCGGCCCCCACCGCCCCATACCTGACACGATGTCACGGAGGACTGTTATCCATGCCCGCTGCCGAAACGAAGCCTGATCGCCCCAAAGCCAAGCGATCGCGGCTTCAGAGCAAGCTCACCGACGAGCGCGGTCGGCTCACCACCGACCTCGTCTCCCAATACCTGACGGCGATCGGCGAGTACGACCTGCTGACCGCCGAGCAGGAGGTCGAGCTCGCCCAGCAGATTGAATCGGGTGAGGAAGCCGCCGAGCGGCTCGAGAAGGGCGACTACAAGGGCAAGAAGCAAGAAATCGAGCTCAAGCGGGCCGAGCGCAAGGGCCGGGAGGCCAAAGACGCCTTCCTGACGGCCAACCTCCGTCTCGTGGTCGCCAACGCCCGCCGTTATGCCAACACGTCCGGCATCGACTTCCTCGACCTCATCCAGGAAGGCAACCTGGGCCTCATCCGCGCCGTCGAGAAGTTCGACTGGCGCAAGGGGTTCAAGTTCTCTACTTACGCCACCTGGTGGATCCGTCAGGCCATCACCCGCGCCATCGCCGACAAGTCGCGCACGGTCCGGATTCCGGTCCACCTCCACGACACCCTCGCCGCGGTTCGGGCCGCCCAGGCCAGCCTCAAGGCTGAACTGGGGCGCGAGCCCCGCCCCGAGGAAATCGCCGAAGAGGCCGGTGTCACGGTCGACAAGGTGGAACTGGCCCTCGGTGTGGCCGACACGGTTTCGCTTGAGCAGCCGATCGGAGAGGACGGAGCCCAACTCGGCGATTTCATCGAGGACGAGGACGCCGCCGATCCGGTGCTGCTCACCGAGGAGATGGACGTCGCCAACTCGCTGCGCAAGTCGATCGAGCGGCTTCCCGACCGGGAAGGCCGCATACTCGCCCTGCGCTATGGCTTCTTCGACGGCGTTCCGCGCACCCTGGAAGAGATCGGCGACGAATTCAACCTCACCCGGGAGCGAATTCGTCAGCTCGAGAAGCTGGCCCTGTGCCGGCTCCGGCACCCCTCCTTCGGAATCCGCGAAGCCGACCTGATTTAAGAGAGCGGTAGCTAATAGGTTCTAGGTGGTAGGTGACTTACCACCTACCACTTACCACGGCTCGCGCACGAGCCACAGGGACCCAGACGAGTTTGAGGTCGGCTACCTCCACGTCGTTCGCTTCCAGGCCGATCTCGACCGGTTCGAGTCTTTCGGCCTTGGCCTCCCACGCCTCGACGATCTGGGCCAGTTCCTCGGCCAGCTCGACCTCCAGGTCGGCCAGTTCTTGCTGTTCCTCGGTGAGCCGATGATGGGCGGTCTCGAGATCGGCAGTGGTGCGCTGGGTCTGGGAGCGACGGTTGGCGGCCCGGCGGATCGCCGCCGACTTCGACCTGCCACCCAGAAACGAACCGAGCACGTCGCCCACACCCGACACGACCTCCTGTTGCTTGCGGGCGGTCACGTCGGCCTCCAGCTCCGCCACCCGGCGATCTGCCTTGCTGATCTGGTTCCGGACCCGGTCGATGCGGGTGGCGTAGCGGTCCTTGAGCTTGACCAGGTCGGCGTCGGCGGCGTCCTCGGCGACTTCCTGACAGCGGGCCCGAAACTCCTCTTCGGTCTCCCCGACGCGGGAGTAGATCGACAGCTCCGGGTTCTTCCACACCGTGAACCGCTGCTCCCGAATCAGGTAGTCGCGTAGCGAAGCGGCCAGGCTCTTCCAGTATCCGCCATCGCCCACCGGGGCGTCGGGGAGCAGGAATGCTCCCGCCGCGGGGGTGCCGGGCTGGAAGTCACGCTCGTCGTGGTCGACGGAACGGACGCTGTCGGGTACCAGCTTGGACGTCAGCGGGTCGATCACCGCCTCGTAGTCCTGGCGGTGCTCCACCTCGGCGTAGCGATCGTCGTAGAGGAGTCGCACCGTGGCCGCGGCCACGGCCTTGTAGCGGCCTGCCATTGGGACCCCTCCCACTTCCTTCGCCCACGGGGCCGCCGGGGCGAGGGTGGCAACGCTCACTCCGTCCGCCACCTGCGGCGCCACGGGCACGGTGTCGCCGTCCAATTCTTCACTGGGAGATGCCTCTGCCGTTTCCGGGACCTCAGCCTCCGGAGCTTGGGACTTCCGACTTCCGACTTCCGACTCTGAAACTTCCGAATCTGAAGCTTCCGACTTCCGACTTCCGACTTCCGACTGCGTGAGCATTCCCACTCTGGTTCGGTCCAGCGGCCCGGCCAGGTACGACATTGCCCAGCGGGTACCGAACACCCTCGGCTCCGCCTCCCCGGTCTGGCGCAGCACGAACTGTCGCTTGTCGAGGTTGGAAATGAGGACATCGACCTGGGCGGTGTCGGTCATGCCTCCGGCGTCGGCCAGACCCTCCAGAATCCGCTTCTTGTCGTTCTCGGTCTGGAGCCGCCCCACCATCCAGGTGCCGGCGTTGGACATTGCCTTGTAGTCGAGATCGACCGGGTTCTGGGTGGCCAGCACCATGCCCACGCCGAAGGCCCGGGCTTGCTTGAGAATCGTCAGGATCTGCTTCTTGGCCGGTGGCTCGGCCACGGGTGGAGCGAAGCCGAACACCTCGTCCATGTAGACCAACGCCCGCAGCTTGCCGGTGCCCGACTGGCGGCGCATCCAGGTGATCAGCTTGGCCAGCAGCAACGTCACGACGAACTGTCGCTCGGTCTCACTCAGATGGGCCAGATAGATGATGGCCGCCCGGGTGCGATCCCCCCCTGTCAGCAGGTCGGAGATTTCGAGCGGGTTGCCCTCAAGCCAGGCGGCGAAGGAGGGAGACGCGAGCAGCCCGTTGAGTTGCATGGCGAGCTGGGTTCGGTCCTGCTTCGGGTAGAAGGCCTCGAGCTCGAACACGCCCAGCTTGCGAAAGGGTGGCTCGGGGATCATCCCCACCAGGCGGGCCAGGTCGAGGTCGCGCCCTGCCTTCCATTCTTCCTCGATGATCGTGGCGAGGAGGATGTGGGACGGGCTGGAAACGGGGTCGGCCTCGATGCCGGCGAGGACCAGCAGTGAGGACACGAAGCCCTCGATCTCATCCCGCAGGTCCTCGGCATGGTCGTCCCACGACAGCGGCGGTGCCGCCAGCGAGCCGAGGATGTTGAGTGGAACTCCCGCCGTCGAGCCCGGGGTGTAGATCGTGACTGCCGATCCGTCCCGGACCGCGCGCATCCGGTCGGGTCCGATCTCCCACGAGGCCAGACCCTCCTTCCACATGTCGGCCGTGGCGGCGGCCTGCTCTTCGATGCTGTTTCCCTGACGCTCCGCTTCGGCCGGGTCGATCCAGGGAGCGAAGTCGGCCGGTGCGAAATCGGGGAACACCAGGCGAAGATTCCCCATGTCGCCCTTGGGGTCGATGATCAGACAGGGGATGTCGGACAGGAGGGCTTCTTCCAGGAGGTCGATTCCGAGACCGGTCTTGCCGGACCCGGTCATTCCCACGATCACGCCATGGGTGACGAGGTCGTCGGAGTCGTAGACGAGGGCCTCGCCGCGTTCTCCCGTCTCCTGATTCGTCAGTCCACCGAGATAGAACTCGCCCGGCTGTGTCTCCATCTTCTCTCCTCATGTGATGTCGGGGACCCTACCCGCCTGGCGTCACCACCTTCCAGGGGTGCAGGTCGAGGAAATTCTCCAACGAGGCGGGTAGGGGACGGATAGTCTTGACACCTCGCATGGTCGCCACCACCCCAGCCCCCGTGTCGGCTCGCGCCGTCGTGAGCGAGGGCCTCCGCCTGGTCGGGGGCTACGCCCGGGCGCGCCCGCTGCCCTTCACGCTCGCCGTGCTGGGAGCAGCCCTGTACGCCGGCGCCATCATCGCCGCCTCTCAGGTGATCGGGTGGGTGACCGACACCGCCATCATTCCTGTGCTGTCCGAGGGCGAGCCGCTGCGGGGCAAGCTTCCGGCGGTGGTCGGGGCCATCATGGGGGTGGCGGTCTGGAAGGCTGCCGCCATCGTCCTGCGCCGCAATTCCGCCGGCTTCCTCCAGTTCAAGACCCAACAGGACGTTCGGGAGAACCTCATCGAGCATGAGCTACGGCTCGAACTCGCCTGGTTCGGCCGCCAGTCGGTCGGCGATCTGCTGTCGGTGGCCGACAACGACGCCCGCCAGGCGACCGGGGTCCTGGCCCCGTTCCCCTACGCCAGCGGGGTGTCGCTGCTGCTGATCGGGACCGTGATCCTGTCCCTCTTCATCGACCCCTGGATCGGGGTGGTGGTGCTGGTCGGCCTGGGCACGATCGTAATCATCGAGGTGCGGGCGGCGGTGACCGTCTATCCGTTCTGGGAAGGGATCCAGGATCAGCTCGGGCAGGTGTCGCGGGTGGCGCACGAGTCCTTCGACGGGGCGTTGACCATCAAGGCGCTGGGCCGGGAGGAGCACGAGATCGGCCGTCTGCGGGGGGAATCGGACGAACTGAGGGATCGGATCACCCACGTCAACGTCATGTGGGAGACGTACCGGGTGATCATCACCGCCCTCATGCCCGCCACCAGCCTGGTCCTGTTGGCGGTTGGGGCGCTTCGGGTCGACGCCGCCGCCGTGACTCCGGGCGACGTCGTCTCGGCCCTCTACCTGCTGGGGCTGCTGGCCTTCCCGGTCCAACTGATCGCTTTCGTGCTCTTCGACATGGCCGCCTCCATCCCCGCCCAGCGCCGGGTCCAGGCGGTACTCGACGTCGAGGAGATGGTCGAGTACGGGGCAGAGGTGGCCGAGGCCGGAAGCGGTCCTGCCCCGGTCGAGGGCGAGGAAGTCACTTTCGGGTACGAGGGCGGCTCGGTGGTCCTCGACCGGGTGGCGCTCGACATCCCGGCCGGCAAGACCGTGGCGGTGGTAGGCCCGACCGGGTCGGGCAAGTCGACCCTGACCCTGCTGCTCGCCCGCCTGTGGGACCCCGGTTCGGGGCGAATCCGCATCGACGGCCGTGACCTGCGTAGTTTCGCCCGCCACGAGCTCCCCCGTGAGGTGGCCTTCGTCTCTCAGAGTTCGTTCCTCTTCGACGACACCGTCACCGGCAACATCACCCTGGGGGGTGATTTCCGGCCCGAGGCGGTGGTGGACGCCGCCCGGACCGCCGGCGCCGACGAGTTCATTCGGGAGCTGCCGGAGGGATACGACACCCGGATCGGTGAGCGGGGAGCGGCTCTGTCGGGTGGCCAGCGCCAGCGGGTCGCCCTGGCCCGCGCCCTCATCCGCCGCCCCCGGCTCCTCATCCTGGACGACGCCACCTCGGCGGTCGACCCTTCGGTGGAAGCCCAGATCCTGCGCCGTCTCCGCTCCGCCGACCTTCCCTCGACCGTGGTCCTCGTCGCCTACCGGCCCTCATCGATCCGGCTGGCCGACGAGGTGGTCTTCGTCGACGAGGGCCGGGTCATGGCCCAGGGAACCCACGAGGAGCTGATGGCCTCCCAGCCCGGGTACGCCCGCCTGGTTCGGGCCTACGAGGAGGACGCCGCCGATCGCCGGCGGGAGGCCGAACGATGAGCGAGGACACCATCACAGGGGACACCATCTCCGTGCCCGGGGGTGACACCTCAACGGTGGCGGTGCTGCGGCGCGCCTTCGTCGAGGCGCCGGTACTCGGTCATCGACTGTGGCTGATCCTGCTCATGAACGCCGGCGGCACGCTGGTCCAGGTCCTGGTGCCGGTCCTCATCCAGCAGACGGTGGATGACGACATCTCCGGCGGGGTGGTCGATGTCGGATCCGTCTTCACCAAGGCCGCCCTGGCCGTCGTGGTGCTGGTGTTGGGTGCGTTCATGGCCCGTCAGGCAATGGTGCGCCTCGCCCGCCAGGCCGCCGCCGGCCTCTCCGATCTGCGCGTCAAGGTCTTCTCGAAGCTGATCTCGAGTTCGATGCTTCACGTCCAGTCCGAGCGGCGCGGTGCCCTGGTTTCGCGGGTGACTTCCGACATCAGCACGGTGCAGGAGTTCACCGAGTGGGGCGGAGTGGTGTTCGTGGTCAACATGACCCAGGTCCTGATCGCCGTCACCGCCATGGCCGTCTACGAATGGCGTCTGGCGGCGCTGGTGGTAGTGGCGGTACTCATCTATGCCCTGGTGCTGCTCTGGTTCCAGCGCATCCTCCAGCGCAACTACGACCGGGTGCGTGCGGTGGTGGCCGATTCGCTGGCGGTGATGGGAGAGGCCGTCACCGGACTTCCCGAGGTGCGGGCCTACGGGATCGAGACCTCGACCATGCAGCGAGTGAGGGCGGCGCTGGACCGTCGGTCCCGGACCGAATACAAGACGGCGGCCTTCGGCAACAGTCTCTTCTCCACCGCCGAAATCTTCGCCGCCGCCCTGACCGCCGGGGTGGTGGTGGCCGGTCTCCTCCTCGGGCCCGAGCAAGGGGTGACGGCCGGAGTCCTCCTCGCCTTCTTGTTCCTGGTCAACCTCCTCATCGAGCCGGTCCAGAGCCTGGTGGAAATTCTCGATTTCGCCCAGAACGCCGCCTCCGGGCTGCGGCGGGTGGTGGGAACCCTGGACCGCCCCGACGAGATCACGGAACCGAGGGAACCGGTTCCGCTCCCCGGTGGCGTCCTCGGAGTGAAGTTCGACAGCGTACGCTTCCGTTACCCCACCGGTCCCGACGTGCTCAGCGACGTCTCGGTGGACATCCCACCGGGCCGGCGGGTGGCGGTGGTGGGCGAGACGGGCTCCGGCAAGACCACCTTCGCCAAGCTGCTGGTGCGGATGCTCGACCCGGCCGAGGGGACGGTGCGGATCGGGGGCGTCGACCTGCGCCGGGTGGCTTCCACCCACCTGCGCCAGCGGGTCGCCTTCGTCCCCCAGGAGGGATTCCTCTTCGAGGGCACGGTGGCCGACAACGTCCGTTACGGATGTCCCGGTGCGGGGCCAAAGGAGGTGCGGACGGCGTTCCTCGAGCTCGGCCTCGACGGGTGGGTCACCACCCTCCCCGAGGGCATCGAGACCGAGGTGGGCGAGCGGGGCGGCAACCTGTCGGCGGGGGAACGACAGCTCGTCGCCCTGGTCAGGGCGTGGATCTCGGCTCCCGATCTCCTTCTGCTGGACGAAGCCACCTCGGCGGTCGATCCCGCCCTCGACGTTCAGCTGCGACGGGCGATGGACCGGCTCACCGCCGGACGCACCTCCGTCACCATCGCCCATCGGCTCGCCACCGCCGAGTCGGCCGACGAAGTGCTGGTGTTCGACGCCGGTCGGCTCGTCGAGCGCGGCTCTCACCCCGAGCTGGTGGCGGCGGGCGGGGTGTACGCCGCCCTCTTCGACGACTGGGTTTCGGGCACCAAGACCGTCTAGGGTCAGGAAATCGACCCTCGGTACACTGCCGGGGGTATGCCCGAAACCCCCGACATCGCCGCCGCCGGCCGCAACGACTGGCTGATCGAGGAGATGTACGAGCGCTACCTCGATTCGCCCCGCTCGGTGAGCGAGCCGTGGCGCCGGTACTTCGAGAACGGGGGAGCAGTCGAGGGCGGAGGTGGCGCTCCCGCCGAGACCCCAACGGCGCCGGCGAGGCGGGAGAATGAGAAGGGGGAAGCTCCCGCCCCCGAGACCGAGACGCCCGAGGGCGAGGGCCAGGGCAGGAGCGAGGGCCAGGGCGGGAGCGAGGGCGCGGCCGAGACAGACGCGGCCTCGGTGCCCGAGAATGCCGCCGCCCTCAAGGGGATCCTGGGCGTGATCGCCGACCGGATGGACGAAAGCCTGTCCGTCCCCACCGCCACCTCAGTACGGACGATGCCCGCCAAGCTCCTCGAGGTGAACCGCAAGATCCTCAACAACCAGCTCAAGCGGGTTCCGGGCGGCGGCAAGGTCAGCTTCACCCATCTGATCGGGTGGGCGGTGGTGCGGGCGATGCGTGAGTTCCCGGAGATGAACGTCTCATTCCGGGAGATCGACGGGACCCCCCACATCATCCGTCACGCCGCCGTCAACCTCGGGTTGGCGATCGACATGGAACGACCCGATGGGTCCCGTGTGCTATTGGTGCCGGCGGTCAAGGCTGCCGACCAGATGGACTTCCGTGGCTTCTGGGAGGCGTACGAGGTCCTGGTCGCCAAAACCCGCAACAACAAGCTCAGCCCCGACGACTTCGCCGGGACGACTGCCACCCTCACCAACCCGGGGACGATCGGCACGGTGCAGTCGGTGCCCCGGCTCATGCCCGACCAGGGCGTGATCGTGGGAGTTGGAGCCATCGCCTATCCGCCCGAGTACCAGGGGGCTGATGCCGCCTACCTGGCCCGCCAGGGCGTCGGCCGGATCATCAGCATCACCTCCACCTACGACCATCGCGTCATCCAGGGCGCACAGTCGGGGGAGTTCCTGGCCCGCATCCACCAGCTGCTCCTGGGCGAGGACGAGTTCTACGACGAGATCTTCCGTTCGCTCTCGATTCCCTACACGCCCGCCCGCTGGGCGAAGGACGAGAACCCACCGATCGGCAGCGACGACTGGATCGCCAAGCAGGCCAACGTCTTCCGCATCATCAATGCCTACCGCGTCCGGGGTCATCTCCTCGCCGACCTCGATCCCCTGCGGATGGAGCCTCCCCGCATGTTCGAGGAGCTGAACCCGCTGTCCTACGGGTTGACGATTTGGGACCTCGATCGCGAGTTCGCCACCGGCGGCATCCTGGGACGGGAAACCATGACCCTGGGCAGCATCCTCTCCCTCCTTCGAGATGCCTACTGCCGCACGGTCGGGGTCGAGTACATGCACATCCAGGAGCCGGGTCAGAAGCGCTGGATTCAGGACCGGGTCGAGGTGACGCCCAGCCCGGCGTTGCCAGAGGAGCGGATGCAGATCCTGCGCAAGCTCAACGAGGCCGAGTCGTTCGAGACGTTCCTCCACACCAAGTACGTAGGTCAGAAACGCTTCGGTCTGGAAGGGTGTGAGAGTCTGATTCCGATGCTCGACTCCGTCCTGACTGCGGCCACCGGCGACGGCATGTCGGAGGCGGTCATCGGTATGGCCCATCGGGGCCGGCTCAACGTCCTCACCAACATCATCGGCAAGCCGCTGCCGCGGATCTTCCGGGAGTTCGACGGCGACCTCCTTCCGGGTGTCGAGGGGGGCGCCGACGACGTGAAGTACCACCTCGGAGCGACCGGGACATATGAATCGGCGGCGGGCGACATCGGGGTGGAAGTGGTGGCCAACCCCAGCCACCTCGAGGCCGTCGATCCTGTTCTGGAGGGAGTGGCCCGGGCGAAGCAGGAGAAGGTCGGACCGGACGGACACCGGCGGGTGCTGCCGATCCTCATGCACGGTGATGCCGCCTATGCCGGCCAGGGAGTCGTCGTCGAGACCCACAACCTCTCCCAGTTGCGGGGGTATCGCACCGGCGGCACGATCCATGTGGTCGTCAACAACCAGGTCGGCTTCACGACCTCCACCCTCGACGCCCGGTCAAGTTTCTACGCCACCGACGTCGCCAAGACCGTTCAGGCTCCCATCTTCCACGTCAATGGCGACGACCCCGAGGCCGTGACCCGGGTGGCCCGGCTCGCCTTCGAGTTCCGTCAGACCTTCCACAAGGACGTCGTCATCGACATGGTGTGTTACCGGCGCCGGGGGCACAACGAGGGCGATGAGCCCTCCTACACCCAGCCGCTGATGTACAAGCGGATCGACGAGCACCCGTCGGTGCGGAAGCTGTATCTGGATCGGCTCATGGCCAACGACCTCCTCTCGGAGGACGAGGCCGACGGCATCCTCTTCGAATACCGCCAGATGCTCGATGCCGCCTTCAAGACCAGCAAGGAGCCAACCACCGTGCCCGCCGCCGCTGCGGCGGGGGCAGATGACAGCGATCCCCCCACCGGCGTGGACCGGGAGCGGCTCGAACAGGTTCTCCACCACATCGCCGACGTACCCGAGGGGTTCACGGTCCATCCCAAGCTGGAGCGGATCGTGGCCGAACGGAGCTCCGCCCTCGAGGACGACATCATCGACTGGGGGACGGCGGAGGCGCTCGCCTTCGGTTCGCTGGCGCTGGAGGGTGTCCCCATCCGCCTGGCGGGCGAGGACTCTCGCCGGGGCACCTTCAGCCACCGGCATGCGGAGCTGACCGACTACCGGACCGGCGAGGTGTGGGCGCCGCTGGAGACCCTGACGGCCGGGGAGACACGGGTGCGGATCGTCGACTCGCTCCTGTCCGAGTTCGCGGCCGTCGGGTTCGAGTACGGATACTCGATCGAGTGGCCCGAGGCCCTGGTGATGTGGGAGGCTCAGTACGGCGACTTCGCCAATGGAGCCCAGGTGGTGTTCGACCAGTTCATCGCCGCCGGCGAGGCCAAATGGGGACAATCGTCCGGGCTCACCCTGCTGCTGCCCCACGGATACGAGGGTCAGGGCCCCGAGCATTCGTCGGCTCGCATCGAGCGGTTCCTGGAGCTGGCAGCCGGGGACAACCTGCGGGTGGCGATCCCCGCCACGTCGGGGCAGTACTTCCACCTGCTCCGGCGCCAGGCTCTGCGGCGCCCGCAGAAGCCGCTGATCGTGTTTACCCCCAAGTCCCTGCTTCGCTCCCGCGCTTCTTTTGTCAGGGCGGCCGACCTCGAATCCGGTCGATTCGAGGCCCTGGTGCCCGACGATGTGGAGGGCGCCTCCCGGCTGGTCCTGTGTGCCGGCAAGGTGTACCACGACCTCGATGCCCGGCGCCGGGAGGCGGAACTCGACGACGTCGCCATCGTCCGGCTCGCCCAGCTTCATCCGCTTCCGGCCGAGGAACTGGAACGCCTGGCCGAGCAATACACGGATGCGACCCTGGTGTGGTGCCAGGAGGAACCGGAGAACATGGGTGCCTACCGATTCCTGTGGCCACAGCTGCGAGAGATCTTCGGTCAGGAGCCGGTCTATGCCGGGCGAAAGCCGGCTGGTAGCCCCGCCACCGGGTCGGCCCGGGTCCATCGCGAGCAGCAGGCATACCTGGTCGATCAGGCGCTGGGACTCGCATCGGAGTGATCGGGAGATTTCCTGTAACACTCGGCGGCCGCCGGGTACTACCTCCCTGTAGAGCCGCCGGGCGGGTAGACGTCCTGAGGGGGTCTGGAGAACTCGGGAAGCGTCTCCCCGCACCGGCGACCGCCTGATCGTAGCCTGGATTCTTTTGCGCGCTAATGGGCCGCTGGTTCCATACAGGTAGAATCTGGGTGTAGACCTTTGCCCCTTCCCCGGTCCGCTATGAACCTCCTTTTTGCTGCCCTCGTGATCTTCTGCCTGCGTCTGGTCGACGTCAGTCTCGGGACGCTGCGCATCCAGTTTGTTGTGCAGGGCCACACCCGCCTGGCGGGCGCCACGGCGTTCTTCGAATCCCTCGTGTGGGTGCTGGCGGCCGCCCAGGTGCTCTCCGATCTGACCGAGCCGCTGAAGATCGTCGGCTACGCCGGTGGGTATGCGGCCGGAACCATGCTCGGATCGAGAATCGAACGGCAGATCGGCCTGGGCAGCCGCCTGGTTCGGGTCGTCTCGCCGATCGCCTCGCCGCCGGTCGGCAGCGTCCTCCACGAGGCCGGTTACGCCGTCACCGTGGTCAACGGCGAAGGTGCCTACGGAGAGGTGCGCATCACCTTCTCGGTGGTGCCTCGCCGCCAGGTGGAACCGGTGATGGCCCTGATCCGTGGCCACAACCCCGACGCCTTCGTCACGGTGGAGAGCGCCACCCACGCCAACGGCACCCTCCCCGCCGCCGCCGTCAGGAAATGATCAACCGGGACGACCCCCCTCTAACCCCCCGCGGCTGCTCGTGAGGACCTCTCCTTGAACCCTGGGGCCATCCGCTGGCCTGTCTCTCGCCGGCAGGTCGTCTGTCGTCGAACGCTCCGGGTCGTGGGGAACCCCATGGGATTTTCGCGACAGAATTGCGCGCCATGGCGTGCAATTCTGTCGCGAAAACGGGTTCTTGGGGCCCACTACTCACCACTCACCACCCGATACGGCGGCTAGCGAGACGGTCGACCCGTCACGGAGGCCGTAGGTAGATCGCTTCGTCGAAGCCGAGGCCGTCGTGGCCGACCACCCAGGTCGAGCCCTTCTTGCATTCGAAGGGAGACAGGAACTCCACCCCCATCCATTGCAGCCGCTGGAGCATGGCCGGGATGACGTCGCCGTGGGAGGAGAGCACGGTGCTGGTGCCGGTCACCTCGTCGATCAGGTCGGCAATCTGGCGCTGGTCGGCACCCTCGGCCAGGGCGTCGGTCGTCTCGACCTCGATTCCCAACCGGTCGGCCAGCGCCTCGACGGTCTGCACACAGCGCACGTAGGGGCTGGTGAGGATCCGTGTGATCCCGATCCCGTCCAGTTCTGTGGCCAGAGCCCGGGCCTGAGCGAAGCCTTTGTCCGTGAGGGGGCGCAGGTGGTCGGGGGCGTCCCACTCCGAGCGATTCCCGGCGGCGCCGTGACGGACCAGGTGCAGGTCGGTGTAAGCCAGCATGCCCTGCAGGTCCACCTCCGCCACCAGGTCCCGATCGAAGTCGTACGTCAGGATGGATCTTGCCTCCGAGAGGGGAATCCATCGCACCGTGTCGACCTCGGCATTTGGCTCGAATCCGGCGAAGCGATAGGGCCGCATCAGGTAGTACTCGACCTGCTTGGGCTTCCCATCGGCCCGGTAGTGGGCGGTGCCGGCATGGCCCACTACGCGAACTCGAAGACCGGTCTCCTCGAGGACCTCGCGGGCGGCGCAATCGAGCGATGACTCACCCGGGTCTTCCTTGCCCTTGGGAAGCGTCCAATCGTCGTATCGGGGGCGGTGGACGACCACGATCTCGGATTCTTCGAAACGCACGCCGCGGACGATCATGCCCCCGGCGGCGCGGATGAGGTCCGGAGGGGTGTCGCGGCTCACCGGCGGGGGCGGGACGAGGCGGAATCCGTCGAGGGTTGGACGGCCGGCGCGTCGGCCCGGGTGATGTCGATCGACACCGCCCGGCACACCGAGCAGGTCTGACGGGTCATCCCGCCGCCGATGTAGCGCGGGGATCCGTAGCGATGGTTGCCCTGTTTGCAGTCGGCGGCTGCCTTGCGTCGGCTGCGCCGGTTGTGGGCCCGTTTCTTGCCGATGGCCATGTCGGCACGTCAGGCTAGTTGCTCTTCGAACTCCGGGGGCGTCACGGGTGGTGTCCCCGCCTCGAGGTGGCGGAGCAAGATCCGGTGCAGACGGTTTCGGGAAGGATCGAGAAGCGTATTGTGGCGAGTGTCGGAGAGCCACACGAGCCGGGCCCGCAGTCGGGCGGCGAGGATGCGGGCCGAGACCGGGTACACCACCTCGTCGTTCCGGGACTGGACCACGAGGGCTCGGCGCCGCAGCCGCCCGGCGGCCGACAGTGCCTTGACGACTCCCTCCACCAGCTCGGCGACGCCGGCGGTGGGCTGGGTCTCCCACGGGCTCCAGAGATGGGCCAGGATCGGATCGGGCACCTCCGTCTGAGTGGCGAGAGTCTCCGGCACCAGGCGATGGGCCACCGGTGCCAGATAGAAGCGCAGATCCCGGACGAGAACCGGAGAATTGACGGTGGCGAGGCTGGTGGCGCCGGTCGGTCCGGCAGCCAGAATCGCCACCAGGCCTCCCAGCGAGAGGCCGACCAGATGAAGTCGCCCATGGTCGGCGACCGAGCCGGCCGCTTCCACTGCCGTTTCGACCCAGTCGTCTAGCCGGTGGCCGATCAGGCGCTCGGGTCCCGGACCGTGGCCGGGGAGCAGCGGGGCCACCAGGCTGTGCCCGCGCTCCATGAGGTCCTCGGCGAACGGCAACCAATGCCCGGGCTGGCCGGTGAAGCCATGGAGCAACACGACCGCGTGCCCGCTGGTTCCGCGGTGGTGGAGCGGTGCGGTGGGATCGAAGGTGGGAACCGCCACTTCAGTCGGCGAGGAGTGCTTCGAGCTCCATCCGCACCCGATCGGCGTCGATCAGGCCGTGGCGCTCGATGTGGAACTGGGGCCAGGGGACATCGAGGCCCGTCACCCGGCGGATGGGAGCGACCAGGTCGAAGATCGCCTGCTCCGCCACTACCGCCGCCACATCGGAGGCAACGCCGGCCGCCCCCTGGGGTTCCTGGACGACCAGCAGCCGTCCGGTGCGGCGCACCGAGTCGAGCACGGTCTGGCGGTCCCAGGGAAAGAGGGTGCGCAGGTCGATCACCTCCACCGAGGCGTCGACCGACTCGGCCGCTGCGAGTGCCACCGGCACCATCCCCCCGTAGGTGACGATGGTGGCGTCGTCCCCGTCCTTTCGGACCCGGGCCCGGCCGATCGGGAGAGTGAAATGGTCGGTGGGGACGTCCTCGCGTCCTGCCCGATACAGCACCTTGGGTTCGAGGAAGATGACGGGGTCGTCGCCTTCCAGGGCGGCGGCGAGCAGACCCTTGGCGTCGCGGGGCGAAGATGGGCACACCACCACGAGTCCGGGGGCGTGGACGAAGTAGGCCTCGGGCGAGTCGCAATGGTGCTCGTGGGCGCCGATCCCCGCTCCGCTGGGAAAGCGCACCACCACGGGGACGGAGGAGTTTCCCCGGGTGCGGTACCTGAACCGTCCCAGATGCGACACGATCTGGTCGAAGGCGGGGTAGACGAATCCGTCGAACTGGATCTCGGCCACCGGTCGGGCGCCCGCCAGCGCCATTCCCACCGCCGTTCCCACGATCCCCGACTCGTTCAGGGGAGTGTCGATGACCCGATCCTCGCCGAAGTCGCGATGCAGGCCCTCGGTGATGCGGAACACGCCGCCCGAGACCCCGATGTCCTCGCCCAGCAGGATCGTCTCGGGGTTGCGCTCCAGCGCCTGGCGGAGGGCGGCGTTGATGGCCTGGGCCATGGTCCACTTCTCGCTGGGACCGGACGGGAGCTGGTCTTCGCCGGGCACCCACACGTCGGCGGGGTCGAAGTCCGTTTCTGGTTCGCCGTGGGATTTCTGCATGGCGTGGAGCTGGTCGACTACCTGGGTGGGGATGCGGGAGAAGGCGTGCCTGACCACATCCGAGCGGTCGGGGTCGGGCCTGGCTTCGATCTCGGTGATGGCGGCCTCGACCAGGTCGGCGGTCTCCATGGCCACCTTCTCGCCGACGGCCTCATCCCATTCGTCCCGGGTGGCGAGGAACCCTTCCAATCGCCGGATCGGGTCCCGCTCGCGCCATTGCTCCTCCTCGGCGGCGGACCGATAGAGCCGGGCATCGTCGGCGGTGGCATGGGCTCCATACCGGTAGGTGAGCGCTTCGATAAGGGTGGGGCCGGAGCCGGCCCGGGCCGCCTCCACTGCCTCCCGGGTGGCGAGGTAGACGGCGATCGGGTCCATGCCGTCGACCCGCTTCCCCTCGAACCCGTAGGCGGAGGCCTTCTGAGCGATGGTGGGAGAGGCGGTCTGCTTCTCGTAGGGAACCGAGATGGCGTACAGGTTGTTGGCGCAGATGAAGACGGTGGGAGTCTTCCACACCCCGGCGAAGTTCATCCCGGAGTGGAAGTCGACTTCCGAAGTGGCGCCATCACCGAAGTAGACCGCGGTGACGGTGTCCTCGCCCCGCAGGCGGGTGACGTAGGAGTAGCCGACGGCGTGGGGGAGTTGGCTGGCGATCGGAACCGTGACGATTCCCTGCCGGTAGCGGGCGAGGTCCCAGTCGCGGTTCGGCAGACCCCGCCAGTAGGCCATGAACACCTCGATCGGAAGGCCGCGGGCGATCTGGACGCCATGCTCACGGTAGGAGGGGAAGACGAAGTCGTGCTCGCCCAGCGCGAGGGCGGACCCGATCTGGACCGCTTCCTGCCCCTCCAGCATGGGATAGGTGCCGACCCGCCCCTGCCGCTGGAGAGCGAGCATCCGGCGATCGAGGGTGCGGGCCAGGACCATGTTGCGGTAGAGGTCCTGGTACAGGTCCGGGTCGAGCCCGGGATCCTCGCCCACGAGGTTGCCGGCGGGATCGATCACCTGGACCAGTGGATACTCGGAAGCGTCGACGACCTGACGGGGATCAGCGCTCATGGCGTCGAGTGTGCCATACCCGCGCTCGATGTGTGGTCGACCCCCTGGAATGCAACCGGGTTATTCTCGCCCCGATGCCTACCTACCGTCCCGATCTCGCCCAGATCGCCCCCTATGAGCCCGGGCTGCCGGTCGAGGAGGTCGCCCGGCGCCACGGCCTCGATCCGGCCGGGATCATCAAGTTGGCTTCGAACGAGAGCCCCTTCGGGCCCTATCCGGAGGCCCTGGAGGCGATGTCCTCGGTGATGCAGAACACCAATCGCTATCCCGACAACGAGGGCTATGAGCTGCGCACCCGTCTGGGCGAGACGCTCGGCGTGCATCGTGACTCGATCTGGTTGGGCGGAGGCTCATCCGAGCTGTTGCGGACGATGGCCCTGGCCGTCGGCGGGCCGGGCACCAACGTCGTCTACGCCTGGCCGTCCTTCGTCGTCTATCGGCTCGGGGCGATGTGGGCGATGAGCGAGCGTCGGGAGATCCCCCTCGACGCCGAGCATCGGCTCGATCTCGAGTCGATGGCCACGGCAATCGACGACGAGACGACGCTGGTTTTCGTGTGCAATCCCAACAACCCCACCGGGACCCATCTCTCCACCGACGAGGTGGCGGCCTTCGTGGAGGACATCCCCGAGCGGGTGACGGTGGTGATCGACGAGGCATATCAGGAGTTCGTGACGGCGGCCGACTACCGTTCGATGGCGTCACTGGCGGCCGACCGCACCAACCTGGTCGTGACCCGGACCTTTTCCAAGGTCTACTCCCTGGCCGCCCTGCGGGTGGGTTACGCCATCGCCCACCCCTCCACCATCGCCGAGATGAGGCGGGCCCAGGCTCCCTTCACCGTGACTCAGCCCGGCCAGGCGGCGGCGGCGGCCTCGCTGGATGACCCCAATCGGCTGGCGGCCCGGGTCGAGGACAACGCCCGGGGAAGGCGCCTGCTCCTGGACGCGCTCGAGGACCGCAACCTCACTCACGCCGACAGCCAGACCAACTTCGCCTGGTTCCGCTCCCGGGCCGAGGATCCGTTCCTCGCCTACGTCCGCCAGGGGATCATCGTCCGCACCTTCGGTGAGCAATGGGTCAGGGTCACCGTGGGCACCGCCGACGAGAACACCCGGTTCCTTGAGGCGCTGGACCGAGTCGAGGCCTAGTTGTGACAACCGGGGACGTTGTCCTTGGCGGAATGGTGTGAATGGTTGAGCCCTCCGAATGAGACTGTGGGTTTAGCGACTCACAACTCATAAGGAGGGCTCATGTCGCACGCTAGATCCCAGCATCCCAATGCGCCTCTTACTCCTGAGGGGCGACGGCGGATGGTCGAGTGTGTTCTTGATCGGGGTTGGTCGGTGGAGGCGACCGCGGAGCGGTTCCAGGTCGACGCTAAGACGGTCCGTAAGTGGCGAGCCCGGTTTCTCGCTGAGGGCGACGACGGACTGTTGGATCGGTCGTCTCGGCCACATTCATCACCGAACCGGACGCCTCGCCAGCTACGCCGTCGAGTGGTGCGGTTGCGACACAAACGTCGCTGGGGTGCTGACCGGATCGGTTTCGAGGTTGGATTGGCGGCGTCGACAGTCCCAACGATCCTCAACCAGGCAAACATGGGACGTCTCGACCGTGGCGATCGGGCCACCGACACGAGGCGGGTGAACCGGTATCAGTGGGACAAACCTGGTGATCTAATCCACGTCGACATCAAGAAGCTGGCTGCGATTCCGCCTGACGGCGGATGGCGGACACGAGGCCGTGGATACACCGGAGAGCACTCCAAACACCGCTATGTCGGATACCGGTATATCCACTCGGCGGTCGATGACCGCAGCCGGCTCGTCTACTCAGAGGTCCTCGGAGACGAGAAGGCAGCGACTGCCGCCGGGTTCTGGATGAGAGCCACAGCCTGGTTCCTCTCCCGCGGCGTCACCCCAAGACGAGTGCTAACCGACAACGGCTCCTGCTACCGGTCGGGGCTATGGCATCGAGCCTGCGCAGCCACCGGCACCACGGTGAAAAAGACACGGCCACGACGACCCCAGACCAACGGCAAAGTCGAACGGTTCCACCGGATCCTCCTCGAGGAATGGGCCTACATCCGACACTGGGACTCAGAGACCGAACGTCACCAGGCCTACACCGGGTTCATCCACTTCTACAATCACCACCGACCCCACGGATCACTCGGCTGGGCCACCCCCGCCAGCATCCTCAAGGACAACCTCCCCGCGGAGCACAACTAGACGTCGAATGGGAGCGGCTCGATGACCGAGCCTTCGCCGGGAATGCCGTTCTGGCGATCGACAAAGCCGGGGGCGTCGCGTCGCCACTCCCGGAATCGGTCGAACACCATGGGGACGCCGCGAGCTGAGCTCGGATCCGCTTGATCCATGACCTGCATGTGGACGTGGGGCTCGGTCGAATTCCCCGAATTACCGCAGTCCGCGAGATGCTGACCTCTGTCGACCCTCTGGCCAGGGGCCACTCGTATTGAGCTCTTCTTGAGGTGAACCAGGGCTACATGCACTCCCTCGGCAACGGAAATGACAACGTGGTTCCCCGCGATGCCACCGATGCCCTGCCGGATGCGGGAAGCCTGACCGAACGCATACGGGATCAGGGCGAGCTGCGAACGTCGAGCCTCATGGTCAGGCTCTCCATCGTATACGCCAGCTACCTGACCTGCGACTGGAGCGAGGAGTGGCCGACCGAACCCGACAAAACGTTCTGGCGGTTCTTTCGAGAACGTCGTGCGCCAGTCGCGGATGGGAGAACTGCGATGACGTTCGTCGACCCCGACGAAGTCGATCGCATACTTCTCGCCGAAGAGCTCGCTTCCATGGCTGGGGACACGTCGAGCGGGGCTGTTTTGGACTAGCCACAGCCCTGTGAACGGGAACGTGACTTCGACGGCTGACCGTTGTCCGTCGCGATTCGCGGCGCCATGCACACTGTCATGGTAGATACGCCTGGAGGCCCACTGCAGTGGATGGGGTGACCGATCAACCCTGTCCGACAGGATCAACCGAATGATGGATGTCGGATTCAACGACCGGCTGATTCCCTTGAGCTGGGATGCCCTGATGATTGGCGCAAGCGAGGCAAGGAGCCGTCTTGGAGCCGATAATCAGTGTGCAGGGAATCGAGAAGTCTTATGGGGCGACAGCCGCCGTGAGCGGCGTGAGCCTGGAGGTTCGACGTGGGGAGATCTTCGGGATCGTCGGCCCGAATGGTGCCGGAAAGACGACGATCGTCGAGTGCATCGCCAGTCTTCGCAGCCCGGATCAAGGTCGTATTCGCGTGCTGGGTCTCGATCCGGTCGATGACGTCCGGGCGGTCCGTGAGCGGGTCGGGGTACAGCTTCAGCAATCGGCCCTTCCTGCACGTCTTCGGGTGGTAGAGGCCCTCCGTCTTTTTGCCTCGTACTACCCCGACCCGGCCGACATCGAGAGCCTCCTCAACGACTGGCAGCTCTCCGACAAACGTGGTGCCGCGGTGGCCTCCCTATCGGGCGGTCAGCGGCAGCGTCTCTTCATCGCCCTCGCCCTGGTCGGGAGCCCCGAGGTGGTGGTGCTGGACGAGCTGACCACGGGTTTGGACCCGGAGGTCCGCCGCGTCACATGGCAACTGGTCCGCAAGCTGCGAGACCAGGGAGTGTCCGTCCTGTTGGTGACTCATTTCATGGATGAAGTGGAACAGCTGTGCGATCGGGTAGCGGTGATCGCCGCCGGCCGGGTCGTTGCTTCTGGCACGCCCAGCGCCCTCATGGCACAGGCCTCACAGGACGGCGAGTCTCCCCGCAACTTCGAGGACGCCTACCTGACGCTCACCGGCGCCCTGGCCGACTACGTCTAAACGAAACGAGGAAGGAGAACATCATGCATGCATTCACAACCACTACCTGGACAGAACTGAAGCTTCTGATGCGTGAACCGGCCGCGGCCGTCTTCGTGCTCGGTCTCCCCCTGTTGCTGCTGGTGATGAACAGCACACACGGCAACGACCCTGTGCCCGAGCTGGGAGGTGTGGGTGCCTTGGATACCCTGGTGCCAGGCTATATGGCTCTGGTCATCGCCACGATGGGACTGATGGTCCTGCCCGTGCATCTGGCCGGCTACCGCGAACAAGGCGTGCTCCGCCGCCAGCGCGCCACCCCTCTGTCGTCGACGGTTCTACTGGCTTCACATGTGGTCGTCGCCATGATCGTCACCGTGGTGGGGGTGGGAGTCCTGGTTGCGGTGGGTATGGCGGCGTTCGACCTCAATCCGCCCACGAATCCCCTCTGGGCGCTGGTGGCGTTGCTGTTGTCGGCAGCCAGCATCTATGCGCTCGGATTCCTCCTCGCCGGGGTGGTCCGCACGGCGAGGACCGCGCAGGCCGTTGCCGCCGGGCTCTACTTCCCGATGATCTTCCTGTCGGGGGCGACTTGGCCACGTCACGTGATGAGCGAGACCCTGCGGACCCTGGGCGACTTCCTTCCACTCACCTACGCTATCGAGGCAATGCAACACCCATGGACAGGACGGCCGATACCGCTGATGGCGATTGCTGTCCTCGCCGTCACCGCCATCGTCGCTGCAACCCTCTCTGCCCGCACGTTCCGCTGGGAGTGAGCATGGTCGTCCCCGACGCGCCGGCCATGCGAGACACCGAAGCAATCAACCGGCGTGCATGGATATGGCATAGCCTGTTCGCGGCAAGCTTGGGGATCCCCACTGCCATCGCGGCCGCCGACCCGTCCACCGGCCTCGGCGTACGAACGGCGACCGTTGCGCTGGCCACTGTGTGGGCGGGTCTGTATCTGCTGTTGGTGCGTGGCGTGGAAGACTGGGATGGACTAGGGGGTAGCCGCATGTTCCTCGGTTACTTCGCCGTCTCCGTCGTGTTTGCCACTGTCCTGATCCAACGCAACCCCGCCTATTTCTTGTTGGTATATGCCCTTTACCCCCAGGCTTTCCTGTTTCTGGGTCGGTGGAAGTGGGTGGGCGTCGTGCTTGTTACGTTGGGTCTGGCGGTTGGTGTCGTGCCCCGCGCCCAAGACGACCCCGGCGCCGCGGCCAGTGTGATAGCGAGTGGCGTCGTCGCCGTGGCGATCGGCTACTTCATCGAAGGGGTCCATGGCCAGTCCCGGCGCCGCCGACACGCCCTCGATGAGCTACACAGGATCCACACCGCCACGGCGGCAGTCGCCGCAGCCAGAACAGAACGAGCAGTGTGCGCAGCAGTCATCACCCACCTCGGGAGCCCCGGCGACTCGGTAACTATTTCCCGGTCGGGGACAGTCACCGGGCCCGGGCTGGTGGTTCCGCTCAGTTCAACCCGTGACGACGCCCTGGTCGTAACCACAGAGCGAGAACTCACAGCCGACGAGCGGGCCCGGTGGCACACCATTGGCCCCCACGTCGGGGTGATGCTCGACAACCTCAGACTCGCCGACCGGGCTCGCACCGCCGGTGTATTCGAAGAGAGGGAACGGCTGGCCCGGGAAGTCCACGACAACCTGGCCCAGGCTCTCACCAGCATCGTCACCCAACTGGAAGCAGCCGAAGGAGCGTTTCCGCAACATCCACAAGAGGTAACCCGGCGACTCGGTATCGCCCGACAGAGCGCACGACAGGGATTGGAGGCCGCCCGTGCCTTCGTCCGGGACAAACGACCCGCCGAACTCGTCGACGCGACCCTGACCGATGCGGTGGGCCACCTAGTCGAACGGTGGCGCGAAGAGACCAGCATTCCTGCCCGCTACAGCGCCTCCGGACAGGTCCGCAACCTTTCACCGGCTCACGAAGCGGCAATCCTCCGCGTCGCCCAAGAGGCGTTAGCCAACATCCATCAACACGCCGCCGCCCGCCGAGCCGCCCTAAACCTCCAATACGGCCCGGGCGAACTCCGACTGGAAGTGAACGACGACGGCGTCGGCTTCGATGCCGCCGACCCTCCTCACAGCCGGCAAGACGGCTCCGGCTACGGCCTACGCACCATGAGAGACCGCATCGAAGAACTCGGAGGGCGCCTCATGGTGAAGAGCGGCCGCGGCGAAGGCACCACGATATCGGCCGTCCTGCCGATCCCCCCGGGACAGGTATGAGCGCACCGATCCGAGTCCTGATCGTCGACGACCACCCCGTCGTGCGAGACGGACTGGCAGGCATGCTGGCTGGAGCAGAAGATCTCGAGGTGGTCGGCCAGGGATCCAACGGTCGCGAAGCCCTGGCCCTCGTTGAGGAACTGAACCCCGACGTCGTCCTCATGGACCTCAAGATGCCCCATCTCGATGGGATCGCAGCCACAAAGGCGCTGGTTCTGCACCATCCCGACCTCAAAGTGCTCGTCCTCACCACCTACGACACCACCGCCGACGTTCGCTCAGCCATCGCCGCCGGCGCATCCGGATACCTCCTCAAAGACGCTCCTCGCAGCGAGCTATTCGCCGCCATTCGCACCGTTGCCCAAGGACAAACCGTCATGGCTCCAGGTGTCGCCAACGCACTGGCCAACACCAGCGAGGATCCGGTGACGCCTCTCACCGAACGAGAGGTCGCCGTGCTCGAACTCATCGCCGAAGGGTCATCCAACCGAGAAGTCGGCCAGGCACTCTACGTCAGCGAAGCCACTGTCAAGACCCACCTCATTCACATCTACGACAAGCTCGGCGTTGACAGCCGAACAGCGGCAGTCACCGCCGCCCTGAGAGCCGGCCTCATACGCCTCGACTAGACCCCCGGGGGGTTATCCCACCAGGCGAAGCCGCTAACACAACACGAAACAATCGGAAGACCCATTCATCGCCAATCCCGCCAACGGTGACCACCCCTAGTCAACGCACCGATGATCCAGGTGAAATTCCCGGAGCCCCAACAGCACGGCGGACCAGGCACCTAGCCCACATTGGTAGTCGGCTGTTCTTGAGGGGCGCTTAGGAATTCCGTGTTTAGCACCAGAACTTGACCTCCTCTTCAAGAGCTGGCATCTCCAGTTCAAGGATCATGAGGATACGAGACGTGCCATCCCAGCCATCGGGAATGAGAGGCGGATATGGCTATTCGACCATCTCGATCCTGACCATCCCGCCGCGGACCACAGGGCCTCACAGGGCGCGGCTGACTCGATGCGAGCAATGGCGAGACGGATATTCATGTTTCGGCTCTTTCGTGCTCGTCGTCCGGTTGGACCCTGCGCCCTTCGATGAGGCGCTCGATCACACCGATCACCCCCGCACCGAAGATCGCAGCCAGGCCGATGACGACGATAGCCATGTCGCCGGCGGCGAAGAGGCCAAGAACGGTGATGAGGATCCCCAACCCGGTCAGTGCCAGCACGGGCAACGAGGAACCCGGGCTGTCGCTACTTTGCTTGCTCATGTGGTTGTGCTCCTATCGTCGACCAGACGGCCAGAGTTTGATGTCGATGGGCTCTGAAGTCCATTGTCTCTTGTCTTTCCACTCTTGTGAGGTTGTCTGCTGGCCAACAGCCGCTAACGGGGATGCGCTCGCAGCCGCCTTGATCTGGGGCCTCGGGGAACGACCTGGCCGGCGTGGCCGGCGGATCGTTCCATGAGGCCGATCCGCATGACCCGAAGACCGGCGGCGCCGGTGATGAGAGCCGTGGCCGTCGACGCCTGGTCGACACGCAGGTAGACGTATGTGGATATGACGATCACGGCGGTCATTGCGCACCAGAAGAGAGCCAGATCATGGCTCGTCGGTTGTCGGCTCCGATATCGACGAAAGGCCACTGTCGTTCCGGCCAGCCCTCCGAGCGGACTGATCACGGCGACGGCTGTGGTGCTGGTGGTTCCCGCGAATACCTCAGACCCTGCAGGTCCGGCCAGAAGTGCGAGGACAATGGCTACCGCACAGCCGCCGACTCCATAGGAGACGGCCCTCCAGGCACCTCGGCGGCGGGCCGGGGAAGCAATCGACGACATTCGGCTCCGCCGCCAAGGACCGTGGCCGCGCGTCCGGCCAATTGAGATGACCCGTGGAGTCCCCACCGCAAGCAAGACGATGGTGACGGACACCGCAGCCGACGCCGGTTCCGCCAGCGCCGCCGAATCACCTCGGCACCGGTGGTCGTCCGGCTCGTCCAAAGACGCCTCCAGTCCAGGCCATCCCCTGCATCCGTCACGGGAGGTCTTGCGGTCAGGATGAGACTGCTGCCGCTGCCGGGGCCGACGCATGCCGGGGGCGGCGGCGGGTTTCAGTCGCCAGGGTGACCAGGGCTCCGGGGTCTGAGACTAGAGGACGGGTGTGCCAGGCTGGGAACGAGGTGCCTGACCCGTCTCCAGCTAAGGACTAGGTCGGACATCACAGAATGAGCAGAACCAACCTTCAGCGTATTTGGCCATCCTCGTCACCAGGTGGTCCACCCTGACGGGCTGCTCGTTCTTCCCGATTCGATAGTCGCTCCATTCTGTTCCCGTACGCCCCCCTCGATAAAGGTTCCTTCCGGTGGTGCGGTGAACTAGCTGGTGACGACAATCCTCAGCCAGAGCCTTGTCGTTTGTGCCGTTGATCTGGCGGACCCATTCCTGATGGTGATGGTCTAGGCCCGAGGAGGACTTCACAGCCATAGCGAAATCAGCTTCTCCCGTAGGTGGAGGGCCACCATGGGCATACCGCCATGCAGTGGCGGCGCAAAGATCGAGTACCGAGATGGCGCTACGGGCGGCCAACCCGACCAAAGCGATCATCGCCTTGTCTGGTGACAGCCAGCGGGTCGCTCCGTTGACTCGACACTTGGGGCAGCTCTTACCTCCAAGCCGCCCAGAACCGGCCGGGACTGGTCGGCTACGCGTACGACCGGGCACTTCGCGGAGTCCGCCTCGACCGGCTCCTCAAAGCCGGCCACATCGGACTCGTCGGCCTCCACAGCAGCCGCGGCAAGACCCCCGACCGCTACCACGGCCTCGAAACCCACCGCCCCGCCCAAGGCGAACCCACCGAAGTGGAGATCCACCTCGTCGGAGGAGCACCCCACATCCGCAGCTACGACGTCGACGGCAACCAACACCTCCAACCACTCCTGAGGCGACGCATCAACCGGCGCCGCAACAAGACCACCGGCACCTACCGCCTCTTCGCCGAATACCAAGTCGAAGACCCCACCGGCCAACCCGACGGATACATCCGCATCCGCCTCGACCAAACCACAGACGACGAACTCGCCGGCTACACCGGCCCGAACACCTCCGCGCCTTCCCATAAACCGACCCCGTCTTCGCCGACATCCAACGGCCGCTGCGGGCCGCCGCCGAATCCGCCAACCGCACCATCGACGACCACCTCCCCCGCGAACGCCTCCACCACTACGGCTTCGCCACCAACCACCTCTCCGTGCTCGGCTGGCAAGCCCACCGCAACGCCAAACCGAAGCCATCTTCACCACCCGCCACGACCCCACCACCACCGACCCGCCAATCCCCCGGGCCAGCTGAGCCCTGGTCCAATCCCGAACTCCCTCCCACCGCTTACGAGCCGCGCCAATCTCGGACCTGTTCGCGCTTGTCTGGTCGATTCCACCCGCCGAAAACATGCCCTCCGGCGCCTACCCTTACCTCCGGGACCGACAACACCCGGTTTCCAATTGCGTTTTCAACCCATCCCGCCCGCGTAGCTCAGGGGATAGAGCAACCGCCTCCTAAGCGGTAGGCCGCAGGTTCGAATCCTGCCGCGGGCGCTTCAGACCCCCGGCGCCGAGAAGCACCGGGGGCCCTTGTCTCAACCTTCCGCCAGGTACCGGTCAACGGACTCGCGGATCTCAGGCGCCAGTGACGGGTCCATGCCCATGAACAGGCTGCTTTCGAAGGCGACACCATTGATCTCGAGCAGCCCATCGCCCATCCGTTCGAACAGGTCGGGATCGTTCTCTGCCACCCAGGCCCACCATGTATCGCGAGAGCCGGTCACGGTCATGGCACCGGTCAGGTCAAGCCAACTGAGCGGCATCGTCCGATCGGCCGGGTCGAGGTCCTCCTGGATGATCCCGGCACTGGAGATCTGTCCACCATCGAAAGCGAACACCCAGTCGGCGACAAACTCGGCCTGGGCGACGTGCCAAAGATGCCGAACGGGACAACGCACCAGCAACTCGGTCTGGGGTTGGCAGGACTCGAGAACGGTTTCCACCTCCCAGGCTCCAATCACCGCCATGATCGACTCGACCAAAGCCGGGTCTTGTTGCGGGATGACTCGATCTCGATCGATGAAGTTCATGAAGGCCTGCGCATTGAAGGTCGCGTCTTCACCGAAAGCTCTTGCGAAACCGGTAGAGTCGCCGCCGTTCACCGCCTCCATTACCTGCTCGATGGCGGCCCTTTGCTCGGTCGGCGTCCCGTTCCACTCAGTCCCCGCCACCCGCAGGGTGAGTGGCACCACCAGTCCCACCGCCACCACCAGAGCAGCCGCCGCACCCAGGAACTTGGGCCAGCTCTTGCGCGATCTCGCCGGAGTCTCCGGCGGCGCGATCGTCGTTTGTGACATCGTCTCTGTCCTTTCGAATGAGGAACCGAGGGCCTCGTCGAAGGTCGGGACGGCTTCATCCGTCACTGCTCCGGGGGGAACTGGATTCACTCCCCGGAGAAGCTCGATGACGTCGATCCGCCTGTTCACGAGCGTCCTCCGTTCTCAGCGATTCGAAGCGATGACACGGACTCGAAGAACCCGACGGCGTCGAGGGCTCGGCGCAATCGCCGCTTCGCCCTGGTCAGACGCATGTCGACGGCGGCGGGGCTGATGCCGAGAACGGCACCGATCTCTGCACTCGACAGCTCCTCCCACGCCTTCAACCGAAGTACCTCCTGATCCCCAGGGGCGAGGCCCGCCAGGGCTTCGAGAATCATTCGATCCTCGGCCCGGCGGACTACGGGAACGTCCGCCTCCGGGGCGGGGTCGTTGGGCTGTGAGATCAGAGCCGCTCCCAAACGATGGCGACGCCGCGCCCCGCGACGATGGTTCATCACCACTCGTCGCGCCACGCCGTACAACCAGGGCAACTCGGAGCCATCGGGGATGTCGGCGATCCGCCGCCAGGCGGTCATGAAGACCTCCGAAACGACGTCGGCCACCGACTCGGCCGGGACCCGTCGACGACAGTACGCGTCGATCTGCGCACGATGGCTCTGATACAAAAGCCTGAGCTTCTCGTCCGCCTCATGCGGGGTCGTCATCGGCGTTCCCGACCTCCTTCACCCCGTCAGTGTCCGGAACCGACGACTTCCAACCATATATATCGAGTTGGAAACGCGGCCGCCCGGACATGTAACGACGTAAGCGAGGCGAGACACGGCCTCGGACCCGGCACCGGCCAGGCCGGTGCCGGTCCGCGTCGGTAAGGCCTCTACATGATCCGTGCCCGGGCCGTATCCTCTTGGTGTGCCGGACTTCTACTTCGAGCCGTTGTCCTACCTGGACAGCTCCTTCCTCGCTCTCGAATCGCGCACCACCCACATGCACGTGGCGGGGGTGGCGGTGTTCGAGGCGAATGAGCTGGGCGACGAGGCGGGCGGAATCGACTTCCAGCGAATCCGTGCCCACATCGAGGCGAAGCTGGAGTACATCCCCCGCTACCGCCAGCGCCTCGACTACATCCCCTACGACCGCTCCCCCGTCTGGGTGGACGACGCCGACTTCAACCTCGACTACCACGTCCGCCACACCAGCCTCCCCCGTCCCGGGTCGGACGACCAGCTCAAGGCGCTGGCCGGGCGGATCGTTTCCCAGCAGCTGGATCGATCCAAGCCGCTGTGGGAGCTGTGGGTGGTGGAGGGTCTGACCGAGGGCCGGTTCGCGATTATCGCCAAGATCCACCACTGCATGATCGACGGCCTCTCCGGGGTGGATCTGACCACGATCCTCCTCAACGTGATTCCCACCTCCGAGGTCGAGGAGAGCCCCGAGTGGGTCCCGCGCCGGGCCCCCACCCGTACCGAGCTGGCGGTGGCAGCGGCCGCCCGCACCACCCGGCGCAACCTGGAGCGGCTCACCTCGGTCGGCACCCTTCTCTCCGACAGCCGCCAGACCGTGACCCAGGTGGCCGGACGAACCTTCGCCGCATTCAACTCCCTGCGCTCGGGATGGCTGTCGATGGCCGCCTCCACACCCCTCAACCCCGAGATCGGGCCCAACCGGCGCTTCGACTGGACCACCACCTCCCTCAAGGACGTCAAGCAGATCAAGAACGCCCTGGGGGGGTCCGTCAACGACACCGTTCTCTCCATCGTCGCCGGCGCCCTGCGTCACTTCTTCCTGGCCCATCGCGAGTACGAGGTCGAGGGCCTCGAGTTCCGGGTGATGGTGCCGGTCAGCACCCGCCGGGAGGACCAGCGGGGAGCGCTCGGCAACCAGGTGGCGATGTGGCTGGTCAATCTCCCCATCGACGAGCCCGACCCGGTCGCCCGTCATCTCGCCATCCGGGCCGAGACCGACCGGCAGAAGAACACCAACAATGCCCTTGGCGCTTCCACCCTGGTCGAACTCTCCCGCGGCACCCCGATCACCCTGCTGTCGTTGGCGAGCCGGCTGGCCGGGCCCCGCATCCGTCCTTTTAACCTGACCGTGACCAACATCCCCGGCCCCCAGTTCCCGATGTATCTGCTGGAGGCGCGGATGCTGGCCAACTACCCGATCGTCCCGCTGTGGACTCAGCACGGCCTCGGACTGGCCATCTTCAGCTACGACGGCCACCTGAACTGGGGAATCCACGCCGACTACGACGCCCTCCCCGACAGCGACCACCTGATCGACTCGATCCACACCGCCACCCACCAGATGCTCAACGCCGCCGCCCTCTGAGAGGGTCCTTATCCCCTGTCGAAGGGGCGGCGCCCTCGGGACAATTCGTATGGATCTCGAAAGGAGACCTATGCGCAAGTTCCTGATCGGCCTGACCGTCCTCGCCATGGTGCTGGCGGCGTGCGGAGAGGGCGGAGACGGAGCCACCACCACCGCCGCCGAGACGTCCACCACGATCGAGGCGACGACCTCGACCGCCCCCGAGACCACAACCTCAACGTCGGCACCCGAGACCACAACCACCGCTCCGGAGACCACCACAACCAGCGAGGCTCCCGAGATGGAGGAGATGGACGTGGTCGCCTACTTCATCCTCGAGAACATCGAGGATCCGGCCATGGGGCCCTATCTCGTTCCGGTGTACCGGGGTGTTCCCGAAACCGAGGGAGTAGCGGCCGCCGCCGTCGAAGCCCTGCTGGAGGGACCCAGCCAGGATGAGGCGGACGGCCTGCCCTCGATCTCGAGCGCGGTGCCCGAGGGATCCCAGCTGCTGGGAATCGTCATCGAGGACGGGGTGGCGACGGTCGACCTGAGCGGTGAGTTCGACGACGGGGGCGGCACCGCCTCGATGGCGGCCCGCCTCGCTCAGTTGGTCTTCACACTGACCCGCTTCCCCACCGTCGACGGCGTGCTCTTGCACCTCGATGGGGAAGCGGTAGAGGTGTTCTCGTCCGAGGGGATCATCCTCGACGGCCCCCAGACCCGTGAGGACTACCTCGAACAGATCCCGCCGATCTTCGTCGACTCCCCCGCCTGGGGTGAGGTCGTCGAGAGCCCTGTGACCGTGACCGGGATCGCCAACGTGTTCGAAGCCACCTTCCAGATCATGCTGACCGACGATGACGGAGAACCCCTGTACGAGGACTTCGTGACCGCCTCCTGCGGTACCGGTTGTTGGGGAGACTTCTCGGTGGAGATCCCCTATGAGATCGACCGTGAACAGTTCGGTGCCCTGATCGAGTGGGAGAACTCGGCCAAGGACGGAAGTCGCCAGAACATCCGCGAGTACCCGATCCAGCTCCGCTGACCGTTTGGGCGGCCACGGCCCGGATGTCATGCTTCCGGGATGCCTCTCGTGGCCGCCCTGGTCGGCGCCATCGCCATCTCATTTTCGGCCGTCTGGTTTGAACTGGCCGACGTCGACGCCGTCACCGGCGCCTTCTTCCGCGTCGTCTATGCCATACCGATCCTGGGGCTGTTGTGGCTGCGGATCCGCCACCGCGATCGGCGGACTCCCCGTTCGCGGTGGCTGGCGGTCCTCGCCGGGGCGATGCTGGCGGGTGACTTCATCTGCTGGCATCTGGCCATCGATCAGATCGGAACCGGGCTCGCCACTCTGATCGCCAACTGCCAGGTGATCATCGTCGGCGTTCTGGCGTGGGCGTTGTTCGGCGAGCGGCCGGCCCGGGTGGTGATCGCCTCGATTCCCGTCGTTCTGTTGGGCCTGGCCCTGGTCACCGGCCTGGGCCGGGAGGGCAGCTTCGGGGTCAACCCCGTGCTGGGAGCGGTGCTCGGAGTCGCCTCCGCCATCTTCTATGCCGGCTTCCTGCTCGGCTACCGCCGCTCCAACCGGGTCCAGGCCCCGGCGGTGGGATCGTTGCTCGATGCCTCAGCCGGGGCGGCCCTGGCCACCCTGGTGGCAGCTCCGCTACTGGGCGGAATCGACTTCGTTCCGTCGTGGCCGGCCCACGGATGGCTCGTCGCCCTAGCCATCGGCTCGCAGGTGGTGGGATGGCTGGCGATCGGTTACGCCCTGCCCCGCCTTCCCGCCGCCGAGACCTCCACCTTCATCCTGGTCCAGCCGGTGCTGACCATGGTCTGGGGAACGCTTCTGTTCGCCGAACGTCCCTCGTTACTCCAGTTGACCGGGGCGGCGATCGTGCTGGCCGGAGTGGGAATGGTTGCGGCGATGACTACGAGACGCCGCCCGGCCGGTCTGCCTGCGGTGTAGGTGACGGTATCGGGTGATGGGCTCTGAGTGGTGAGTCAGCGCCGCAGGCGCTTGCTTAGTCCCCCACGGGGGACGGTCCCTGCCGCCGGAGCTGCGGAGGCGCGAGTTAGTGGGCAGCCTGACCCGTTGCCCGAACGTCGACGGCCTAGGAGGTGAGGGCGCTGGCTTTGGTGGCGCCCCAGGTGAGATGGATCATCCAGATTTCCTCTCCCAGATCACGGCTGGAGGCCGGGGCGAGTCCGTAGACATCCCCGGGAAGGGCGGTTTCAGACACCGGGTCGCGACGGGACGGCTCGACTCCGGCCTGCCGGAGGGCCTCGGTCGGAAATCTCATCGCCTCTTGGAACACCTCCAACGGACCTCGCCGCTGCTCGGCGAACGGGAGGGCGAGGAGGTCGGTGAGGGTGGTGCGGAGCCATGCCGCGCCCTGCGCCAGAACGTCGTCGATTCCTTCGGGAGTGGCCGGGAGGCGGGACCTGACGTAGGTCGGATAGGCGGCGACCATCGCCTCGAGCAGGCGCTGTGACTCGGGGACCATGGTCATCGTCCGTAGACCTCCACCACCATCGTGCCGAGCGGACCCCGAATCACCGCCACCCCGGCACGGTCGAGGTCGGGGTTGGTGAGCGAGGTGGCCGGGTCCTCGGCAATGCCGGCGTGGGCGGCCCGGTCGGAGGAGGCGAGTGCCACCATCTCCGAAGCCGCCACCAGGCGAAGCGACCCGGACCGCGTCGCGTCCAGGACCCCGTCGTCGGTGCGGCGCTCCACGTAGCCGGCCCGATACATCTCGAGCCCCCGGACCCGGGCGATCTCGGCCAGGGCGTCGGACTGGGTCAGCGGATCGGCACCCGCGTCGAGGCGGTCGGCGTTGATCCGGTCGAACACGAAGCCCACCGAACCCGGCACCACCGCCACCGCGTCCGGATCCACCTCTTCCAGATCGATTCGCTCGCCTTCGGCCGGGACGACCCGACGTCCACCGGTGAGACGTTCGATGGCGGCGAGGGCGCTCACCGCGTCGTCGCCGATCAGCGGCTCGACCATCCTCCGGGGCAGCGCCTCGGGTCCCGCCACCGCCTGGGCGACAGACGACTCGGCAATGGCGTCGTCGACGCTGTCGGGCACGGGCAGGACCGATACCACGCTCACGATCACCAGCACCAGAAGGATCCCCCAGGCAGCCGCCACCGCCGACCCGAGCACTCGATTGGCCAGCGATAGCCCGGGCAAGCGGGCCACCTTGGACAGGTAATGGGCCAGGACCGACATCGTCAGGCCAAAGACGATGAAGAGCACGATCCCGGCACCGATGCGGCCCCATTCCGGGGAGAATCCGAACCGATCGGTCAGGAATCCGCCGAAGGGAGCCGAGAGGCGAAAGGCCACGGCCGCCCCCACCACCAGGCCAACGAGGTCCATCAATTCGCGCACGAATCCTCGCAACCATCCGCGCACCGCCAATCCGGCGATATACAAGCCGAGGATGAAATCCAGCATCAGACAGGGGTTGTAACAGGAATGAGGCGGGATTCTGTCTTCATCCGGATCCAGCCGTCCCGACGTAGTCCCGAAGCTGGTCGGCCAGTTCCACCACCGCATGCCGCACCTCATCGGGAGCCCGGACGGTGAAACGGCAGGGAAGGCCGGCCAGGTATCGCGCCAGCCAATCGGGCTCGTCGGCTCCGATCCGCATGAGCGTCCTGTCCCCGTCTTCTTCCAGAACCGCCACCGTGGGCGGGACCAGCTTGCGGGCGGTCGTGATCGGGACGTCCAGCTCCACCACCGCGTGGATACGGTAGGCATGGACCGCGACCCCTTCTGCCACGAAGCCGGCCGCATCGGGGGCCGCGCGGGGCTGGAACCGCATCCCGGTCGCCTTCACCTCGGCCATTCGATCGACCCGGAAGCTGCGCCAGTCAGCCCGATCGCGATCCCAGGCGAACAGGTACCACCGCCGCCCGGCGTGGACCAGCTGGTACGGGTCGACGTGGCGGTCGCTCTCCCGTCCCGATCCGTCCCGATACAGGAAGCGGACGCGTACGGACTCCCGGCGGGCCTGGGCGAGCTCGACCAGGACGGGGATCCGAATCGATGGATGGGACGGCGAGGAACCTCCGACCCGGACGGTGGCCTCGGTGATCTCGCGAATACGTGTCTGCAGGCGGGTGGGCAGCACCTGTTCGATCTTGGCGAGGGCAAGCAAGGCGGGCTCCTCCATTCCGGGCATGGCCCCACCCGCCGCCGCCCGCAGGCCCCAGGCCACGGCCACCGCCTCTTCGTCCTCCAGGACCAGGGGCGGCATCGCCCCTCCCGCCACCAGCCGGTAGCCGCCATGGCGTCCGGGGACGGCTTCCACGGGATAGCCGAGTTCGCGCAGCCGGGCAACGTCGCGTCGCAACGTGCGGGGGGTGACCTCCAGGCGGTCTGCCAGTGCAGGCCCGCTCCAGGAGGGACGGGATTGAAGCAGCGACAGCAGGCGCAGGATCCGGGCCGGAGTATCCATTCGCACAGATTTTGGTCTATGCGGACCGGATCTGTCCACATTGAGGCGTAATTTCACCCTTGTAAGTAGCCGACTGCAGAGGAGGCAGCCGGAATGTTCAACCCCATCACCGCCGCGGCCCTGGCCCGGGCCCGCCGACAGGATCTGCTCATCGACGCCCACAACGCCCGCCGTGCCCACCAGGCCCGGCGGGCACCGGCACGCCACCAGGCCGAGATCGGAGTGCTGCCCCCTCCGGCCATGACCTGTGGTGAGATCTGAGGCTCGCTCTGCCCGACCCCTTCGGGTCGCCCCCTACCCGCCTGACGGCGGGTCCCTTCCCCCCTCGCTTCGCTTCGGGGGACAAAGCTCAGGGGACAAGCTTCCCTAGGGGAGCTCAGAGGTGGGTCTGGGTTCCGACCTCCGTCCTACTTCAACTGGATCTTCATGCGTTTGTTGGCTTTGCCTTTGGACTCAGTCTTGACGACCTCGATCCGGCCTACTTCGAGCGTGGAGCGGACGTGGGTGCCGCCGTCGGCCTGGCGATCGAGGCCGACGATGTCGACCACCCGGATCTCTGCGACCCATTCGGGAATGAGGTTGACCTTGGTGCGGATCAGATCGGGATCTTTGACGGCGGCATCCCGGGCCAGGTAGACGATCTCGGTGGGATAACCCTTGACGAGTTCCTCGTTGAGCTTGCGCTCTACCTCCCGGCCGAACTCGGTGCTGATCGAGTCGAGTTCGAAGTCCATCCGGGCAGTGCCTTCTTCCATGTTGCCGCCGGTGACCTTGGCCCCGAAGTCCCGCCACACCACCCCGGAGAGGGCGTGGAGAGCGGTGTGGGTGCGCATGATCGTGTAGCGGCGATCCCAATCGATGATCCCTTCCACCGGCGCCCCCGGCTCAGGAAGGTTCTCCGCGTCGACCACATGGACCAGACGCCCATCCCGCCGGACCGTGTCCGTCACCTGCACCTCGCCACCGTCCCAACGGATGATGCCGGTGTCGCCCGGCTGGCCACCGCCGCGGGCGTAGAACACGGTCCGGTCCAGCACCACGATTCCGTCGTCGGCCGCCAGAACCGACCCTTCAGACCGGTCGAGATAGCTCTCCTTTCCGGCCAGTTCCTCGATCTCCACGTCGATCACCTCCAGGCGCCAAACGGTATCGCAATGTCTTCCGGCGCCCGAAGCCGGTATATTGCAGCGGGACGCGTTCTGACCAGAGCGCGTCTCTCACTAAACGGAGGAAGGAAACAAATGAGCAAACGACTCATCAGGCTCCTGTCTCTCGTCGCAGTGCTCGCGCTCGTACTCGCCGCTTGCGGCGGCGACGAGCCGGCAGATACCACGGCGGCTCCCGGTGACACCACCGCGCCGACCGAGGCACCCGACGACACAGAAGCTCCCGACGACACGGAAGCGCCCGACGACACCGAAGCCCCTGACGACACCACGCCGATGGAGGAAGACCCCCTCGGCACCGTGACCGTCGCCGAAGGCGATGCCATTCAGGTTCGCTCCCTCAACGCCATCTCCGGCGAGGTGGCCACCCTGGGTATTCCCAACGAGCGCGCCATGGAGCTGGCGATCGAGGATTACGGACAGATCAAGGGCCACGACGTCGATATGGGCACTGGCCTCGACGACCTCTGCTCGAACGAAGGTGGCCAGGCTGCGGCCCAGACCATCGTCGCCGACCAGCAGGTCCTCGGCGTGATCGGCACCTCGTGCTCCGGCGCGGCGGTGGCGGCCTCGCCGCTGATCAGCGACGCCGGCATGGTCATGATCAGCCCGTCGAACACCTCACCTTCGCTGACCTCGGACCTGGCCGGCACGGCCGGGACCGACTGGCACGAGGGCTACTACCGCACCGCCCACAACGACCTTTTCCAGGGTCGGGCCGTGGCCAACTTCGTCTACGACGATCTGGGCCTCACGACGGCGGCGGCGATCCACGACGGCGACCCCTATACCCAGGGTCTCGCCCAGGCGTTCGCCGATGCGTTCGAGGAACTCGGCGGTACCATCACGACCTTCACGGCCGTGAACAAGGGCGACACCGACATGAGCGGGGTGCTCTCGGAGGCAGCTTCGGGTTCGCCGGAGGCGCTCTACTTCCCGATCTTCCCGCCGGAGGGTGACTTCATCGTCCAGCAGATCGGCGGAGTGGAAGGCTTCGAGGAGACGACCCTGATCGCCGCCGACGGCCTGTTGGTGGCGAACTTCCTGGGTCTGCCCGAATCGGAGGGGATGTACTTCTCCGGTCCGAGCCTCCAGTTCGAGGGCAACGCCAACGAGATCACCGGTGTCTCGGCCAGCGACTTCCTGGCCACCTACAACGACACCTACGGTGAAGCTCCGTCGGCCGCCTTCTGGGCCCACTCGTACGACGCCACCACCATGCTTCTCAGCGCCATCGACGAGGTGGCCGTGGAAGGCGACGACGGATCGCTCAGCATCGGCCGCCAGGCCCTGCGGGATGCGATCGAGGCAACTTCCTTCCAAGGCTTGATCGGCGGACTCGCCTGTGATGAGTTCGGCGACTGCGGCGCCCAGGAGATCCAGATCGTGTTGCACGCCGACTCGTCTGTGACCGACGCCACCCAGATGGAGGTCGTGTACTCGTTCAGCGGTCTGGAAGAAGGCTGATCGCCACTTCCAATCCGGATTCGACCTGGGGGGGTGCGGCATGGCCGCACCCCCCCTGCTATAACGGTGCCCTCATCGACCCGAGGGACACATGACTCAGACCGTATCGGCCGCGGAGAGATCCCCCACCACGAGATTCCGCGCCAACTGGGTCGACATCTTCCTGTGGACGATCCGCGTCGGTGCCATCATCATCATCACATGGGGCCTGATCGGATCGATCGGCAAGTTCATGGCTGGCGAGGGCCTCTCTGCACGGCAGTGGACCGACCTGCTCATTGCCGGAATCTCTCAGGGAGCGATGTATGGGCTCCTGGCCCTCGGATACTCGATGGTCTACGGCGTCCTCGGCTTCATCAACTTTGCCCACGGCGAAGTGTTCATGTCCGGCGCCATGGTGGGATTCATCGCCGCCAACTGGCTGTTCGATGCCGGAGTCTGGGCCTCCAATCCGTTTCTCTCGCTCCTCATCGTGCTGGCGGTGGCGATGTTCACCTCCACCTTGGTGGCAGTTCTTGTGGAGCGAATCGCCTATCGCCCGCTGCGCGGCGCTCCCCGCTTGATCCCCCTCATCACCTCGATCGGGGTCTCGTTCTTCCTGCAGTACACCTTCTCGGGACTATTCGGCGTCGGCTTCAGCACCTATCCCCAGGCCCCGCCCCAACTGACCGGATTCATCGAGGCGTTCGGGCTCCGCTTTCCCGTGACCAGCCTGGTCGTGATCGGGGTGGCGGTGGCATCCATGATCGCTCTGTGGTACTTCGTGACCCGGACCAAGACCGGACGTGCCATGCGGGCGGTGGCCGAAGACAAGGAAATCGCCGGTCTTATGGGCATCGACGTGGACAAGACCATCGTCACCGTCTTCGCCGTTGGCGGCGCCATGGCCGGAGTGGCCGGCCTGATGTGGGCGCTCCTGTTCCGCTCCGTGAACTTCTTCAGCGGTTTCATCCCCGGAATCAAGGCCTTCACCGCCGCCGTCCTCGGCGGCATCGGCAACCTGGTGGGAGCCATGGGGGGCGGTGTCCTCCTCGGCATCTTCGAGGGAGTAGGCCCGCTGCTCATCCTCGATGGGCTCGGTATCCCAGGCGTTTCCCAGCTCAAGGACGTGGTGGCGTTTACCGCTCTGGTGCTGGTGTTGATCTTCCGTCCTTCCGGGCTTTTCGGTGAGCAGCTCGGCTCGGAGGACCGGGCATGACGACGACCACCGCTCCCACCACCGTGGCCTCCTCCACCTTCGACCTGCGCCGGGTGCTGCGGGTTGGGGCACTGGCCGGCCTGATCATGGTATTTGTCTCGGCCATCGGGATGCTCGCTGCCTTCAACGGGCGACTGATCATCAGCCCCATCCTCAGCCTCGGCTATGCCCTCCTCTTCGCCATCCCCGTCGTGGCCGGGTGGATGTTCACCCGCCGCAAGCACATCGAGGGAATCGAAACCGCCCCCCGTACCGGGGCGGACGTCATGGCCGGGCTGATGGCCGGACTCATAGCCGGTGGGATCCTCGCCCTGTTCGCCGTCATCGTCGACGCCTTCCCCGGAATGCGCTCCGTTTTTCCCAAGCTCAGCCCGGTGCTGGTGCAATTGCTCACACTCGACCAGGGACTGGGGACCGGTGCAGTCCTAGTGGTGGTAGGCGCCGGAGTGGCCGGACTAGTCGGATCCAGTCTCGGTATGATGCCCGACCGGATCCGGAAAGCCCTACTGATCGGCTTCGAAACGCTGGTCATCCTGGCGGTGTTCCAGGCAGTGATCGACGACCTGTTCGACTGGTTCGAGACGATCCCCGACTTCCTCTATGCCTCCCGGGGCGGTCTCTCCGTGACGGCCGCAATCGTCGTCTTCGTGGCGGCGGTGGCGCTGGGCCTGTACCTCCCCGGCCGGGTGAAGGGCGTGCGGGAAATGGTCGCCGACCCGGATCCCAAGCGGCAGACGCGGAAGTCACTGATCCTGGCCGGCATCGTCTTCTTGATCGTGTTGATCCTGCCCCAGTTCCTGGGCGGGATCATCAACGAGTTGCTCACTAACGTCGGTTTGTTCCTCCTGATGGCGCTGGGGCTCAACATCGTGGTCGGTTCGGCCGGCTTGCTCGACCTCGGGTACGTGGCCTTCTTCGCGGTCGGGGCCTACACGACCGCGGTACTCACCTCGCCGCTCTCACCCGCTTTCAACCCCGAGCTGTCCTGGTGGCTCGCCTTTCCCGTTGTGCTCATCGCCGCCGCCATCGCCGGGCTCTTGGTGGGAACGCCGGTCCTCCGGATGCGGGGGGACTACCTGGCAATCGTCACCCTCGGTTTCGGCGAGATCGTGCGTCTGGTCCTGCTCTCCGATTGGCTCTCCCCCTATTTCGGAGGCGCCCAGGGGATCCGCCGCATTCCCGGCATTCCCCTCCCCGGCGAGGACAACTTCATCAACGCCACCACCCCCGACCTCTTCATCTACGCCATCCTCTTCTTCGTGGCGGTGTCGGCCTACATCTCGTGGCGCCTGCAGGACTCGCGGGTCGGGCGGGCCTGGGCGGCGATGCGCGAGGACGAGGACGTGGCCGAGGCGGTGGGGGTCGACACCGTTCGGGCCAAGCTGCTGGCGTTCGTCACCGGTGCCGTGTTGGCCTCATTCGCCGGAGCGCTGTTCTCGGCCAAGGTCGGGTCGGTTTTCACCAACTCGTTCGAAATCATCGTCTCGATCATCATCCTCGTCATCGTCATCGTGGGCGGCATGGGCAGCATCGCCGGGGTGGCGGTGGGCGCCCTCCTGCTGATCGGTGTGCTCGGCGGACCCAACCAGCCAGGCCTTCTCCAGGAGTTCGGCGAGTTCAAGCTCCTCATATACGGTGCCCTGCTGGTGTTCATGATGCTCAACAAACCCGAAGGTCTGATTCCCTCGGCACGAAGAGCCCAGGAGTTGCATCAGGAGGAGTTCCTCCAGGACGCCTGGCTCGACAAGGGCAGCGAGTCTGCCGAAACGGAGAAGGAGAAAGTCTGATGCCCCTGCTGGAAATCACGGGCCTGAAGAAGGCCTTCGGCGGTGTCCAGGCGATTGGCGGGGTGGACTTTTCGATCGACGAGGGCGAGATCGTGTCGGTGATCGGACCGAATGGCGCCGGCAAGACCTCATTCTTCAATGTGATCTCGGGGATGTTTCCCCCCGACGAGGGCCGGATCATCTTTCAGGGTCTCGACATCGCCGGCCACAGCCCCTCGGAGATCACCGAGGCGGGGATCGCCCGCACCTTCCAGAACGTGCGGCTGTTCCCCAACCTGACCGTTCTCGAGAACGTAAAGGTCGGCCAGCACTGCCGAACCAGGAAGGGCATCTTCAGCGCCATCTTCCAGACCCCGGGCTTCAAGCGCGAGGAGCGGGAGATCGAGGAGAAATCCAAGGAGATCCTCTCGTTCTTCGGCAGCCGCCTGGTCGGGTATCGATTCGACCAGCCCGCCTTCGTCCTCTCCTATGCCAACCGGCGTCGGCTGGAGATTGCCCGGGCGATGGGCACCGAGCCCACTCTGCTGCTGCTGGACGAGCCCACTGCGGGCATGAACCCAATGGAGACGGCCGAACTGACCGATCTGATCGGCAAGCTGAGAAGCGAGAAGGGTTTCACCGTGGTCATGATTGAACACGACATGAAGGTGGTTGGCAATGTCTCCGACCGCGTGGTCGTGCTCGACCACGGAGTCAAGATCGCCGAGGGCTCCTATGCCGAGGTCTCGAACAACGAAGACGTGATCGAGGCCTATCTGGGTCGGCCGGCCGAAGGGAAGAGCACCGCATGAGCGAGAACGGCCGCGAACCCGTCCTCGAGTTCCGGGGGATCAATACCCATTATGGGGCCGCCCACATCCTCAAGGATGTGGACATCGAGATCTACGAAGGTGAGATGGTGTGCCTGCTGGGTGGCAACGCCTCGGGTAAGACGACCACTCTCAAGACCATCCTGGGGATCGTGGCCCCGACCTCCGGGGCCGTCTATCTGAACGGGGAAAATGCCAACGACTGGACCACCGCCGACCGGGTCAAGGCCGGGGTGTCGATGGTTCCCGAGAACCGGCGTCTCTTCAAGCGGATGACGGTCCAGGAGAACCTCGAGATCGGTGCCTACCTGCGCGAGGACAGGGAAAACCTCGACGACGACATCGAGCGCATTTTTGAGATGTTCCCCCGGGTCAAGGAGCGGCTCAATCAGAAGGCCGGGACGCTCTCCGGTGGTGAGCAGCAGATGGTGGCAATGGGCCGGGCATTGATGGCCAAGCCCAAAATCCTCCTGATGGACGAGCCTTCGATGGGCCTGGCCCCGGTGCTGGTGGCCCAGAACTTCGAGATCATCGACCAGATCAACCGGGCTGGCACCACCATCTTCATGGTCGAGCAGAACGCCAACATGGCCCTCTCCATCGCCGACCGCGGCTACGTGCTCCAGACCGGCGAGGTAGTCCTCAACGACACCGCCGAGGGCCTGCTGGCCAACCCCCAGATGCGCAAGGCGTACCTGGGCGAGACTTGATACGGGTCAGGCGGCCTCGGCTTCAAGTCGGAAGTCGGAAGTCGGGAGTCGGAAGCCAAAACCCCTTTGTCCCCCAGAGGGAAGCGAGGGGGGAAGGGGTCCCCGCGAAGCGGGGTAGGGCTCTGACCCCGGAGGGGTCGGGCAGAGCGCGCCTCAGAGCCTTCTCCCTACCGGCTGCACTTCGTGGGGGACAAAATCATCCGCTGGTCGGCTCGGCTGGTTTGTTGCTCACTACGGGGGTTTCGGCCGTGTCGAACAGGCGTTGCTGGTCGCCTTCCACACGACGGCGGCGGACGGTCATCCGCTCGGGGCGCTCGGTGATCTCGATCATGGCGTCGCTGGCCTCCTGCCACGACTCCCCCAGCACCCGCGTCCGCCACAGGTGGCCGGCGACGATGCGGAGGGCGGTGACGATGGGTACCGCCAGCACCACTCCGAGCAAACCTGCCAGGGAGCCACCGGCGATCAGGGCGAGCACGATGACGAGCGGAGAGAGATTGACCCGGGCCCGTTGCACCAGCGGGGTGACCACGTGGTTGTCGAACTGCTGGATGGCGGTGAAGATGCCCACCGCCCACAGCGCCTGCGAGAGCGAGCCGTTGAACAGGGCGACGATGGCGGCCAGTGCCCCGCCGACGAATGGCCCCACGAAGGGGACCAGGTTGAGGAAGCCGGCGGTGAGACCGATCAGCAGCCAGAAGGGCAGATCGAGGAAATACAGGCCGATGCTGGAGAGGATCCCCACGATCAGCGCCACCAGGAGCTGGCCCCGCACGAACGAGCCGAGTGCCGTCACCACCTGGCCGGTGACGTAGCTGACCTCCTCCCGGTGCGGGGGAGGAGTCAGCTCGAGGCTGCGCTGCTTGAATTTGGTGGAGTCCATCAGCATGTAGAAGGCAAGGACGGGGGCGAGCAGGGCGACGGCGATGGTCTCGGTCACTCCGCGCAGGATGCGTCCCGCGCCCGAGCCGAAGCCACCGAGGAGGTCCTGGATCGTGGCCTGGTTGTCGGGGTTCTGGATCCACTCCTTGATCGTCTCCGAGGTCCAGACCTCGCCCAGGTCGATTCCGACCGTCTCCGAGACCTCGTTGAGCCACCGGACGACTCCGTCGTAGAGGCTGGGCAGCTGGGCGGCGAAGTCGCTCCCCTGCTCCTGGAGGGCGGGGATGAGGAGCACCACGGTGGCGGCGATCAGGCTCGCCGCCACCAGGAAGGCGAAGATCGTGCCGAGAAGCCGGGGGACGCGGACACGTTCCAGAGCGTCGACGACGGGGTTGAGCAGAAGGGTGAGGCCGCCGGCAAAGGCGAGAGGCAGCCAGATGATCCGCACCGAGTCGGCCACGACCAGGAAGATCCAGATCAGTGCGATGACACCGATGGTGGCCCAGACGGTGAAGGCGATCCGGCGCAGGGCCTCGGCTCGGGTCAGGGGGTTCGGCATCGGTGGCAGAGTCTATCCACGCCGGGGACTTCAGCCTTCCCGCACGGTGACGGGGACGTCTCCCTGGATCGTGAGCCGCCAGACGTCGGCGCCGTCGACGGCCGTGGGCGAGAGGTGGCGATCACCCGACGTCTCCCAGCCGGAGGGCACGACCGCCTCGCCATCGACGATGACCGCCGCTCCGGCGGGAACGGTGACGACGAAATCGCCCGCCAGGATGATGCCCGCCCCGCCCTGAGGGGGGCTGCCCAGGCGGATGGCGCCGGAACCGGCCACCGCCCCGGAGCCGACCGCCACTTCACGTAGATCGGCGTCGATCTCTCCGTTGAGGATCAGACGCCACGGGACGTCGGGGGCGAGCTCCAGCCGCCATCCGGCGAACCGGTACCAGGAGGGAGCGTCGGCCGCCGCCTCGATCGTCACCGACAGGTCACCGTCGGTGCTGGTCTCGGTCGCCTGGGGCACTCCCACCATCCCGCCGCGCTGGATCGGCACCACCGAATAGGCCACGTCGTTGTCGGAGGCAGCGATCTCCAGTTCGCCCACCACCTGAGCCACGAGTTCGGTCGGATCACTCAGCGCCGCGACGTCGGGGC
>DATHVR010000093.1:0-26139 GCA_035461175.1 Acidimicrobiia bacterium | reverse complement strand
AATTGCGTGCTATAGCGCGCAATTCTGTCGCGAAAAGCCTCTTGGCACCCACCCACCCGCAGCTTCCGGTGACAGACGACCTCCCGGGCGGGACGGGGTAGGCGGATGGCCCCGACCACCCCAGGGCCCGACGACTGGCCGTGGGGGTGTGGGGGCAGTACCCCCACAGAATCATCACAGAGCCTTTCGTCCCTGGCATCGCCGGCCCGCCGCCGCCACCATGAAAGCCATGACCACGGCCGTCACCCCCGGGATGGTGTGCGCCCACCACCACCTGTATTCGGCGCTGGCGCGGGGAATGCCGGCGCCGCCGAAGGAGCCGGAGTCGTTCCGGGAGATCCTCGAGCAGGTGTGGTGGCGGCTCGACACCGCCCTAGACCTGGAGATGATCCGCTGGTCGGCGATGCTGGGAGCCCTGGAGGCATTGGAACAAGGCACCACCGCCATCATCGACCATCAGGAATCGCCCAACGCCATCGAGGCGAGCCTCGACGTCATCGCCGACGCCTGCGCCGAGGTGGGAGTGCGGGTCGTGTGCGCCTACGGGATCACCGATCGCCACGGTCCGGACAGCGCCCGTCGCGGTCTGGCCGAGAACGAGCGCTTCTTGCGCGCCGGCGGACGGGGTCTGGTCGGGGTCCACGCCGCCTTCACCTGCACGGACGAGACCCTGGAGGCGGCGGCGGGCCTAGCCAAGGACCTAGGCGTCGGGGTCCACATCCACGTCTGCGAGGGTCCCGAGGACGAGGCCGCCCCGGCCCGCATCACCGATCTGACCCGGGATGACTGGCTGCTGGCGCACGGGGTGCATCTCCCCGAGACCGCCGGATTGCGGGGGACGATCGTCCACAACCCGCGGTCGAACATGAACAACCACGTCGGCTATGCCCGGCCGGCCCGCTTCCCCAACCGGGTGGTGCTGGGTTCGGACGGGATCGGCGCCGCCATGCTCGACGAGTTCCGCCTCGCCTACCTGTGTCATCGGGCCGACGACCGCCACGCCACACCAGAGACGGCCTGGACGTGGCTCGAGAACGGCCGCGACCTGGTTCCGGAGACACGAGACGACGAAGTGACCTGGTCGTACGCGCCGATGGACCCGTGGCACCTGGTCTACACGCCCGGGGTCCGACCGCTGCGGATCCTGATCGACGGCGAGACCGTCCTCGACGAGGGCGTCCCCACCAGGGTCGACCCCGACGAGATCCGCGCCAGGGCCGCCGAGCAGGCCACCCGCCTGCACGCCCGGCTGTGAAGGAGGACAGCATGAACGACCGCATCCCGCCCCTCTCTCCCTATCCGCTCCGCACTCTGCTGGGACGGGTGGCCCGGGAATGGGAGACGCGCCACCGGATCTTCGACCTCCCCACGGCCCGGTTCTTCGAGGTAGGCGATGGACCCGACCTGACCACCGATTTCGTGGGGCGGACCGCCGCCACCCCGCTGGGTCCGGCCGCCGGTCCCCATACCCAGATGGCCCAGAACATCGTGCTGGCCTGGCTGGGAGGTGCCCGGATCATGGAGCTGAAGACGGTCCAGATCCTGGACGAGCTCGACATCGACCGCCCCTGCATCGACATGGAGACGGTCGGCTACAACATCGAGTGGAGCCAGGAGCTGCGCATCGAGCAGTCGCTGGACGAGTACGTCAAGGCGTGGATGATGATCGAGATCCTCCGACGCTGGCCCGAGCTGACACCGCATCTCGGAGCCGACACCGGCGCCCACGTGTTCGACCTCTCGGTGGGCTATGACCTGGCCGGGATCTCCCAGGCCCGCATGGCCGCCTTCGTCGACGGCCTCATGGACGCCAGTCCCACCATCGAACGGCTCCGTCCCGCCATCCCCGACGAGTTCGCGGCGTGGCGGGACCTCGACTTCCCGACCCGGGTGGCCGATTCGGTGACGCTGTCCACGTTCCACGGTTGCCCGCCGGACGAGATCGAGGCGATCAGCAAGCACCTGATGACCCGCCACGGGCTCGACGTCATCGTCAAGCTCAACCCCACCCTGCTCGGCTTCGAGCCCGTCGATGCGATCGTCCACGATGACCTCGGCTACGACGAGATCCGCCTCCGCCCCCACGACTTCGAGGCCGACCTTCAGTTCGACCGGGGGGTGGAACTGATCACCGAACTCGACCGCTTCGCCCGTGAGCAGGGACGTCGCTTCGGGATCAAGCTCACCAATACGCTGGTGGTGGACAACCATCGCCAGCACCTGCCCGACACGCCCATGTACCTGTCGGGCCAGCCCCTCCACGTGATCACCACCAACCTGATGGCCGAGCTTGACCGGGCCCTCCCGGGGATGCTGGCGATCGGCACCAAGCCGGGACCGGTGCAGGTGAGCTTCTCCGCCGGGGTCACCAAGGAGAACCTGCCGGCGCTGGCGGCGCTGGGACTCACCCCGATCACGGTCTGCTCGGACCTGCTCAAGCCGGGCGGATACGGGCGGATCAAGCCGATGCTCGACCATCTGCGTGATGAGATGATGGCGGCCGGCGCCGGCGACCTCCCGACCTGGCGGCAGGCACGCGGCGCCGACAGCATCGCCGGCTACGTCGCGGGGTTGCACACCGAGGAGGGCCTCGCCCCCTACACGCGCAGCGGGACCTCCAAGCTCCCCCGCCAGGTCGACCATGTCCTGGAGATGTGGGGCTGTGTCGCCTGCAACCTGTGTGTGACGGTGTGCCCCAACGACGCCTTCCTCCGCCTTCCCACCCCCGAGGACATGGACGTCGACGGACGTCAGCAATACCTGTGCCTGTTCGAACTGTGCAATCAGTGCGGCAACTGCACCACCTTCTGCCCCGAGCACGGCGCCCCCTTCGAGGTCAAGCCCCGCCTGTACGTGGACCCGCAGCGCTTCGCCACCGCCCCCGGCCAGGCCTTCCTGGTGCGGGCGACCAACGGTGGGCTCAACGCCGAGGCCGCCCCCGGCTACGAGTCGGAGTTGCCCAACCTGGTCCACCTCCTCAACGCCACCGAGGGTCTACCGCTCCGCCCCGGGGACATGACCCCGGCATGAGGTTGGTCATGTGAGGGTGCGGACCCCTCACAGGACGATCGTTCCCCGGCGCACCGTTAACCTCCCCGGCCATGGAACTGCGCGGCAAGGTCATCATCGTCACGGGAGCGGCACGGGGAATCGGCGAGGCCATGGCCCGCCGCTTCGCCCGGGAGGAACCGGCCGGGATCGCCGTCTCCGACATCGACGAAGACGCGGTCCAGGCGGTCGCCACCGACATCGGGGCCAAGGCGATGCGGGCCGACGTCTCGGTCGAGGCCGACACCGTCGCCCTGATCGATGCCGCCGAGGAGGCCTACGGCCCCGTCGACCTGTTCTGCGCCAACGCCGGCATCGGCATCAGCGGCGACGAACAGACCCCCGACGACGAGTGGGACCGATTGTGGGACATCAACGTCAAGTCCCACGTCCACGTCGCCCGCCGCCTCGTCCCCGAGTGGGTGGCCCGGGGCGAGGGCTACTTCCTCCCCACGGTCTCGGCGGCGGGCCTGCTCACCAACCTGAAGGCGGCCCAGTATTCGGTCACCAAGCACGCCGCCCTCGCCTTCGCCGAGTGGCTGGCGGTCACCTATGGCGACGCCGGAGTGAAGGTATCGGCGCTGTGCCCCCAGGGTGTCCGCACTCGCCTGCTCGACGCCGCCGACGAGTTCCGCACCCTGCTGGAACCGGTGGCGATCGAACCCGCGGAGGTCGCCCAGGCTGTGGTCGAGGGAATCGCGGCCGAGAAATTCCTGATCCTCCCCCATCCCGAAGTCGAGCAGTACTTCCAGAACAAGGCCAACGACTACGACCGCTGGCTGGGCGGGATGCGCAAACTCCAGCGCAACGTGTTCGGGGACTGACCTCTCAGACGGCGGTCTAGGGGTGGGACGGCGCGGGTGGGGCGTCTTCGACCTCGAACCACGCCTCGTCGGCATAGCACCACCACCAGTTCTCTCCCGGCTCGTAGGAACGGACCAATGGGTGATCGGGGTACTGCTGCCAGTGGGCGGTGGCATGACGGTTGGGCGAGCTGTTGCAGCATCCGACATGGCCACAGCTCATGCACATACGGAGATGGACCCACCGCGACCCGATCCGCAGGCAGTCCTCGCATCCCTCGCTCGAGGGCGAGACCTCGGCGACAGTATCGAGATGGGTGCACGTCTGAGTCACAGTGAGCGCCGAGCGTACCTGGCTGAGATTCGTGGTTACGAGGGGCTTGGGGGGCGGCGCAAGTGGCGCAGCAACTTCTTCAAGGTCTGTCGCTCGGCGGCATCGAGTCTCGAGACAAAGTGTTCCTCGAGATCCTCGAGATGGATCCGGGTGGCTTCGGCGAGAACGTCGAAGCCGGCTGGTGTGAGACTGACCCAGACGACCCGGCGGTCGGCTTCGTCGGAGATTCGCTCAACGAACCCTCGCTCCACCAGCCGGTCGACCAGTCGGGTCACACCGCCCGAGCTGAGAACCAATGACTCTCCCAGATCGCTCGTTGAGAGACGTCCCTGGGTCGCACGCGCCAGCCGCAACATCGCCTCGTACCAGATGCTGGAGATACCCGCCTGGCTTCGGAGTGACCGGTCGAAGATCCGATGGAGATGGCGCTGGGCCTCCACCAGACGCCCGTAGTCGCTGATGCGCTCGTCGTCGATCAAATGGCGTTCATCGGAAGACATGGGAATATACCTTACTTCGCAGTAGTTAACTTAGCAGACATTATCTTGCTGTCCCTCCCGGATGGCCCCACGAAAGGAACTTCCATGTCCCCCCGATTCGCAGACCGAACCGCTCTCGTCACCGGTGCGGCCAGTGGCATTGGCCGAGCCACCGCGCTCCGACTGGCGCAGGAAGGCGCCGCCGTGGTGGTGGCCGACATCCAGGAGGATGCCGGACGCGAGGTGGTGGCTGAGATCACCTCTGCCGGTGGTCGGGCCCTCTTCCAACCCCTCGACGTCTCCAGCGAGGAGGCGTGGGCTGAGGCAGTCGCCTCCGCCGAGAAAGAATTCGGAGGACTCGACGTCCTCGTCAACAACGCCGGCATCGGCGACAACGAGACCATCGAGGAGACCAGCAAGGAAATCTACGACCGGGTCATCGCCATCACCCAGACCAGTGTGTTCCTCGGCCAGAAGGCAGCGAGCGCCGCCCTCAAGCGCTCGGGCCACGGGGCGGTCGTCAACGTCAGTTCCATGTTCGGCATCGTGGGCGGCTTCGGCACCTCGCCTGCCTACCACGCGGCCAAGGGTGCGGTGCGGCTTCTGACCAAGAGCACCGCCCTGGCATGGGCGAAAGAAGGCGTCCGGGTAAACTCGGTACACCCCGGCTTCGTCGATACCCCGATCTTGGGCGACACCGATCGAGAGATGCTGGCCGGTGTGACACCGATGGGCCGGCTCGCTCAACCGGAGGAACTGGCTGCGCTCATCGTCTTCCTCGCCAGCGACGACGCCTCGTTCATCACCGGTTCGGAGTTCGTGGCCGACGGCGGATATACCGCCTCCTGACCCAGGCCAGAAAGGAAGATGTCTATGTCCAGTTCACCCGTACGGCTGAATCACGCCGTCCTGTTCGTATCGGATCTGTCCCGATCCGTCGACTTCTACACGGCGACCTTCGGACTGGAGGTGATTGCGTCGATCCCCGAGGCGAGCGCGGCCTTCCTTCGGTTGCCACGCTCAGGGAACCACCACGACCTCGGCCTCTTCGGAGTCGGTGAAACGGCTCCTCCGAAGCGGCGCGGGGCCATCGGGCTGTATCACCTCGCCTGGCAGGTCGACACAATCGACGATCTGGTCGAGGCCCGAGAGGCCGTGATCGATGCAGGCGCCTACACCGGAGAGTCCAGTCACGGCGCCACCAAGAGCGTCTACGGCGCCGACCCCGACGGAAACGAGTTCGAGGTCATGTGGATGCTCCCCCGTGAGGCGTGGGGTGAGCACGAGAACGCGGCACCCATCGAATACCTCGACCTCGCGGCCGAGGTGGAGCGTTGGTCGGGTGTGAAGACAGCAGCGGAGATCACCGCAGCGATCGCCGGCGAGACCTCCTGATAGTCGGTCGGCGGCTCGGGCATGCACGGGAGTGGACCGGACACTCGGGGAACCACACCGGCACCGACAGCGTCGGAACCTCATGAAGCGCATCGCCGCCGCGATCGTCTTCGCCTCGCTGCTGGTGATGGCCGGGCCGGGCGGAAGAGCGGAGGCGTGCTCGTGCGCGATGGTCGACCCGGCCACCATGCTGGAGGACTCGGCCGGGGCCTTCGTCGGCACCCTGGTCGAGCGACCCACCGAACCGACCTCTCCTGACGGGTTCACTGGCATCTGGGTGTTCGAGGTGGAGGAGTGGGTCAAGGGCGACCTGGGACCCACGGTCGGGGTTCACTCGGCCCTCGACGGCGCCGCCTGTGGATTCGAGATGGCCGAGGGGGATCGGGCCGGCGTCTTCCTCTACAACGACAACGGCCGGCCCTCGAGCGGACTGTGCTCCGTCACCACCCCCGAAGCACTGCTGACCGCCACGAACCCGGTGGTGTTCGACGGGACCGGTCCCCCGGTCTTTCTCATCGCTGCGGACACCGGCCGTACCCGTCTTGCCACTCTCGACGCCAACGGACGGTTGCTTGCCGCGGTGGGCGACGACCGATTCTCCTGGTCGGTGGCGCTGTGCCCGGGCGGTGACCGCCTGGTCGAGGTGGTCGGAGGAGAGGTGACGTTGCGCGACGTCGACGACCTGACGGCGGTCGAGGTGATCCCGCCGCCGCCCGCGGGGCGCGCCGAACAGGCCTGGTGCCTGGACGAGGAAGGGAGTCACGTTCTCGCCCAGGTCTGGGCTGAGGATGGGTCCGCCTCCCGCTTCGAACTCCTGGGCAACGGGCGGGTCGTCTACGACGGCGAGCCCGCCATGTTCGACGCGGCGGGCGGACGCCTGGCCGTGTCGACAGGGACCGGTGGCATCGAGGTCATCGACATCCTCACTGGAGCCAGCGTGGGTCTGGTGCCGGGCACCGAGCCGGGACGCCTGGATCTGAGTGACGACGGCACCCGTTTGCTGGTGTCCCGGGCCGAGTTCCCGCCCCAGGGGAGCTATGTGACCGTGGCGCGCGTCCACGATGCCCGCACCGGCGAAGTGGAATTCGATACCGGCCCCCTTGCGGACATCGAGGTGTACGGCTGGCTCGACCAACACCGGTTGATCGCCGCCCACTACCCGGCGGAGGCCGACTTTCCGACCACCCTCGTCATAGACACCACCAGTGGGGAGATCACCGAGACCGTGGCTCCCGACTGGCCCACGACAGTCATCGGCGACGCCATCGTCTCGGTCGGAGAAGGGCATCTCTACCTGACCGAACCGGGCGCGGATCCGGTCGAGCTTGCCATTCTCCCCACCCCCGGCCATCGTCTCGTGGCAGTGATAGACGACCAGGCACAGATCGAGGCTCCGACTACGACCGAGTCCCCGGACGCCACCCAGGCGCCGGCGCCGGAAGCTGCCTCCGCACGGGAGCCCGCCCTCCCGCTGGCGGTGGCCATGGCCGCCCTGGCAGGGGTGGCAGCGATCGTGGCGGCGGGCTGGTCCGCGATCCGCCGACGACGCCGCGCCTGACCCGGCATCGGATTGGGAGGACGGATGGGGCAGAATGTGGTGATGGAGAGACGCGATGTTGTGGTGACCGGGATCGGCGTGGTGGCCGCGCCCGGCGAGGGACGCGACGCCTTCTGGAAGGGTCTCGGCATCGACCCCGGAACCGGACCCCACGCGGTGAGGGAGTGGGATCCCGAGCCGGCCATCCCGAGACGAGAGGCCCGACGCCTGGACCGCTTCGCCCAGTTCGCCCTGGTGGCGACCGAGGAGGCCCTCACCCAGGCCGGCGACCTCGATGTAGACCCGAACCGGGTCACCGTCAACGTCGCCACCGGCATCGGAGGGCTCGAAGCCCTGGAGACTCTGATCGGTGCCTCGTACGAGGACGAGCCCCGGGTGTCGCCGTTGCTCATCCCCATGATGATGTGCAACGCCGCCGCCGCCGCAATCTCGATCAAGTATGGATTCGGCGGCCAGGCCTCAACACCGGTCGTGGCCTGCGCCGCCGGCGCCCAGGCCATCCTCGACGGTCTCCGCCTGATCGAGTGGGGGTATGCCGACGTGGCCGTGGTCGGGGGTGCCGAGGGAGCGATCCGCAAGCCCACCGTGGAGGGATTCGTGGCCGCCCGGGCGCTGTCTCCCTCTCTCACGGCCAAGCCGTTCGACACCCACCGCGACGGCTTCGTGCTCGGCGAGGGAGCCGCCATCCTCATCCTCGAACCGCGGGAGCGGGCCGAGGCTCGGGGTGCCACGATTCTGGCCTCGCTGCCGGGCGGTGCTTCCACCGCCGACGCCCACCACATCACCGCCCCCCATCCCGAGGGTGAGGGCGCGGAGCGGGCGGTCCGGCTCGCCCTCGAGGACGCCGGGCTGACACCGGCCGACATCGGCTACGTCAATGCCCACGGAACCGGGACCGAGTTGAACGACCGCACCGAAGGCGCGGTGATCGCCCGGGTGTTCGGAACGTCCCAGCCGGCGGTGTCCTCGATCAAGGGCACCACCGGCCATGCCCTCGGTGCCTCGGGAGCGATAGAAGCGGCAGCCTGCATCCTCGCCATCGACCGGGGTGAGCTGCCCCCCAACGTCGGACTGGACGACCAGGACCCCGACATCCCCCTTGACGACATCGTGATCGAGCGCCGCAGCTGGGGTCCCCGGCCCGTCATCTCCAACTCGTTCGGGTTCGGCGGCCACAACACGGTGCTGGTAGTCGCCCCGCCGGAATAGGGGATTCGGTGGGTTACCATCGGGGGTAGACGCGGGAGCCCGGTGGACCGGGCTGAGAGGGAGCCTCGACCAGGCTCCGACCGTTAGAACCTGATCCGGGTCATGCCGGCGAAGGGATTCTTGGCCCAGCTACCGGACCGGCGTCGCCAGCGACAAAGGAATGGACATGAAGGCCCGGTTGCTCGCAATCTCGACTCTGATGGTGCTGCTCGCTGCCTGCAATGGCGGCGAAGGTGATGCCCCACCGGAGTCACTGACACTCCTCTCCCACGACTCCTTCGCCGACGCCGTCACGGACGAGACCTTCTCTGCCTTCACCGCCGAGACCGGCATCGACGTCGAGGTGGTGGCGGCGGGCGACGCCGGCGGGACCGTCAACCAGGCGGTCCTGACGCGGGACAACCCGCTGGCGGATGTCCTGTTCGGCGTGGACGACACCTTCCTCTCCCGCGCCCTCGACGAGGACATTTTCGTCGCCCACGAGTCGGAACATCTCGACTCGGTCCTCCCCGAACTGATCGTCGATCCCGAGAACCGGGTGACCCCGATCGACTTCGGCGACGTCTGCCTCAACTACGACATCGCCTGGTTCGAGGACAACGGGATAGCGCCGCCCGACAGTCTCGACGACCTGGTGGCGCCCGAGTACGCCGGGCTGCTCGTCGTGGAGGACCCGGCCCGTTCCTCACCGGGGCTCGCATTCCTGCTCGCCACCATCGACCGATACGGCACCGAGTGGCCCGGATACTGGGAGTCGCTGATCGCCAACGACGTCAACATCGTCGCCGACTGGGACACGGCCTACTACGCCGACTTCACCCGTTACGGCGGCGAGGATCCGATCGTGGTGAGCTACGCCTCCTCGCCCCCGGCCGAGGTGATGTTTGCCGATCCCCCCGTCGACGAGGCCCCCACCGGAGTCGTGACCGACGGCTGCTATCGCCAGATCGAGTTCGCCGGCATCCTCGCCAACGGGGAGCATCCCGAAGCGGCCGGTGACCTGATCGACTTCATGCTCAGCCCCGAGTTCCAGGAGACGATCCCCACCAACTGGTTCGTGTTCCCCGCCAACGACGGAGTGGCCCTCCCCGAGGTGTTCGCCGAGAACACCGTCATCCCCGAGAATCCGATCTCGATGGATCCCCGCGAGATAGCCGACAACCGGGAGGCGTGGGTGGACCAGTGGCAACGACTGGTGACACCCTGAGCAACCTCCGGACCAGCCGCCGGGCGGTGTGGGCGGCGGCGGCGCTGCCGGTGGTGTTCATCGGGTACCTGTTCGTGTACCCGATGGTGCGCATCCTCTGGCTGGGCATCTCCGAGCTGCAATTGCCGGACCTGGCGGTCGAGACGCGGCTGCTGCGGGTGGGATGGTTCACCCTCTGGCAGGCGACGGTGTCCACCCTGCTGACTCTGGTGGTGGCCGCTCCTCTGACCTGGGCCGTCTCCCGCTTCGAGTTCCCGGGGCGGCGCACCGCCCAGGCCCTGGTGGTGGTGCCGTTCGTCCTGCCGACGGTCGTAGTCGGGACCGCCTTCGCCGCCCTGGGCTGGCGGGGGTCGATCTGGGCCATCCTCGCCGCCCACGTGTTCTACAACGTCGCCGTGGTCGTTCGCACCGTGGGCGGAATGTGGGCGCGGATCGACCGGCGGGTGGAGGAGGCGGCAGCCATGCTCGGGGCGGGTCCGTGGACGGTATTCCGAACCGTGACCTTTCCCTTGCTACGCCCCGCCATCATCGCCGCCGCCTCGATCGTGTTCCTTTTCACCTTCTCCTCCTTCGGGGTGATCCTGATCCTGGGCGGGTTCCAGTACGCCACCCTCGAGGTGGAGATCTACCGCCAGGCGGTGGTGTTGTTCGACCTGCCGCTGGCGGCGGTTCTGGCGCTGGCCCAACTCATCGGGGTTTCGGCCCTGCTCGCCCTCTACGCCCGGCGTCAGGAACGAACGGCCTCACCGCTGGTCCTGGCCGCCGAGGCCACCACCCGCCGCCGCCCACGCGGCAAGGCCCGCCTGGCAGTTGCGGGTTCGGTAGTGGGAAGCCTGGGCTTGATGGCGATTCCGCCCGCCGTGCTGGTGTCGCGGGCCTTCGCCCACGGTGGATTCCGGCGCCTGTTCGTGGACGACCCGGTGGTGGGCCGACCGGTCGAGGCGGTCCCCACCTCGCTCGGGTTTGCCGTTGCCGCCACCGTGATCGCGGTGGCGGTGGGAATCAGTGCCGCCTACGTCATATCTAGGCGGGGAAGTCGTCTGTCGCAATGGTTCGACGTGGTGTTGATGCTGCCGCTGGGCACGTCCGCGGTCACGATCGGATTCGGGTTCCTCATCGCCCTCGACCGTCCCATCGACCTGCGCGCCACCACCATGCTGGTGCCTCTCGCCCATGCTCTCGTCGCAGTGCCGTTCGTGGTGCGGGCCACCGTTCCCCTGCTGCGGGCGATCAATCCCTCGGTCCGGGAGGCGGCGGCGATGCTGGGAGCGTCACCGGTCCAGGTGTTCCGCCAGATCGACCTGCCGATCGTGGCCCGGGCCGCCCTGGTCGGGGCCGGTTTCGCCTTCGTGGTATCGCTCGGCGAGTTCGGCGCCACCTCGTTCATCGCCCGGCCCAACACCACCACGGTCCCGGTGATGATCTTTCGCTTGCTGGGCCGGCCCGGACTGGGCAATTTCTCCGCCGCCCTGGCCCTGGCGGCGGTGCTGGGCGCCCTGACCGCGGCTGCCATCATGACCATCGACCGCCTGCGCTCGACCGACCTGGGAACCTTCTAGATGCTGCGAGTACGCGACCTCACCGTCCGTTTCGGCGACACCGTGGCCGTGGACCGAGTCGACCTCGACATCGGCGATGGGGAGCGGGTGGCGGTGCTCGGCCCCAGCGGATGCGGCAAGTCGACCCTGCTCCGGGCCATCGGAGGTCTCGAGCACCTAAATACCGGCACCGTCTCGTGGGACGGTCAGGACCTGGCCGACGTGCCTCCCCACCGGCGTCGTTTCGGCTTCATGTTCCAGGGCTACTCGCTCTTCCCCCATCTGAGCGTGGGCGACAACGTCGCCTTCGGTTTGCGCATGGAAGGGCAGCCCCCCGTCGACGTGGACCGCCGGGTGGCCGAGGTACTGGATTGGGTGGGGATGGCCGGCTTCACCGACCGCTCGGTGGAGAACCTGTCGGGCGGGGAACAGCAACGGGTGGCGCTGGCCCGGACCATCGCCCCCGAGCCGCGAATGGTGATGCTCGACGAGCCGCTCGGCGCCCTCGACCGCGCTCTCCGCGAGCGCCTGATCGTGGAGATGACCGAGTTGCTGGAGAAGGCGGGTACTACCGCCCTCTATGTCACCCACGACCACGACGAGGCCGATGCCATTGCCGACCGGGTAGCGATCATGCGGGCCGGGCGCATCGTCCAGGTCGGTCCGATGGCGAAGCTCCGAGCCGCCCCCGCCGACGACTGGGTGGCCGACTTCCTCGGCTGACCAACCCCATTTTCGCGACAGAATGGCGCGCCAGGGCGCGCAATTCTGTCGCGAGAAGCAGTTAGGCCCCGTGCAGGCGCCGGTGAAACGCCCGGACCCGCTCCGCCAGGTCGTCGACGGGGCCTTCGACATGGGCTCCGGGGAGGATCTCTTCTATGGGGAGGGTGGCGACGGGCGGTTCGGGTAGGCCGAGTTCGTCCAGCCAGCCGCGCAACTGGGCGGAGGAGGCGGCATAGACGATCCGGCCCAGGCCCACCCAGCCATGGGCGGCGGCACACATCGGGCAATGCTCGCCCGAGGTGTAGACCGTGGCCGCCGCTCGCTCCGGAGGCGACAGGTGGGCGGCGGCCCAGCGGGCGATGGCGAATTCGGGATGCTGGGTGCGGTCGCCGCCCGCCACCCGGTTGCGATCCTCGAATCGGACCCGACCGTCGCCGTCGACCAGCACCGAACCGAACGGCTCGTCGCCGGCCTCGAGTGCCTCGGTGGCGAGCTCGATGCACCGCTCCAGATGGTGGAGGTCGGTGGTGTCGATCACAGCGTGGGGGCGGGGTCGCCGGCGAGCAGGGCCGCCACCTGGGACGGCTCGACGTTGGCCCCCGACACCACCACCGCCACCGGGCCGACCAACGGATCCACCTTGCCTTGAAGCAGCGCGGCCACCCCGACCGCCGCCGCCCCTTCCGCCACCAGCCGGTGCTGGTCGAACAGGAAGCGCATTGCGTTCCAGATCTCATCTTCCTCCACCAGCAGGATGCGCTCCACCATGTCCCGCACCATGGCGAAGGTGTAGCGGTTGTCGAGGTCGATGCCACCCCGGAGGGAATCGGCCAGTGTCTCCTCCTCGGGGAGGTCGATGGGGTGGCCCGCTTCCAGGCTCAGAGCCATCACCGGAACCCGGGTCATCGACACGCCGACCGGTTCGGCGTCGGGGGCGTACTGGGCCAGTCCGGCCGCCACCCCCGCCAACAGGCCACCCCCGGAAAGCGGGACCAGCACCGAGGCGACATCGGGGAGATCCTCGGCGATCTCGGCCCCGATCGTGGCCTGCCCGGCGATGATGTCGGGGTCGTCGAAAGGATGCAGGAACGTCATCCCGTCGGCGGCGGAGATCTCGTGCGCCCGCTCCATCGCCTCGGTCTGGGACGCTCCCACCACCTCCACCTGGGCTCCCAGGGCGCGCAGCGCCTCGAGCTTGCCGGGCGGGACACCGTGGGAGACACAGATCGTCGCCTTCAACCCCAGGCGCCGGGCGACGTAGGCGACGCCGCGACCGTGGTTGCCGGTCGAGGCGGTCACCACCCCCCGACTCCGCTCCTCGTCGCTCAGCGCCATGATCTTGGAAGAGGCGCCCCGCACCTTGAAGGCGGTGGTGGGCTGGGTGGTCTCCAGCTTGAGGTAGACCGGCATCCCGGTCCACTCCGACAGCGAGACCGAATGAACCAGCGGGGTGCGGGCGGCGAGACCAGCGATGCGGCGGCGGGCGGCGGGGATGTCGAGTTCAGGTATGGATGACATCGCCTACCCCCTGCTCGCGTGCCCGCGCCACCACCAGGGCGGCGATGGCGGTGTCCTGGGCGCCGGTCCCGGTCAGGTCGCACACCGTGATCTGATCGTCGTCGATCCGTCCCGGATGGGCTCCCGCGACGACCCGACCCAACTCGACCAGGCGATCCGGATCGAAGCCCTCCGTTTCAGCCCCTCGGGCCTCGCCCAGGCGCCGGCTCTGGGCGACCGCATCCACCACCACCAGATCGGCAGCATCCAGGACGCCGGGTCCGAGTTCTCGTTTGTGCTCGGCGTCGGATCCCACCGCCGTGATGTGCAGACCCGGGTGCAGATCCTCCCGGGTGACCAGGCCCTCGGTGGCGGGCGTGGTGGTGATAACCAGATTCGATGCCGCCATCAGATCCGCAACCGAGGACGCCACGGTCGCCCCCACCTCGTCGGCTAGCTCCTGTGCCTGTTCGGGACGACGGGCCCATACCCGCGTCTCTGCCACCTCCCGCACCAGGGCCAGCGCCCTGAGCTGGTATCGGGCCTGGGCACCGGCACCGAGCAGCCCCGCCCGTACCGGGCTCTCGGAGACGAGATTCCGGGCCGCCACCGCCCCGGCCAGGCCGGTGCGGAGATCGGTCAGGTAGCCATTGTCGAACAGGGCGGCGGCCGGCACGCCGGTCTCGGAGTCGAGCACCATCATGAAGCCACCCAGGCTGGGCAAGCCCTGTTTGGGATTGTCGAAGAAGCCCGCCGACACCTTGATGGCGATCCCGGAGTACCCGGGGAGGTAGGCCGACTTCACGTCGATCTCGCCGTTGTGGTCCTCGACGTCGATGCGCATGATCGAAGGCATCACCGCCGTCCCCTCGCTGATCAGCGGGTAGACGGCCTCGACCGCGGCGAGTTCCTGCTCGCCCATGCCCACCAGTGATCGGATGACCGACTCGGTGAGGACGGCCAGCCCCGGCATCAGACGGCGGCGAGGGCGTGGTCGAGATCGGCGATCAGGTCGACCGCATCCTCGATACCCGCCGAGTAGCGGATCAGGCCCTCGGGGATCCCCAGCGCCGCTCGCTCTTCCGGCGTGCACTCGACGTGGCTGGAAGTGGCGGGAGGAGCGACGATGGTCTCGACCGCGCCCAGGTTGGCGGCGGCGTGGACTCGCTCCATGGCGGGAATGAACTTGCGCACCGCCTCGAAGTCGCCGGGGAGTCCGAAACTGAGCATTCCCCCGAACCCGCGCATCTGACGGACGGCGATCTCGTGCTGGGGATGCGACTCCAGGCCCGGGTAGTTGACGACCGCCACCGCCGAGTGCTCGGCGAGATGGCGTGCCACCGCCATGGCATTGGCGTTCTGTCGCTCGATCCGCAGATGCAGGGTCTTCATGCCGCGTAGGAGCAGATAGGCGGCCATCGGGTGCAGGGTCGACCCGTTGATCTCGCGATAGGCGAAGATCTTCTCGACCAGGTCGCCCCGCCCCACAATCGCCCCGCCCAGGGCGTCGGCGTGGCCTCCCAGGTACTTGGTGGCCGAATGGACCACGAGGTCGGCTCCCAGCGCCAGCGGGCTCTGGTTGATCGGGGTGGCCACCGTGTTGTCGACCACCACCACCGCCCCGGCGGCTTTCGCCGCCCGACCGAGGCGTTCGAGGTCGAGCACCTTGAGGGTGGGATTGGTGGGCGTCTCCAGATACAGGAGGTCACAACCGCGGGCGACCTCGGCTTCGATTTGTTCGTGGTCCGAGGTCTCACACACCTCGACCTCGACCCCGTAGTGGGGGAGGAACTCGGAGAAGACACGATTGGTGCCCCCGTAAGTGTCCTTGACCGACACCACCCGCTTGCCGGGAGCGAGCAGGGCGAAGAGGGTGTTGGAGATGGCCGCCATGCCCGTCGCCATCGAGGTGGCCGCCTCACCCGATTCCATCACCCGGATCTTCTCTTCGAACACCGCCACCGTGGGGTTGGTGTTGCGCCCGTAGATGTGGCCGACCTCGTCGCCGAGGGCGACTCCGGTCCAGTGGTCGACGTCGTCGTAGCCATAGGACACACTATGCACGACCGGCACCTGGGTGAAGTCGCCGCCGCGGGCGCGGTACTCGCCCGCCCACACGGCCTGGGTTCCAACTCCGAGCTGGCTGTCTTCCATCGCTGTACTCCTAGATGAGGGGGCGGGTCAGGTATTCGTTGAAACGGGTGAGAAGCATGTTCATGTGCTTCTCGCGGATATCGGCCAGGTGGGTCGCCGACGACCCCTCGAGAGCCTCGATGCACTCGTCGATCTCGTCGAGCATGATCTGGACCTCCTCCTCCCAGTTCATCTCGGGAAGGAGCTGGATCCACACCCGACAGGTCTGGCGGAACAGCCGGTCGGAGACGATCTTGAGCGGTTCGTTGCCGATCGTTTCGAGCAGGGTCTCGTGGAAGCGGTTGTAGAGGCCGCCCAGCCGACGGGCGTCACGTTCGGCCCGCATCGGCTCCACCTCGGCCCGCAGCTCACGCAGACGGGCGACGATCCCGGCCGGGACGGGGACGATCATGAAGTCGGCGATGAGCTCGGCCAGCTTGATGCGCAGCGAGTACACGTCTCGCATGTGCTTGAGGTCGACGGTGGAAACCGAGGTCCCGCCCCCACGCTGGCGACTGACGAGGCCGTCGACTCGCAGCATGGTCAGCGCCTCCCGCACCGGGGTCCGGCTCACCCCGAACTCCTCGGCCAGGCTCTGTTCTCTGAGCTGGGCGCCGGGCGGAATCTGGAGCAGGCAGATGCGATCCCGCAGCTCCTCGTAGATACCGTCGGCGGTGTGCCGGGACCGGTGCGGCGACATCTTTCTCCTCTCCTCCCGGCTGGCTGAGCCGACAGGGAACGGCGTTTGACTTCCCGGGAACGGCCACCATATCGCATCCCGACCCCGGTCGCATCCGTTCGGTATACAGGATGAATTCGTTGTGGATTCTCACCGCATCACACAGGGATACCGGCTACGGTCGTCTGGTCGGCCCCGGCCGGCACCCGCGGATGTGCCATCAGGAGGAACCGCACGTGAAAGCACGAAACACCCGACCGCTCATCATTGTGGCCGTATTGGCCTTGATTGCTGCCGCCTGTGGGGGCGGTGGTGCCGAAGGGAAGCTGGGCGAGCTCCAGGAGGCCGGCACCGTGACCGTCGGCCTCGCCAACGAGGTCCCCTACGGCTACGAGGACGAGAACGGCAACGTTACCGGTGAGGCTCCCGAGGTCGCCAAGGCCGTCCTGGCCGAATTGGGGATCGACAACATGGAAGCGAGCGTCGTCGACTTCGGCGCCCTCATCCCCGGGCTGCAGGCGGGCCAGTTCGACATGATCGCCGCTGGCATGTTCATCACGCCCGACCGGGCCGAGCAGATCATCTTCTCGGATCCCGACTACTGCGTCTCCAACTCGTTCGCAGTGGCCGAAGGCAATCCCCTCGGCATCAGCGACTTCCAGTCCGTCATCGACTCGGGCGCCACCCTGGCCGTCCTCGGTGGGGCGGTCGACGAGGGCTATGCCGTCGACTCCGGCGTTCCCGAGGACCAGATCGAGCGCTTCTCCGACGTGGGCGCCCAGTACGACGCCCTCTCCGCCGGCCGTGTCGACGCCGTCTCCGGGACCTTCCTCACCGTGAAGACCCAGACCGACGCCATGGACGGCTTCGAGGCCACCCCCGGCTTCTTCCCCGTCATCGACGGCGAGGAGCAGGTCGGATGCGGAGGCTTCGGCTTCACCGACCAGGAGTTCCGGGATGCCTTCAACGAGGTGTTGAAGGAACTCCAGGCCGACGGCACGGTCGAACAGATCGTGACCGGCTTCGGGTTCGCTCCCGAGGACGTCCAGAAGGCAGCCGACCTCACCGCCGAGGACCTGTCCTGATTCGATCGGCAGGGGGCCGGGTTCGCCCGGCCCCCTCCTGCTAGAAGGCAGCGCCGTGTTAGAGAACTTCATCCTCAGCCCCCAGGCCTACACCCGGCTCTGGGAGGGGACTCAGGTCACCGTGCTGGTGTTCGTGTTCTCCACCGCCCTGGGGACCGCGTTGTCGCTCTTCTTCGGGGTGGCGCGGCTGGCACCGCAGAGATGGGTCCGGACGCTGGCCTCGGTGTACGTCGAGTTCGCTCGCGGTGTCTCGGCCATCATCCTCTTGTTCTGGATGTTCTTCGCCTTGCCGCCGCTGCTAGGGATCAGCCTGACTCCGATGGTGGCCGGGGTGCTGGCGCTGGGAATCAACATGGGCGCCTACGGCGCCGAGGTGGTACGGGGCGGTATCCAGGCGGTCCCCGAGGGCCAGACCGAGGCCACCATCGCTCTCAACATGACCGACCGCCAGCGCCTCGCTCACGTGGTGCTGCCACAGGCCATCCCGGTCATCCTGCCTCCGTTCGGCAACCTGATGATCGAGATTCTGAAGGGCACCGCCCTCGTCTCCCTCATCACCCTGTCTGATCTCGCCTTCGAGGTCCAGAAACTCAGGGTCAACCGGGTGGTGATCGCCGACTCGGCTACCACCCCCATGCTCTACATCAACGCTCTCATCATCTACTTCATCCTCGCCCAAGCCGTTACCGCCGTCTTCGGCTACTTCGAACGGCGAACCGTCCGCTCCTTCGGCGGTGCCCGATGACCTGGGACTGGGAATTCGCCATCGAGAGATTCCCCGACATCGCCAAGGGGATGCTGGTCACGATCCAGGCCACCCTGATGGGCATGGCCCTGGCCCTGGTGGTCGGTCTGATCCTGGCCCTGGGCCGGCGGGCACCGCAGAAGTGGATCGCCTGGCCGTTCCGGGCCGTCATCGAGTTCATCCGCTCCACGCCCCTGCTCATTCAGCTCTTCTTCCTCTACTACGCCCTGCCGGAAGTTGGCGTCGTCCTCGACCCGATGCCCGCCCTCGTGTTCGGCCTCGGCCTTCACTACGGGACGTATTGCTCGGAGGCGTATCGGGCCGGGATCGATGACGTGGCCCGGGGCCAGTGGGAGGCGTCCACCGCTCTCAACCTCGGCACCGTCACCACCTGGGCGTCGGTGATCCTCCCCCAGGCCATCCCCACCTCGATCCCCGCCCTGGGTAACTACTTCGTAGCGATGTTCAAGGACGCCCCCCTCGGCTCCACCATCTCGGTGGCCGGGGTCCTGTTCATGGCCCGCTCGATCGGGTCGTCGACCTTCCGTTATCTGGAGACGCTCACCATGGCAGGAGTCCTCTTCCTGCTGGTCAGCATCCCCGCCGCCCTGTTCGTCCGACGTCTGGAAGGCAAATACGGATATGCCAAGTAGCAGCAGTCAACAGATGGTCCGGATGCGCGACGTCACGCTCGCCTTCGGAGAACACGTGGTCCTCAACGGCCTCGACCTCGACGTCGCCGCCGGCGAGAAGGTGGTCATCATCGGCCCCTCCGGCTCTGGCAAGACCACGATCCTGCGCACGATCATGACCCTCAACCGGCCCCAGTCGGGCACGATCGAGATCGACGGCCGTCAGCTCTACCACGAGGAGAAGGGCAACGACCTGGTCCCGGCCTCGGAAAAGCACATCCGGTCGGTTCGCTCGGACATCTCCATGGTCTTCCAGCACTTCAACCTCTTCCCCCACAAGACGGCGCTCGAGAACGTCACCCTGGCTCCGGTCAAGGTGCTGGGCCGGAGCAAAGCCGAGGCCGAGGAGGAGGGGATGCGGCTGCTGACCGAGGTGGGCCTGGCCGACAAGGCCGGGGCCCGTCCCATCCAGCTCTCGGGGGGACAGAAGCAGCGGGTGGCCATCGCCCGCTCGCTGGCCATGCATCCCAAGGTGATGCTGTTCGACGAGGTGACTTCGGCCCTCGATCCCGAGTTGGTGGGTGACGTCCTCAATGTCCTCCGCAAGCTGGCCGAACGCGGCGACATGACGATGATGCTCGTCACCCACGAGATGGGTTTCGCCTCGGAGATGGCCGACCGGGTAGTGATGTTCGACCAGGGCCGGATCCTGGAGGAAGGTCCCCCCTCACAGATCTTCAAGCAGCCCAAGGAGGAGCGCACCCAGCGCTTCCTGCGGGCGGTGCTGTCGCACTGATGCCCGAGATCCCCCTCGACTTCAGCCGGGAGGAATATACCGCCCGGCTGGCCAAGACACGGGGCGAGATGGACCGCCGCGGTATCGACACTCTCGTCGTGTCCGATCCATCCAACATGGCCTGGTTGACCGGGTACGACGGGTGGTCGTTCTACACCCACCAGGCCGTGGTGATCACTCTTGACGGCGAGCCGCTCTGGTGGGGACGGTCCCAGGACAGCCGGGGGGCGCTGCTCACCGTCTACATGGAGCCCGATCGGATTCACGGCTACGCCGATGAATACGTCCAGTCCACCGAGCGCCACCCGATGCAGACCCTGGCCGCGCTGCTGGGCAGTCTCTCGCCTCGACGGATCGGGGTGGAGATGGACAACTACTACTTCTCGGCCGCGGCCTATACGACGCTGCGCGCCGGCCTCACCGCGGCCGAGTTCGTCGACGCCACCGGCCTGGTCAACTGGCAGCGGGGCGTCAAGTCCGACCAGGAACTGGTCTACATGCGCCGGGCGGCCCGGATCGTCGAAGAGATGCACGCCCGAATCGCCGAAGTCGTCGAGCCCGGTATCCGCAAGAACGACCTGGTGGCCGAGATCCTCGCCGCCGGAGCCCGGGGGGCCGACGGTCACGGCGGGGACTATGCCGCCATCGTTCCCCTCATCCCCACCGGGGTTGAGGCCTCCGCCCCCCATCTGACCTGGGACGACCGCCCGATGGAGAAGGGAGCCGGGACCTTCTTCGAGATCGCCGGGTGCCACAAGCGCTATCACGCCCCGCTGTGCCGCACCGTCTATCTAGGTGAGCCACCCGACCGGATTCGACGGGCCGAAGAGGCCCTGCTGGCCGGCCTCGAGGCCGGGCTCGAGGTCGCCCGGGCCGGCAACCGGGCGGGCCAGGTGGCCGATGCCCTCCACGCCGAACTGGCCAAGGCGGGTATCGAGCGGGAGGCCCGCTGCGGCTACCCGATCGGCCTCTCCTATCCGCCCGACTGGGGCGAGCGCACGATCAGCTTCCGGTCGTCGGACTCCACCGTCCTGGAGCCCAACATGACCTTTCATTTCATGCCCGGCCTGTGGATGGACGGCTGGGGGCTCGAGATCACCGAGAGCATCCGCATCACCGAAGACGGGCCGGCCGAGACCCTCACCAACTACCCCCGGGCGATGCTGGTCAAGGCCTGACGTGCTCGACCGCACCATTGAGATCCTCAGCCGCCTGGTGGCGTTCCCCAGCGTCTCCTCGGACACCAACCTCGAGTTGATCGACTACGCCACCCAGTTGCTGACGCCACTCGGCGCCCGACTGACCACGACCACCGATTCCGCGGGGACCAAGGCGAATCTGTTTGCCACCATCGGCCCCGAGATCGACGGGGGGGTGGTGCTCTCGGGCCATACCGACGTGGTGCCGGTCGAGGGCCAGGAGTGGACCCGCAATCCTTTTCTCGCCGAGGTGGACGAGGAACGGGTGTGGGGACGGGGCACCACCGACATGAAGGGGTTCATCGCCTGCGCGCTGGCCATGGCCCCCCGGTTCGCCGCCGCCGAACTGACCCATCCGATCCACCTCGCCCTCACCTACGACGAGGAGGAGGGCTGTCACGGCGCCAAGGTGATGCTGGAGGAACTTGCCCGCACCGGACCCCGACCGAGCGCGGCCATCGTCGGTGAGCCCACCGGGTTCGACATCGTCATCGCCCACAAGGGCTGCTTCGAGTTCACCACCGAGATCGCCGGCGTCGAACGGCATGCCTCGATGTCGGCAGCCGGAGCCGGGGCGATCCACGCCGCCGTTTCCTTCATCGCCGAACTGGATCGGATTGCCGACGAGCTCGCCGCCCGCGCCCCGGCCGACAGTCCTTTCGACCCGCCCGGCACGACCATCAACGTCGGGACGATCTCCGGAGGAGTGGCCCGAAACATCACGGCGGGGTCGACCGTGTTCGACTGGGAGATGCGACCCGTGGAGCCGGGAGACGCCAAGTTCGTGTTGGCACGCATCGACCGCTTCGTCGAAGAGTGGCTGCTTCCGAAGATGCGCCGCGAGTTTCCCGAAGCCACCGTCACCACCACCACCGTTGGGGCGGTGGGCGAGTTCAGCCGGGACCCGGAGGGACCGGGAGTGGCGCTGGCCCGGCGCCTCACCGGCAGCGACGCGCTGGGCGTGGTCTCGTTCGGGACCGAGGCCGGCCTCTTCCAGGATCTCGGCATCTCCACCGTCGTGTGCGGTCCCGGCAGCCTCGACCAGGCCCACAAGCCCGACGAGTTCATCGAACTGGCCCAGTTGGAGCGATGCCTGACCGTGATGGAACACCTCCTGGCCGAGCTGAAGGCCTAAGAGGTCGGAAGTCGAGGTCGGAGGTCCGTCCCCAAACCCTGGGTTGCAGACAGCGGTATCCACGGTCCCCAACCCGGGGTTGCAGACCGCGGTTCTCGCGGTGCCCAACCCTGGGTTGTGGGCGTAGATCCCTCAGACGACCGGGGCTTCGCTTTCCGGGGTTGGTTCGGGTTCGGGGGCCTGCATGCGGCGGAGGGCGATGACCGCGATGGCTGCTGCCACCACAACGACGGCTCCGATCAGGACCCAGATCAGCCAGGAGCCCTGGGAGACCTCGGTCACCGCCTGAGGCGATGCTTGCTCGTCGGCGAGGGGGTCGACCCGCCAGACCAGGGTGCCGTCCTCGGTCACCTCGTCGGCGTTGTGCGAGATGAGCTCGCCGGGGAGCGAGGCTCGCACTTGGATGTCGAACAGGTTCGAGAGCAGCTCCTCGGGGATCATGTCCGCGTCCTCGCCGGAGAGCTCGTCGTCGGCCGACTCGAAGATCTCACCGTTGGTGCTCAGTTCGAAGCGTCCGTCGGTCGCGCTGAGCTGGAACGGGAAGTCGTCCTCGGAGTCATCCTCGCTCATCTCCTCGATCATCGCCTCGAACTCCTCGACCGAGTCGAAAGCCATCGACACCGTGAACCCTTCGAACCCATCCTCGGTGTAGGCCCGGACCTCGGCCTCATCGGGGAAGCCGTCGGGAGCGAGACCACCGTCTCCTGTCTCCTCCCACGATTCAGGGTCGGTCCAGTCGATCTCCCCATCGGCATCCTGTTCCATCAGGGCCTGGAACTCCTCGTCGAAGGCCATGGTCACGTCGAAGGTTCCCGAACCGTCCTCCCCTACATCGATGTCGAACCAGGCCCGCATCGTGCACCCAGACAACAGAAGCGCAAAGAGGGCAAAGACCGCCAGGCGCGTGAGAACGGATCTTGAGGAAGCTTTCATCCCGTCTTGATCGGCGCCAGGGCACGGCATCTTGACCTCCGACCTCCGACCTCCGTCTATTCATCGAGGATGTAGACCGGCTCCCGGTAGTAGCGGATCTGGCCCTGGCGCTCCTTCTCGGTCAGGTGGTCGTGGAGCCAGCGGTTCTTCTCCTCCAGATTGCGCTCGGAGAGCAGGAGTTCGAGCGGGACGTCGAGATGCAGGACCCGGCCGGGGACGATGAAGCGGGTGACACCGGCGGGGAGCAGGGTGCCGGCCCGGGCGGCCAGGAGGACCTGTTCCACCGTGAACTCCGGATACTCCACCAGCGCCGTCATGTCGGGATACCAGGTGGCGAGGCGGCTCATGTCCTTTTCCAGGGTCCGGGACACGACGGTGGCGGCGATGTAGGCCTCGGCGACCCGGGCCAAGGCGGTGAAGCGGTTCTGGCCCTCGGCAGCGTGGAGCGTGAATTCGCGCCCGTCGACGGCGATCATCGAACAGATGCCGCCATACTCGATCATCCGCTGCTGGGCCGAACCTGCCGACACCTCCTCGACGCGTACGTTCTCGAGCCCGGAAACGAGGCCGAGCAGGGTGTCGACCTCGAGCCGGCGGACGACGTGGTGCCAGGTCTCGAGCGACAGCCCGTCTTCGACCGTGATGTCCTGCACCACGGCGTGAGGGGCGTTGAGACGGCGCAGGGCGTCCGTGCGGGTGGCCCCGTCCAGCACGACGTAACGGTCGTCGATCGGGGCGACGATGGTGGGATTACGGATCACGGCGTCGTCGGCGAGGCGGGCCGCCAGCCGCTCCGACCGGCGGGGATCGGTGGCCTCGTGAGGAACCACCCGGTCGAGGGAGACGAAGCGGAGGGGCAGGATCGATCGGCTGGCGGTGGGGCCGAGCCGTTCCACCAGTTGCCGCGCCACCTCCACTGCGGCGGTGGTCTGGGCGTCCTCTGTGCTGGCCCCGATGTGGGGGGTGGCGATGACCCGGGGATGGCGGGCGAGCGGGTTGTCCGGGGCCGGTTCCTCCATGAACACGTCCAGGGCAGCTCCGGCGATGCGGCTCTCGTCGAGCGCCTCGAGCAGTGCCCGTTCGTCGACGACCGAGCCCCGGGAGGTGTTGATCAGATAGGCGGTGGAACGCATCGCCTCCAGTTCCTCTGTCCCGATCAGGTGCTCGGTGTCGGGTCGGGCGGGAATATGCAGGGTGACGAAATGGGACTGGGCGAGGAGGTCGTAGAGGTCGACCGGCTCCACCCCTGCCTCCAGATACAGCTCGGGAGTGGGCCGGTACTGATTGGTGATGATGCGCATGCCGAAGGCCTTGGCCCGCACCGCCACCGCCTGGCCGATGTGGCCGAAGCCAATGATCCCCAGCGTCTTGCCGTGTAGCCCCGAGCCCATCAACTCCTTCTTGATCCACCGGCCTTCCTTGAGAGCGGCGTCGCCCCGAGGAACGTTGCGAGCGAGTGAGACCAGGAATCCGATCGTCAGTTCCGCCACCGCCAGGGTGTTGGCAGCAGGAGCGTTGATGACGTCCACCCCGCGCTCGACGGCCGCCTCGACGTCGATGGTGTCGAGGCCCGCCCCGGCCCGGGCGATCAGCTGGAGACGCTCCGCCCGCTTCAGGAGCCGGCGCGTCACCTGGGTGGCGGAGCGGACCACGATCGCCTCGTAATCGGCGATTATCGCCTCCAGCTCGGCCGGCGCAAGACCGGGGCGGACGTCGACGTCGAAGTGCTCGGCCAGGAGCTCCACCCCTTCGTCGGCGATGGGGTCGCAGATGAGGACGCGGGAACGGCGGTGCTGGACTTCGGACACGGGCGCCCGACTATACGAGGCGCGGTCGGCTCAGGCCGGGGAGAACGCCTCGACGAATTGGGGAGGAATCCTCCGGGGCTTTCCCGCCATGTCGGTGAAGGCCGCCGAAACCTCCAGCGTCGCCACCAGCTGCTCGCTCCGGCGCATCTCCTGATGCCAGGTCGACGTCACCCGTCCCATCTCCCCCACCTCGGTGGTGATGGTGAGGATGTCGTGCAACCCGGCGGCGGCATGGAACTTCGCTTTCAGCTCCACCACCACCAGCTGCCAGCCCTGCTCCTGCATCACGTCCAGGCCGACACCGCGCTCGTCGAGGAAGTCGATGCGGGCGGTCTCGAAGTAGGCGAGGTAGTTGGTGTGATTGACGTGGTTATAGGGATCGAGCTCGTAGAAGCGGACCCTGACCTCGGAGGTGTGCATCGGAGCATCTTCGCGCGGCTGGCTAGCCTCACCGCCATGAGAGCCTGGCTGCTGACCGAAACCACCGGCATCGATGCATTCCAGCTCGAGGAGATTGACACTCCCGAGCCCGGCCCCGGTGAGGTGCGGATTCGCCTGGTCGCCTCCGGCCTCAACCATCTCGACCTGTGGGTGTCCCAGGGCCTGCCCGCTCCCGAGCACCTCCCCCACGTGCTGGGAGCGGACGGGGCCGGTACGGTCGACGCCATCGGCGAGGGCGTCGACGGTTTCGAGGTCGGCGACGAGGTCCTGATCGACCCGTCGCTGTCGTGCGGCGAATGCGAGGCCTGCCTCCACGACCAGATCGTCTACTGCTCCGAGTTCGGGATCCTCGGCGAGCACCACACCGGCACCCTGGCCGAGTACGTGGTCGTTCCTACCCGCAATACGCTCCCCAAGCCTCCCAAGCTGAGCTGGGAGGTGGCCGGGTCGTTCGGTCTCGTCACTGCCACCGCCCTACGCATGCTCGAGCGCGCCCGGGTACGGGAGGGCGAAACAGTGTTGATCCCCGGAATCGGGGGCGGGGTGTCTTCGGCCGCCCTCCTGTTGGCCCGGGCCCTACGCGCCGAGGTCTATGTCACCTCCCGCTCCCGGGAGAAGATCGAATGGGCTCTGGCCAACGGGGCGGTGGCCGGGTTCGACTCGGAGGGCGAGTTCTCCAAAGAGATGAAGTCGGCCGGCGGCGCCGCCGTGGTGGTGGAGAACGTCGGGCCGGCCACCTGGAACCAGTCGCTGCGCTCGCTC
>DATHVR010000092.1:0-13625 GCA_035461175.1 Acidimicrobiia bacterium | reverse complement strand
GCTAGGGCGCGCACTTGTGTCGCGATAACGGGTTTGGGTCAGGCGGGGAAGCTCTCCTGATAGTCCTCGATCGAGGCTTCGATCACCCGGAAGGCGTGCTCCCGGCCGTAGCGGCGCTGGATGGTGACGTCGGCCTCCGATCCAGGATGGAGCTTGTAGGTCTCGAAGTAGTGCGACAGACGATCGATCAGTGCCTCCGGCAGTTCCACCAGGTCCTGGACCCCGGCCCAGATGGGGTCGTTGGCCAGTACGGCGATGATCTTGTCGTCGGCCTCTCCCCCGTCCAGCATCTGCAGGCCGCCCACCACCCGGGCGGTGAGGAGAATGTCGGCCCGGTCGATCGGCCGCTCCGAGATCACGCACACGTCCATCGGGTCGCCGTCGCCCCGGTCCGCACCGGGACACAGGTCACGGACCCGCTCGCCGGCATAGGTGCGAGGGATGAAGCCGTAGAGAGTGGGCGGTGACGACGACGTCTGCTGAGGACGATCGACCTTGAGGTAGCCGGTCGGTTTGTCCACCTCGTACTTGACCACGTCGAAGGGCGTGATCTCGATGTAGGCGGTCACCACCACCGGGGGTTCGGGTCCCGCACTCAGTCCATGCCAGGGATGGGGCCGCCACCGGGTGAACTCGGTCATGGCGCCATTCTGGCACTGTTATGGTCCCGCCCGATGTCGGCCGCCCTCCTGCGTATGCAGCAACTCTCGAGCGACTGGACGGGCCGGGGAGACCGGCGCGCCATCTTCGCCGATGCCTACTCCACGATGACCTCGGGCATTGTCGAGGCGATCCGGCGCGGCGAATTCGGCGACTGCGCCTGGGTCGATCGCCTGCTCCATCGCTTCGCCGACTATTACTTCGATGCGATCGATCTCTACGACTCGGGCGGAGAGTGCCCCCTGGTGTGGCGCCACGCTCTCGGGGCGGCAGGAGCGGCCGACCTCCATCCTCTCCAGCACCTGCTCCTGGGCATCAACGCCCACATCAACTACGACCTCGCCTTCGCCCTCGCCGATGTCCTCGACGACTGGGACCTGCTCGACCCCTCCCGCCGGAGTGACCGCCATTCTGACCACGAGGCCGTCAACCTGATCATCGGCCGCACCGTCGATGTCGTTCAGGCCGAGGTGGTGGAGCCGCTCTCCCCCGCCATGGGTCTGCTCGATCGCCTGCTCGGCCCATTCGACGAATGGCTCTTCTCCCGTCTCATCGCCGGCTGGCGGGACGAGGTATGGCACGACGCCATCGACCTGGTGGAAGCGAAGACGGCCGACCGCCAACAGGACGTGACCGAGCGCATCTCAGAGCGGGCCACCGGCCTGGCCGACCTGATCTCGACCTGAGCCTTTGACCTCCGGCTCAGGAAAGCCGCGGGGGCTTCAGGTCCGGTCTTGCCTCCGGATCCGGGACCCGTTCGACGTGAGCCTCCATCAGGTCCATCAGTTCGCTCAGCGCCCTCTCCATCTGGGGATCACGCCCGGCGGCGTAGTCCTGGGGGGCGATGTGGACCTCGATATCGGGGTCGGTGCCGTAGTTCTCGACCGCGAAGCCGACGTCCTCGAACCAGTGGGCGAACTCGGGCTGGGTGGTGACCGTCCCGTCAACCAGTGACTGCTGGGGCCAGATCCCGATCACACCTCCCCAGGTGCGGGTCCCGATCAGGGGACCGAGGCCCACCAGCTTGAAGGTGTGGCTGAAAATGTCGCCGTCCGAACCCGACAGCTCGTTGGTGAGGGCGACCATCGGCCCGGCCGGGGCATCGTTGGGGAAAGGCACCGGTTCCCGCCAGCGGGTCACCATCCACCCCAGCCGCCGGCGCAGCAGCCGCTCGAGCAGGAGCTGGCTCACATTGCCGCCCCGGTTGTAGCGCACGTCGATCACCAGACCCTCGCGGTCGACCTCGGTGAGAAGGGCACGATGGAACTCGGCGAATCCTGTCGCCCCCATGTCCGGGATGTGGATATAGCCGGCCCGTCCGTCGGTCGCCTCGGCCACCGTTCCCCGGTTCGCCTCCACCCAGCGCCGATAGCGCAGGGCAGTCTCATCGGCCAGCGGAGTGACGGTCACGGTGTGAGCCTTGCGCCGGCCCCTCTTCAGGGTCAGGGTCACCGGGCGTCCGCCACGGTCGATCAGCATCTCGTTGGGATGGGTGCCGGTCGATAGTTCCTGACCGTCTACCGCCACCAGCCGGTCGCCCACCCGCACGTCCACGCCCGGCGCGGCGAGAGGCGAACTGGCCTTGGGCTCCCACGGATCCCCCTCGACGATCTCGGTGACCTTCCACCGCCCCCGATCCAGCTCGTATCCGGCTCCCAGCGATCCCTGGGGGTAGGTGGGAACGGGCCGGTAGTCGCCTCCCAGCTCATAGGCATGAGAGGTGCCCAGTTCCCCCTGCATCTCCCAGAGAAGGTCACTGAACTCGGCCCGGGATCCGATCCGATCGACCAGAGGCAGGTAGCGATCGTGTATCTCGAGCCAGTCGACCCCGGACATGTCCTCGAACCAGAAGTAATCCCGCTGCAGGCGCCAGGATTCCGAATACATCTGTCGCCACTCGGCGCCGGGATCGATCTGGCTCCGGATCCGGTTGAGATCGACCCATCCGGTGGACCTACCGGTCTCCTGGGACCCCGACTTGTCGTCCTTCCACCCGACCGGGACCACCCGCAACTTGCGGTCTCCATAGATTCCCAACACGGTGCCGGCGGGATTGGTGATGATCCCGGACACGGAGTCGGCGATCTGCTCGATCTTCTCGGTGGCGAAGTCCCATGCCTCCACCCGGCCGGTGGGCTTGGACTGGGGCGTGAGAGCTCCCGAGACCGGGAAGACGATCGTGAACACCCTTCCCTTGGCTCCGCGAACCGGTCCGTAACGGCCCGGAGGCTGGGGAAACGCCACCACCCGCGAGTCGATCCCCTCCAGGTCGATCTCCACCGGATCGGGGGCGGCTTTCTCCTTGCCGGCCTTCTCACCGTTCTTCGGAGCGGGCGACCCCGGCGGGGGCGCGCCCGGTGCCCGGGCGGGACGTTGGGCCGGGTCGAAGGGCGAGGGGACATCGGGCCGCAGGGCGAGGAGGTGGGGCCGGCTACCGGAAGGGAACGAGTAGTCGTGGAAATGGGTGTCGGCGACGGGATCGAAGACCCGCGCCGAGGTGAAATACAGGAACTGGCCCCCGGGGTCGAAGCTGGGCCAGCGGTCGTCGAAATCGGGGCGGGTGACCCGCACGGGATCTCCCTTTCCTTTGGTGTCAACCAGGAAGATGCTGTGACTGGTGCGGGTGGTGGCGGCCGAGAAGGCAAGCCAGCGGCCGTCGGCCGACCAGGCGATGCCGGCGATCCACGAATAGGGGCTGCGATGCACGGTTCGGACCCGGCCCGAGCCCAACTCGACGACCAGCACCTCGTGCCGGTGGTTGGTGAGCGCCACCCGCTCGGCACCGGCGGGAGCGACATCGAGACTGCGTACCCGACCCAAATCGGCCTCGATGATTCGGGACTCACTCCCGTCGACTCGATCGACGACCAGTGACTCCTCTCCGCCTTCGTCGGTGACGGCGATGATCCGCTCGCCATCGGGCAGCCATGTGGTCAGACGCCGCCGGGAGGCAGACACCGGGCCATGGCGGTGGACCGACCCCTCCCACAGCGGCATCGTGTAGGCGCCACCCCTCACCGTGGCGGCCAGCGAGTGGCCCTCGGGGTGGATGTCGACCGACTCCAGGTACTTGCCGGGCGGAATGAAGCGGCGGTTGCGGTGGGGGCGGGCGGACGGCAGTCCCACCTCGACCCGCCTCGGCTCATCGCCGTCCGGATCCAGCGCCCACAGGTCACCCCCGGCGTGATAGACGATGGTGGCGCCATCGGTGGAGGCATGGCGGGCATAGAAGTCCTGGTGGCCGGTGTGGCGATGCAGGGACCGACCGGTGGGGGTGACGGAATACAGGTTGCCGTGGCCCTCGTGGTCGGAAAGGAAGTAGACCCGCCTCCCGATCCACATCGGGGAGGCGAGATTCCCCTCGAGTTCGACCAGAGGCTTGAAGTCGCCCTCTCCGGATCGATCGATCCAGATCGTGCCCAGCCGGCCACCCCGGTAGCGCTTCCACCGCGCCGGATCGGCGGTGTGACGGCCGAGGACGACACCGGGGCCACCGGGTTGTCGGGTGAGGTTGCGGGCCGGTCCCCAGGGAAGCAGGCGGGGCGGCCCGCCGTCGGCCGGCACCGACCAGAGGCGGAAGTCGTTGCTGAACGGCCATTCGGCGTTGGAGGCGTAGACGATCTCGTCGCCGTCCCATCCCACCACCTGGCTGAGGGCGCCGTGGTAGGTGAGGCGGGTGGGGCTCCCGCCGTCGGCGTCCATGACCTGGACCTCGGTCACGCCCTCGTCGCGCCCGGTGTAGGCGATGCGAGTCCCGTCCGGCGAATAGACCGGGTAGGCGGAAGGTCCGGGGTTGGCGGTCAGCCGCCGGGCCCGGCCCCCGTCGAGGGCCACCTCCCACAGGTCGTCTTCGGACACGAAGACGACGCGATCGTCATGGACATCGGGAAAGCGGTAGTAGCCGGAGATCATGGCGACTCACGGTAGCGACGCCCCGGACCCGCTTTCGCGCATGGATTGCGCGCTATGGCACGCAATTCATGCGCGAAAAGCAGGGAGGTCAGCCGTCGAGGAAACCGTTGTCGGTCAGCCAGTCGGTGGCGATCTCGTTGGCGTCGCGGGCCTCGATGTCGAACTGGCGGTTCAATTCCGTCAGGTCGGCAGTCGTCATGGCGGCGCTGATCTCGTCCACCAGGCTGCGGAATTCCTCACCGTAGGCTTCGACCAGCGCGGTGGAGACCACCGGAACCACGTTGTCGGCGGCGAGCATGCTCTGGTCGTCCTCGAGCAGGATCCAGCCCTTGTCGGCGATGACGCCGCTGGTGGAGAACAGAACCGCTACGTCGATCTCGCCCGCCTCCAGCGCCTGGACCGTCACCGACCCGGCGTCGAGCGAGGTGAAGCTGCCCGCCAGGTCGATGCCGTAGGCATCCTGCAACCCGGGGATGCAGAAGGGGTTGGTTTCGCAGTCCGGCGGTCCACCCAGCGTCAACTCGGATTCCTTGCCCGCCATGTCCGAGATGCTGCGTATCCCCATTCCGTCGGCGGTCTCGGGAGTCACCACGAAGGCGTTGGTGTCGATCGCCGGCGACGGGGTGAAGGCGACCAGCCCGATCTCGTCGAGGTAACCCTGGAGGATCGAGGTGGTCTCGTCGGCATCGCCGGTGGCCTCGCTCACGTCCTCGTTGAGGTACTCGAGCATCGAAGCGGCGTACTCGGGGGTGAAGTTGATCTCATCGCTCTCGAACGAGCCCAAGACGAGTTCCCGAAACCCTCCCAGAGGCTGGATGGCAGTCTCGTACCCGGCATCGGTCAGGGCCTGACCGTAGACCTCGGCGAGAATGGCACTCTCGCCGAAGTTCTGGGCTCCGATCGTGATCGTCGGTCCTTCCTTTGCGTCATCACCCGACCCACACCCCGCCGCGATCAGAGCCACGACGAGCAGGGCCGCCCCAATGACGTCCTTGCGGTTTCTCCGCCGCATGGGTATCTCCTTCCGTTGGTTGAACGGCGCGCCTTGCGACCCGCCGTGACCCAGTGCAACGTAGCGGGAACCGTGTTGCTTCCGGGAACGTGATCAGGCCGGCACCGTGGTTTCCATCTCCGTCCGGTCGCGATGGCGGGTCCCGGCGGGAAGGACGAAGCGCTCGGCGACCGAGAAGGCCACGTCGACGAGGATGGCCAGCACCGCCACCACCACTCCCCCCACGAAGACGAACACGTCGTTGCCCTGGGCGAACCCGTCGATCACGTAGCGACCGAGGCCTCCCCATCCCACCACCGCCCCCAGTGTCGCCGTTGCCACCACCTGGACGGCCGAGACACGCAGGGCGGTCCAGATCACCGGCATGGCCAGCGGCACCTCCGTGCGGGTGAGCATCTGCCCGCCGGTCATCCCCATGCCCAGGGCCGCCTCGCGTACCGAGCCTTCGACCTCGGTGATGCCGGTGTAGGTGTTGGTGAAGATGGGCGGCATGGCCAGGGCGACCAGGGCCACGAAGGTGGGCCAGTAGCCGATCCCCCACCCGAAGCGGAGGCTGATCGGCAGCATCAGGGCCACGATCCCGAATGAGGGGATGGCCCGCCCGATGTTGACTACCGCCCCCACCGCCACCCCACCCCGGCCCCGATGGCCCAGCCACAGAGCCGGCGGCAAGGTGATGGCCGCCGCCACCGCCAGCGCGAAGGCCGACAGGAGCAGGTGCTCACCGGTGCGGGCGGGGAGACCGGAAGGCCCCGACCAGGTGGCGGGGTCGCCGAGGAACTCGGCCAGGTCGGCCAGGAACTCGCTCACGACGTCTCCGCTCGCCGTCGGACCCACGGGGCCGCCCGCCGCTGCACCGCCAGCAGCATCACGTCGATGAGGACGGCGAAGAGGATCGAGAGGACCGTCCCCACCAGGATCTCGGTGGCGAAATTGCGTCCCAGGCCCCGCAGGATGAAGGCGCCATACCCTCCCTGGCCGATGAGGCTGGTCACGGTGACGAGGCCCACCACGGTCACGGCGGCGATACGGACCCCGGCGATGATGACGGGAAGGGCGAGCGGGACCTGGATCGCCCAGAACAACCGTCGCGGCGTGTAGCCCATTCCGACCGCCGACTCCACCACCGAGGGAGGTACCCCGTCGATGCCGGCGACGATGTTGCGGATCAGGATCAGCAGGGTGTAGGAGACGAGACCGATCTCGGCGGTTAGAAGGGTCAGTCCGGTGAAGGGAACCAGGAAGGCGAACAGGGCGATGCTGGGGATCGTGTAGAGGACGCCGGCGGTCCACGTGATCGGGCTGTAGGTGCGTCGGTAGCGGAGGGCCACGATCGCCAGTCCCACCGACACGATCAGACCCACCACCACGGCGATCGAGGTGAGGACGAAATGCTCGACCGTGCGCTCCCACATCTCATCGAAGTGGGTCCATATCCAGTCCCAGCGGATGAAGGGGTCGGCCTGGGCCATGATCATCTTGTCATCGGGATCATCTTGTCATCGGGATCACTCGCGCCATTCGGCATCATCCGATCAGCTCGGCGGTGAGGAGATCCATGGTCAGCATTCCCTGATAACGACCCTCGTCCACCACCATCCCCACGTTGTTGTGGGTGTTGACGATGGCGTCGAGCGCCTCCCGCAAGCTGGCGTTGCAGTCCACCGTGACCCGGAAATCCGCCACCTTCAGATCCCCGACCCGCTCCACTCCAACCAGGTCCTTGCCCCACACCCATCCGGCCAGAGCCCCCGAGTGGAGCACCGCCACCCAGTCGGTCCCCTCCCGCTCCATCACCCGCCGAGCTTCGTCGAGGCCGGCGTCCGCCTCCACCGCCGGGCCTAGGGGGAGATCGAGCTGATCTAGTCTGATGAGAGACAGGCGCTTGATCCCCCGATCCTCGCCCAGAAAGTCGGCCACGAACGGCGACGCCGGTTGCGAGAGAATCCGATCCGGGGTGTCGAATTGTTCCAGCACACCCCCGATGTTCAGGATGGCGATGCGATCGCCCATCCGGATCGCCTCGTCGATGTCATGGGTGACGAAGACCACCGTTTTCTGCAGTTCGGCCTGGAGCGAGAGGAACTCGTCCTGAAGCCGGGTCCGCACGATCGGGTCGACGGCGCCGAAGGGCTCGTCCATCAGCAGCACAGGGGGATCGGCGGCCAGCGCCCGGGCCACGCCCACCCGCTGTTGCTGGCCACCCGAGAGCTCCGAGGGATACCGATCCAGCTGGGCCGACTCCAGCCCGACCATCTCCGCCAGCTGTCCCACCCGCTCCTGGATCCGCCTCCGCTCCCATCCCAGCAACTCGGGGACGGTGGCGATGTTCTGGGCGATGGTGCGGTGCGGGAACAGACCGATCTGTTGGATCACGTAGCCGATCGAGCGCCGCAGCTGCGGGGCAGGGGTGTCGATGGCGGCGATCCCGTCGACCCAGATCTCGCCCGAGCTGGGCTCGATGATCCGGTTGATCATCTTCAGGGTGGTGGTCTTGCCGCATCCCGACGGTCCCACCAGGGTGACGAACTCACCCCGTCCGACCTCGAAAGAGAGATCGGCGACGGCCGGATCCGCGGCACCGGGGAAGGTCTTGGATACGTGGACGAGGCGGATCATTTCTTCGGTCACGGGCCCTCCGGAGGTCGCAGTCACACTAACCACCTATCGCCCGGCGGAATCGGGGCGTCCCCAGACGAATCAGCCCCACCCCCACCACCGCCCCGGTCAGGTTGGCGACGAGGTCCAGCATGTTGTTGCCGTAGTCGCCGACACTCGAGTTGGCCACGACCAGGGTCCCGACGTACTCGACGACCTCCACCAGCGCCCCCACCCCGCATCCCATCAGCACCACCGTGAATCCGAGGCCGGGGGTGAGTCGATATAGCTCTCCCCACCGCTTCAAGGCCGCCCACGCCGCAATCGTGCCCACCCCGGTGGCGAACGCGTGGAAGATCTTGTCATACCGCACCGGCCCCAGCACGTCGGCCAGGTAGAGGGTCCCGTCGTCGACCAGGATCACCCCACCCGCCATGTTGCCGATCGCCACCAGGGCGAGGCCCCACAAGACCGGGTCGGCGAAGGTGACGGCGCGGTCGATCCCGACCATGACCAGGGTCAGAACCACCGTCACGGCCAGGTAGATGCCCACGAAGGGGCTGTCGGTGGCCAATCCGTAGACGGCGATGGCCGCCACCCCGACGGCGAGGAGGATCAATGCCCGGTTCCGGGAGCTCACGCCGCCGGTACCACCAGACCTCCGACCAATCGCTCCTCATCGTCGACGACCGGGATCGGATCGGAGCCGAACATCGGCTGCAGGGGGCGGGCCGCCTCCACCGGTTCCACCTGCCCGATCGAGACCGGATCCTCCATGGCTTCGCCCACCGGCGTGTCGGGGCGCAACTCGGCCAGCCGCTGCCGGCGCACCAGCCCGATCAGGCGTCCCGCCTCCGCCACCGCCAGTGTGGTCTCGGGTCGGATTCGTAGCGTGTCGCGGGCTTGCAGCATCGGCGCCACGAACACGGGCTCGCCCATCACCTGGAAGACGCGCCGCGGGGCCGACTTCACCACCACTGCCCCGGCGGGGGCGTTGGAGCGGAGCCGGGCACCGGGACCGAAGAGGCGGCGCTGGAACCAGGAGCCACCCGGAGCCCCGAAGACGAGCAGGGTCCTTCCCGGAAGTTGCTCGACGAGGCTGCTCATGTCGCCCGCCGGCATCGTCACGTACTCGATGTCCGGCACCTGGGGATAGATCTCCTCGACGATCCGCACCGCCTCGGCCGGGTCGGAGTCGAGAGGATGGGCCGAGACCATCGACGCCGGCACCTTCAGCGCCCGACCCAGGCGGCGGGCGACACGGGCGGCCAGCACCGAATGAGGGCCTCCTGCCACAGCCGCCACCACGGCGTCGAGGCCCTCCGGATCGACATCGAGGGGCACCGCCGTATCGACGAGGTCGAAGCCGGACTGCAGGCGACGGGCCACGAGCAGATCGGCCTTCTCGTTCACACAGGCCTCGACCGGATTGCCCGAAACGCGGGAGGTATCGGAAGCACCGAGAAGCTCGGCCAACTCCGCACAGCCCTTCCCCCTCGTCCATACGACGCGCAGAGTTGCCTCACCCGCTTGAGAAGTCATCGACTCGCAGTCAAGCACAACCGTGTCGTTGCGTACAGGGTCCGGTATGCGGAATCGGACCCTTTTCTGCCACCATTGGCGTCATGCACATTCACGCACTCGCCCCGCGGCGCCCCGGTGAGCGCCGGGTGGCGATCACATCTGACAGCGTCCGCCGGCTGGTCGCCGCCGGGCATCGGGTCACGATGGAAGTGGGCGCCGGAGCCGGCGCCGGGTATCCCGACGCGGACTACGAGGACGCCGGAGCCGGGATCGCCGCCGCCGCCGATGCCGACCTTCTCGTCACCGTCCACCCACCCGCTCCTGACCAGATCGGCTCCTCGCGGGCGGTGCTGGGCCTGCTCGAGCCCCTCGATGAGCCCGCCGCCCTCCAGCCGCTCGCCGCCACCGGCACCACCCTGTTCGCCTTCGAACTGGTGCCCCGCACCACCCGGGCCCAGGCGATGGACGTCCTCTCTTCCCAGGCCACCCTGGTGGGCTACCAGGCCGTGATCGAGGCGGCGGCCGCCTGCGACCGCATCTTCCCGATGCTCACCACCGCCGCCGGCACCATCCGGCCCTCCCGGGTCCTGATCCTGGGTGCAGGGGTGGCGGGCCTACAGGCGATCGCCACCGCCCGCCGGCTGGGGGCCTCGGTCCACGGCTTCGACGTGCGCGCCGCCGCCGCCGAACAGGTCGAGTCGCTGGGAGCCAACTTCGTGTCGGTCGACATCGAGTCCCAGGACTCGGCCGAGACCGGGGGTTATGCCCGGGAACTGGCCGACGACACCGAGGCGAGGCTGCTGGCGGGACTCTTCGACCATGTCGTCGCCGCCGACGCCGTCATCACCACGGCCGCCATCCCCGGGCGACCCGCCCCGCGTCTCGTCACGGCCGAGATGGTGGCGGCGATGCGGCCAGGATCGGTGATCGTCGACGGTGCCGCCGCCACCGGCGGCAACTGCGACGTGAGCCGGCCTGGACAGACGGTAACCGTGGACGGTGTCACCGTGATGGCTCCCCTCGACCTTCCTTCCCGCTCGGCCAACCACGCCAGCCAGCTCTACGCTCGGAACGTGGTCAACTTCATCGCACTCTTGAGCACCGAGGACGCAGCGCTCGACCTGGAGGTGGACGACGACATCGTCCACGAGACGATGGTGGCCCGGAACGGAGAAGTCATCCACACCCGAGTCAAGGAAAAACTGGAGGAGACGGCCTGATGGAAGCACTCCTCATACCGATCACGGTATTCGTCCTCGCCGCCTTCGTGGGCTTCGAGGTGATCACCAAGGTCCCGCCCACCCTGCACACTCCGCTCATGTCGGGATCGAACGCCATCTCGGGAATCTCGATCATCGGCGCCCTCATCGCCACCGGATCCAGCAACGAGACACTGGCCACGGTGCTGGGCTTTCTCGCCGTGGTGATGGCCACCATCAACGTGGTCGGCGGGTTCATGGTCACGGACCGAATGCTGGGTATGTTCCGCCGCCACGAGGACCAGCGATGAACATCACCCTCGCCGGCTATCTCTACATCATCGCCGCCTCCCTCTTCATCGTGGGTCTGCGCCGCCTCTCCAGTCCCGCCACGGCTCGCTCCGGCAACCAGGTGGCGGCGGCCGGGATGCTGCTGGCTGTCATAGTCACCCTGGCCGACCGGGCCATCATCTCCTACACCGTGATCCTCGCCGGCCTGGTGGTGGGCGCCGCGGTCGGCGCCTATCTGGCCCGCCGCACCGAGATGACCGACATGCCCCAGTTGGTGGCGTTGTTCAACGGCTTCGGAGGCGGAGCCTCGGCGCTGGTCGCCCTGGCCGAGGTGACCCGGGCCGCCGACGAGACCCGGGTTCTGATCACGATCGCCATCTCGATCCTGATAGGGATGCTGACTCTCACCGGCAGCCTGGTTGCCTTCGCCAAGCTGCAGGGGCTGATGTCCGGCGGCCAGATCCACTATCCAGGCCAGCGATTGGTCGACCCGGTCCTGGCGCTCGGTGCCGTGGCGGCATCGGTGATGCTGGTGGCCGCCGGCGGCGAGATGAGTTGGGCCTGGGCGGTGGCCGCTCTCGCTGCCATCCTCGGCATCACCCGGGTGATCCCGATCGGCGGCGCCGACATGCCGGTAGTGATCTCGTTCCTGAACTCGGCGTCGGGCCTGGCTGCATCCGCGGCCGGCTTCGTCATCGGCTCCAACGCCCTGATCATCTCGGGTGCGTTGGTGGGAGCGGCCGGATTGATCCTCACCATGATCATGGTGAAGGCGATGAACCGCAGCCTGGGCGAGGTGCTGTTCGGCGCCTTTGGAGGGGAGGGAGCGGGACCGACCGGGACCGACTCCGACAAGGTGGCGCGCCGGGCCAGCCCCGACGATGTCGCCATCACCCTCGCCTACGCCCGGTCGGTGGTGGTGGTGCCTGGCTACGGGCTGGCAGTGGCTCAGGCCCAGCACGCCCTGCGTGACCTCTCCCAGGCGCTGACGGACCGGGGCGTGGACGTCCGCTACGCCATCCACCCGGTGGCCGGACGTATGCCCGGCCACATGAACGTCCTCCTGGCCGAGGCCGATGTGCCCTACGAGCGGCTGTACGACCTCGAGGACATCAACAACGACTTTCCCCATACCGACGTCGCCCTGGTGGTGGGCGCCAATGACGTGGTCAATCCTTCGGCTCGGGAGGACCCCCAGAGCCCCATCGCCGGCATGCCGATCCTGGACGTGGACCGGGCGGCGACGGTGGTGGTGATCAAACGAAGCCTCTCGCCCGGTTTCGCCGGGATCGACAACCCCCTCTTCTACATGGAGAACACCCTCATGCTGTTCGCCGACGCCCGGGAGGGGTTGACCGAGATCCTGGCGGCGGTCAAGGAGGCCTGAGATCCGGGATGTCGCCTTCGGTGCCGCGGTCGTCGCCTTCCTGCTCTGGCTGACCTTCTTCTCGGCTCCGGGGGCGGTGGAGGTGGCGACCCTGGGCGCCACGGTGGTGACGCTGGTGTGGTTCGCCACGGTCGACAGTTCCCGTCTGGTGGACGAAGGCGGCCGACCCCAGTTGTTGCTCTTCGGCCTGGGGGCGATCGGGGTGGCTCTGCTGGTGACGGCAGCCACCTTTCTCTCATCGGCCGTCACCTTCTTGATCCTGCTGCTCGGGATCGCCGCACTCGTCACCGGTCTGGTCCGGGCGATCCGCTACGGCATGGTCGGGCCCCGACCTCAGAGCTGACAGATGGAGTTCACCGAGGTACTCCGCCGCCGCCGCATGGTGCGCAACTACACCGCGGAGCCGATCGAACCGGGTGCCCTGGAGAGGGTAGCCAGGGCGGCGCTGCGAGCCCCGTCGGCCGGATACAGCCAGGGTCTGGCGGTGGTAGTGGTCACCGACGCCGACATCCGCCGGGAGGTGGCCGAGGCGGCCGGAGAATCCGAGTACGTGGCGCGGGGATTCGATCCGTGGGTGTCCCGCGCCCCGGCCCTCATCGTCCTGTCGGTGTCCGAAGCGGCCTACCACCGGCGCTACCGCCTGCCCGACAAGGTCGACGACCAGGGCCGCGAGATCGAATGGCCGATCCCCTATTGGTGGGTGGACGCCGGTGCGGGTCTGATGGCATTGCTGCTGGCGGCAGTCGACGAAGGTCTCGCCGCCGGGTTTCTCGGGGCGCATTCGACTGACGAGCTCCGTTCGATCCTGGACATCCCCGCCGAGTACGCGCCGATCGGAATCATTACGCTGGGCCACCCCGCTCCCGACCGGCGGTCGGGATCGCTCGACCGGGGACCGCGTCCGCTGGAAGAGGTCGTCCACCGGGAACGGTGGGGCGGCCCGAATCCTGCGGTGTAACGGCCAGACCTGTCCGGAGACTTGATTCCCGAACGGAGAACTCGCGGAAGTATGCAAGAACCCACCGACCAGCTTCGGCGCTAC
>DATHVR010000091.1:0-10351 GCA_035461175.1 Acidimicrobiia bacterium | reverse complement strand
CCCAAAACGGTGGGGGTGCGTCCCGGGCGGGGGGTGGGGATGCCGTATCCTGGCGACATGCGGCTCCGGATAACGCTGGTTATCGTCCTGTTGATGCTGGCCGCTTGCGGCGCCGGCACCCCTGACATCGAGGACTGGCTGGTGGAGACGTGGAATCCGATGGTGGCGATGGTGCCAGAACCCGGTGAGGAGTCGCCCGATCTCTGCGACCGGGTGCTGGGAGAGTTGAGAGAAGAGGGGTCTTCGGTGCGGCCGGCGCCGCTTCCCGAGATCGGCGACACCGCCGACTCCTGGGTCCGCCAGGCGGAGAGCCTCATGTTCGACTGCGCCGCCGATTCGCCCGAACTGGACTACGGCGAGAGGTTCCACAATCTCACCCGGTTGGAGGCGGAAGTGGGGGCACTCACCAACCCGTGACGTTCCGGTCGCGCTTCGGACGTTCCCCGGTGTCGGTCGTGTCCGCTCCCGGCCGTGTCAACTTGATCGGCGAGCACACCGACTACTCCGGTCTGCCGGTTCTGCCCTTCGCCATCGACCGCAGGGTGCGGGTGGCGGCGGCCCCCGATCGCCGCATCGAGATCGTGTCGACGTCCCGCGGGGACCCGTTCGTGGATCGCAGCCAGGCCGAGGGATGGCATCGATACGTCCGGGCCGTGCTCGAGGTGCTGGGTCACGAGGGGGGAGTGGTGGCGACGGTCGAGGGCGACCTGCCCGCCGGCGGGGGGCTGTCGTCATCGACCGCCCTGACGATGGCCCTGATCGCGGCGCTGGCGGGAGCGGCGGGACGGTGGGTCGAGCCGGCCGAGGTGGCAAGGCTGGCGGCGATGGCCGAACGCTCCGCCGGGGTCGAGTCGGGGGAAATGGACCAGACCGTCATCGCTCATGCCCGGGCCGGCCATGCCATGCACATCGACTTCCCTCCCGAAGCGCCGGTCCATCGCCATATCCCGCTCCCGGCGGCGGCGTCGGTGATGGTCGCGTACTCGGGGGAGGTGGCCGAGAAGGGCGGCGACGCCCGGGCCGCCTACAACGCCCGGGTGGTGGGGGGACGGGTGGCGACGGCCTTTCTGGCCCACCGCCTCGGGATCGGCGTTCCTTCACCGTTGCGGCTGGGGTCGGTGGCGGATTCCCCGGATGCGTTCGCCCTGGCCGGAGACCTGCCCGAGGCGATCACCACCGCCACCGCCGCCCGCGCGACGGGTGTCGACGAGCTGGCGCTGGCCAGCTTGACCCGGGGAAGATTCCCCTCCCACCGGCCGGTGCCCGTGCGGACAGTGGCCCGGCATGTGCTGGCGGAGGCGGAACGGGTGGCCCGGGCGGAACGGGCGCTGACGGCCGGCGACCTGGAAGAGTTGGGCGAGTTGCTGAACCGGTCCCACGCCAGCCTGCAGGAGTTCGGTGCCTCCACCCCGGCCCTGGACCGCCTGGTGGAGGCGATGGGCGCCGCCGGTGCCCTCGGCGCCCGGCTGACAGGGGCGGGCTTCGGAGGGAACGCCATCGCTCTGTGCCGGCCGGATCGACTGCGGGAGGTGGTGGCAGCGGCTCTCGCCGCCACCCGCGGACCCGCCTTCGAGGTCCGCGCCTCGCCCGGCCTGGCGATCGAGGTCTGACTCAGAAGACGCACAACACGTCTGCTCCGGCTCGCTCGCGGCGGGTCATGGCACGGATCACCTCGAGGGGAAGAAGAGCGGAGCGCGGCCAGGGCAGTCAGACAGGCGGTCACGGCCTCGGTGGCGGCAGCGGAGAAGTCGGGCGTCGGCTCGCCCAGCGAGGCCGCCAGGTCGTCGGCATGTACGACCAACTCGACCAGCCGGGTGGTCAGGTAATCGCCCACCCGGGTCGCCGAACCCAGCACGGAGATGCCCCGGTCGAGTACGGCCGGGTCGAGCCGGTCGCTCAGGTCGCCGCGGGTCTCGTCCCATGTCCGGCGGACCGTATCGAGACCCGGCCCCTCCTCCCGGCGGGCGCGGTCGCGGACCGCCACCGCCAGATCCGAGTCGAGGTCGGTGTCGGCGACTGGAACCAGGGCGAAGAAGTAACCGGCGGCGTCCCGGTAGGGAGGCTCGGCGGGAGTATCCAGGTAGCGCGCCACCAGGGTCACCGCCCGCGACAGGTGGGCGGTGAGTTCGCCGATCGTCATCCGATCGAGGGAGGAGGGTTCTTCCCACCGCTCCGCCAGGCCTTCGACGTCGAGCAGGCGGCGGGCGGCGTCGGCCGCCCCCAGGAAGGTGGCGGCATCGGTCATCACGACGGTCCGTGTCCGAGTACGGCGCCGAGGTCCACCCGGAGGGGCCCACGGGTGGAATCGACCTCGAGCAAGGGCGCTCCGGGCACAATCTCGACGGTCCCGAGACGGGCCGGGGGAGCCGCTTCCAGTCCGGCGAGAAGGGCGAGGTGATGCCAGCCCGCTGGTCCGGGGTCGACCATCGCCACCGAGCGCAGCGCTCCGGCCCGGTTGGGGTGATCGAGCAGGTCGGGGTGCCACACCACCTCGGGATCGAGGTGGCGGCAGTAGAAGACCGAGAAGTCCGGAGTTGGGGGCGGGGGGAACAGGGTCTCGAATTCGACCCGTGCGATCGAACCGTCCGGGAGTGTCGCCTCGCGCCCGAACTGGGTCGGGGCGGGAACCGGGAGCCCAGAGGCTCGGAGCCGGGCCCGGTCGGCCTCGGCGTCGGCGGTCTTGAGGACGACCATGCGAACGCCCGTCAGGCCACGCTCGAGACAGCCGGCGACGAAGGCGGCGAACCCGGTCTCCGGCACCAGGTCGGGGCGGCTGACCGTGACGAGTTCTAGATAGCACCCGGGGAACATGACCAGGCGGTTGGAGGTGCCGAAAGGATGGTGCGACTCGGGCGTGACCACGAATCCGTCCCGAGCGAGCCGGTCGGCGGCACCGGTGAGGTCGGGCGCCACCACCACCAGATGGTCGAGCGGGCGGCCCCGGCTGGGGCCGGAGGGCTCGGGGAGCGGGTCCCGTAGCTCAGGCATCGGAGCCTCTCGGGCTGTCCCCGGCGATTTCTGGTCCTCGCGACACCCCGATCAGAGTACCCTGCCGCCCGAAGCGGTTCCCCGAGCGACAGCAAGCATCGTGACCCTGCGAGAACCACCCAAGACCGCCAGTCCGGCGAACCTGATCGGCCGCATGCTCGGCCTGATCGTGATGCTCGGCCTCTTCGCCGTGGTGGTGTGGGCGGCCGCCACCAACCAGCAGATCGCCGCCATCGAGCGCTCCGACCCGGTGGTCCATGCTCCCGGTGACTATGTGACCGCCGAGGGCATCGCCATCCACTACCGGGACAGCGGCGGTTCCGGGCCCGTCGCCGTCCTCGTCCACGACGACTCGGTGGCCGGGGGACTGACCCTGGGTGACGTGGCGGCGGACCTGGCCGACCAGGGTCGCCGGGTGGTGACCCCGGACCTGTTCGGATTCGGTTTCAGTGCCCGGCCGGCCGAACCCGGGGCCCGGCTCGCCACCAATGGCCAGGCCGACACACTGGCGACGGTGATCGAGGAGCTGGAGTTGGGTGCCGTGGAGCTGGTGGGCTTCGGATGGGGTGGAGAGGTGGCGGCCGAGGTGGCGTTTGCCCGGCCGGACCTGGTGGCGCGTCTGGTTCTGGTAGACACTCCTGACATCCCCGTTCCGCCTGCCGACGGGCGCCAGCTGGAAGGGATGCCCTTCGGGCTTGGGGTAGCCGTGGCCTACAACCGCGAGGGCGCTGCCGCCCCGGCCGAGGAGCGGTTCGTTGCCGGCTGCCCGGCCTGGGCCGACTGTTCCGATCCCCAACTGCTCGAACAGTTTCGCCGGGCGGTGTCGGTGCCGGGAACGGCCCGCTCGATCTGGGCTCGTCGCGCCAGCGACACGGCCGCCGTCGCCGCGGGACGCCTGGGCGAGATCTCGGTCCCGGTGGCGGTAGTGGCGGTTTCGCTCACCCCCAGCCAGGCCGACGCCCTCGCTTCCCGCTTCGAGCGGGCCGAGGGCATGGTCACCACTCCCGGCCGTCTCGCCACGGCGATAGCCGGTGGCTCAGGGGACGATTAGGACCTTGCCCACCGTCACTCTTCCCTCGAGAGCGCGATGGGCCTCATTGGTCTCCGCCAGGGGATAGGTCTCGCCCACCAGCACCTCCAGCGACCCGTCGGCGATCCACTCGAACAGTTCTCGACTGCGATCCCGCAGTTCGGTCGTCGTGGCGACGTGGTCGCCCAGGGTGGGCCGGGTCAGGAAGATGGATCCGTTTCGCATCAGGGTGAGGGGCGAAACGGGAGGAACGGGGCCGGAGGCGTTGCCGAAGGTCACCATCATGCCCCGGGTCTTGAGCAGTGACAGGCCACCCTCGAACGTGCTGGCTCCCACTCCGTCGTAGACGACATCGAGGGGCCGTTCCCCGGCGATGGCCGTGATGGCCTCGGCGAAGGGAACCTCCCGATAGTTGATGACGTGGTCGGCGCCGGCCGCGGCGGCCACCTGTTCCTTTTCCGCCGACCCGACCGTGGTGAACACCACCGCCCCCACCCGCTTGGCGATCTGGATCAGGAGACGTCCGACCCCTCCCGCCCCGGCGTGGATCAGGCAGCGGTGGCCCGCCTGGAGGGGGAAGGTGGAAGTGGCCAGGTAGTGGGCCGTCAGGCCCTGGAGCATGACTGCCGCGGCGGTGGAGGGTTCGATCTCGGCGGGGACGGGGACGGCCCGTTCTGCCGGCAATGAGATCATCCCGGCGTAGCTGCCCGGGGAATCGGCCCAGGCGACGACGTCGCCCACCTCGACTCCGGTGACACCCTCGCCGATCGCCTGAATGTGGCCGGCGCCCTCCAGTCCGGGCACGAAGGGCAACTCCATCGGGTACAGGCCGGAGCGCTGATAGACGTCGATGAAGTTGAGCCCGGCCGCCTCCACCTCGACCACCAGCCGTCCGGGAGCGGGCTCGGGGTCGGATAGTTCGACCGCCTGGAGTACTTCGGGTCCGCCGGTCTCGTCGACCTGTATTGCCAGCATCGGAGAGAAACTAGCGCGGTCGGTCAGATCAGCCCACGCCGCCGCGCCTCTTCCATCAGGTCTTCGTCGGGCACGAGGGACAGGTCGACCAGATCCTGCCAGGGAACTATCAACTCCTCGGACAGGAGCTCGGCCACCGTGTCGCGCAGGGTGCGGGCCCAGGCCCGCCCGCTGGCATCGGCTTGATGGGTGAGGGTGGCGTCGGCATTGACGGTGTAGACCGAGGCCAGGGGCCGGGGGTTGGCCCGCGAGCCACGTTCCCCGTAGATCAACAGGACCGATCCGGCCGTCAGATCCTGGATGCCGCCGGTGGCAACGAACTCGCCGACGTAGGCCCAGCCCGAGGACTTGCTCTCGTCGACGGAATCCACCACCTTGGCCCACGACTTGAGGCGCTCGTCCCCGATCAGGGGCACGTCGACCGCCACCATCGGCGGGAAGGAGCCGCCAGGATCGGCGCGGTGCTCTGGCATCGACATGGTGCAGAGGGTAAGGCACCCGTCGGACGGGGACCAGCCCGTCGAGGCGGGACGGAATCTGTCGCTCAAACCCGGTACGCTCCGGGACATGGCCACCGTTCGACTGTTTGCACGCCTGAAGGAACTCGCGGGCAGTTCCCGTGTCGAAATCGACGGTGGCACCGTCGGCGAAGTGGTGGCGGCGGCCGGCGACCGATTCGGCCCCGAGTTCGTTGCCGCCGTCGAGACGGCCCGGGTGTGGCGCAACGGCGAGGAGGCGCAACCCTCCGACGCCATCGACGCCGGCGATGAGGTGGCCATCCTTCCCCCGGTGTCGGGAGGAGCGGCCGCGATCACGGCCCGGCCCGAGGTGGCGGTGGCCGCCCCCTTGCTGGTGGCGCTCGTGATCGTGTTCGTCAACCTGCAGGGCGATGCCGCCTGGTGGGCGGCGGCGCTGGTCGGCGTGGCCGGGTTGTGGATCATCGACCTGGCCGGCCAGATCGAGGCCCGGGGGCGCAGCTTCCCCGCCATCGGTGTCCTGGTCGGAGCGGTGGCGGGAGCGGTCATCACCGAATCGATCGGAGCCACCGGGCTGGCCGTCGCCATCGCCGCCGCCGTGATGATCGTGCTGACCTGGGGAGTGGGGATCGCCGGCTACCGCTCGGTCGACACCGTCGCTCCCGGCGTGATGGTGGGCCTGTTGGCAGCCGCCGCCGTGGGATCCCTCATCCTCGCCCGCTCCAGCGCCTCCCCCGATACCGAGGCGGTCGACGTCTTCCTGGTGGTGGTGATCCTGGCCGTCCTGCTCGGCTCGGTGGTCGAGCGCATGGCCCAGCTTCCCTATCTGGATCCGTTCACCGTCACTGCCCTCACCGCCATCGTGGCGGCGGTGGCGATGGCCTTCTTCCGCGACCTGGACGTGGCCGGCTACCTGCTGGTGGGCCTGGGAGTGGCGGTGGCACTGGTGGCGGGACGCGGCCTCGGCTCGCTGCTCCGCACCGGAACGGTGGCGCTGGCCGAACCTCCTCCCGGGATGCTGCGGGGCCTGGATGGAGCGGTGCTGGCGGCGGCGCTCTACTTCCCCCTCGTGCGGTTGGTGCTCTGAGTCGGGGGCCTGGCTAGTTGAAAACCGCGCAGACGATTACGCTTACTTCGTTCATGCGTCGCACCCCCGTCGTCGTTCGCCGCGTCCTTCCCATCCTCCTCATCTTCACCCTGGCCTGGCCGCTGCAGGCGAACTCGGTGACGAAGTCGGAGGTCGAGGCCGCCTGTGATGATTCCGAAGCCGCCTACGCCGAGTTCCAGGCGGCCGAAAACCGGTTCCTCGAGGCCTCCCTCGCCTACGAGGAGGCCGCCAACGACGTCGCCCGGGTGGAACGCCAGCAGATCAACATCGCCGGCGCCATCGAGACCCGACAGGCGGGGATGGGCGATGTCGAGAAGGCCGCCGAGCAGAAGGCAGTCGAGATGTACATGCGGGGGGCGTCCTCGGCTCCCGGCGTGCTCCTGTCCGTGGCCAACGTCGGCCAGGTCATGTCCACCTCCGAGATGCTCGCCGCCGCCTCCGAAGACGACCAGGCCGCCCTGGCCGAGTTGTCGGCCCTGGAGGCCGACCTGTCCCGATTCCAGGACGAGTTGACCGACGTCGAAGCCGAGTTGCGCACCGTGGAAGCGGCCAAACTCGACGCTCTCGGCCAACAGGAGGAGGCCCGTAATGCCTCCCAGGCGGCCTACGCCAAGATGTCCGACAACTGCAAAGAGCTCAACCGCAAGTACAAACAGGAGCAGGCGGCGGCGGCAGCCCGGGCCAAGGCCGAGGCCCAGGGCAAGAGCGGAGCGGCGGCCGGTGCCTCACCCCAGGCCACCTCCGGCTTCATATGTCCCATGACTCCGGGCAGCACCTCCTTCATCGACTCGTGGGGCTTTCCCCGTTCCGGCGGGCGACGCCACAAGGGAACCGACATGATGGCCGGATGGAACGAGCCCGTTTTCGCCGTCGCCTCGGGGAGCGTCTACATCCGCAACGGCGGCCTGGGGGGCAGGATCATCTGGCTCACCGCCGACAACGGCACCGGCTACTACTACGCCCACCTGGCCGACTGGGCCGTCTCCAACGGATCCCGGGTCAGCCGGGGCCAGGTGATCGGCTACAACGGCAACAGCGGGAACGCCGTCGGCGGTGCCCCCCATGTGCACTTCGAGATCCATCCCGGCGGACGGGGCGCCCCCGCCGTCAATCCCTATCCGACTTTGGCCTCGGCCTGCTTCTGATCCCGGGACGGCACCGGCCCCTCGCCGCGGCCGGTTACCCTGTGGTTCGTGACCGACCAGCAGCGCCGCCGCATCGATCAGGCCCTTTCGGAGGATTACGCCGAGGGCATCGAAGATTTTTCACTCGACGAGGTCCGCCGTCGGCGGGACATGGCCGAGGAGGTGGAGCGTGAGCTCTCCTACTACCGCCGCCTCCTGCACGGCCGCATGGACCTGCTCGCTTTCGAGCTTCGGCGACGACGGGGCGAAGAGACCCGCAGCCTGATCGAGGCCCTGCCCGAGATCATCGCCTCCGGGCTCGGCTCGGGTTCCTCGATGGGAGAGTCGCGTCACCTCAGCGTCGAACTCGACCTCCCCGAGATCATGGGTCGGCGCGACCTGGACCACATCCTCGAAGACGACGGTCTCACCCGCGTCACCACGATGAGCGAGGAGGAGATCGTCGACTTCCAGTTGGGGCTGGCCGAGGCCGAGAAGATCGTCTCCGAGCAACGGCGCAAGCTGCACGTGGTCATCGATCGGCTCCAGGCCGAGATCATCGACCGCTACAAGCGAGGCCTGGCCGGTAGCGACACCGGAACCTGACCGGCCCAGTGACCGATTCGATCCTGGCAGTCGTGGAGCGGTCGGGCCTGGTCGAGGAAGACCATCCCGGTGCCCTCGCCGTGATCGGCCCCGACGGGCGCCCGGTGGTCGAGTTCGGCGACACCGACCGGCCCTTCTACATCCGCTCCTCGGCCAAACCTTTCCAGGCTTTCGCCTCCCTCAGCACCGGATTGGAACTACCCGATGTCCACCTCGCCCTCGCCTGCTCGAGCCACTCGGGAGATCCGGTCCACGTGGCCGTCGTGGAGGACCTGCTGGCGCGTCACAGGCTTTCCGAGGCCGACCTGGGCTGTCCGCCCGCCCGGCCCTTTCCCGCCGCTGACTGCGGTTGGGCGGCCCGGGGGATCACCGAAGCCGCGCCCCGCTTCCACAACTGCTCCGGCAAACACGCCGCCATGCTCGCCGCCTGTGCGACGGCGGGATGGGACACCGCCGGCTACCTGGATCCCGGCCATCCTCTGCAGCGGCGGGTGGAAGCGGTGATGGCCGACGTCACCGGCGAACCGGTGGGACCCCCGGGTGTCGACGGCTGCGGGTTACCGGTGTGGCGCGTCACCACCCGGGGTCTGGCGCGAGCGTTCTGGAGCCTGGCCACCGAAGAGCGGTTCGAGCGGATCCGCACCGTCATGGCGAGGTACCCGATGCTGGTCTCGGGCGAGGATCGCCCCGATGGCCTCATCGGTCGCTGGTTGGGGACTGCCGCCAAGGGCGGGGCGGCCGGATGCATGGGAGTGGCCGCCGCCGGGTATGGCATCGGGGTGAAGATCTGGAGCGGTTCGGGCCCGGCCACCGGCATCGGCGCCGTCCTCGCTCTGGATCGCATCGGGATCCTGCCCTCGGCTCTCGTCTCCGCCCTGGACGAGGTGGCCCGGCCCCCGGTGCTGGGCGGCGGCAAGGAGGTGGGACGATTTCGGCCCGTAGCGGTGTTGGACAGACTGTGACCGACTGGAACCACCCTGGCTTCGGCCTGCCTGCACTCGCCGCAGCTACCGGCCCCTTTTGTCGGCGCCCCTTCCTGGAGGCGGTGTCGGAGTTCGATCCCGGAGAGGTGATCCTGGCCGGATCCGACGATGCGCTGCTGCTGCTGCGACGGGTCGATGACACGATCTATTTCGCCGGCGACTCCGACTACACCGACTACCACAGCCCGCTGGGTACCGGCGCCGACGATCTCGTGGCCGAGGTGGCCCGGTCCGAGGCTCCGTCACGGTTCGTGCTCGATTCGCTCCCCGAGGAGGCGGCCAAGCCGCTGGCGGCCGGTTTGAGCGAGGCGGGTTGGTCGGTGCAGGTCGATGAGCACGAGGTGACTGCCGTGCTGCATCTGCCGGAGACCTTCGACGACTATCTGACCGCCATCGGCAAGAAGGAACGCCACGAGGTGCGCCGCAAGCGCCGGCGGTTCGAACGCATCATGGGAGAAGTTCGCCATGAGACCCGTCGGGGGCAGGGATGGGCCTTCGACGAGTTCGTGCGGCTGCACCGGTTGGCGCCGGGCGACAAGGGTAAGTTCATGACCGAGGAGCGATGTCGCCTCTTTGCCGTCCTGGCGGAGTTGGACGGCTGGCGCTTCGATCTCCTCCGTACCCCCGACGACACCGCCGCCGCCATCGTGTTCGGGTTTTCCAACGACATCGGCTACTTCCTCTACAACTCCGCCTTCGACCCAGCCCTCGGTGACGCCTCCCCCGGTGTGGTGCTGTTGGGGACCATGATCGAGCAGGCGATCGGGGAGGATCACCCCACCTTCGACTTCCTCAAGGGCGACGAGCAGTACAAGTTCCGTCTGGGAGCCCAGCCCCGTCCCCTGTTCACCGTCGTGGCGGAGCCGGGGGAGTGAGCATGGTTCGTCGGGTCGCCTATCTGTCCATGCACACGTCGCCACTGGTCCAGCCCGGCACCGGCGACGCCGGCGGGATGAACGTCTACGTGGACCAGTTGGCCCGGGCGATGGCCGCCGCCGGCGTCTCGGTCGAGGTTTTCACCCGGCGCGACGACCCCGGGCTTCCCGACCGCGTCACCGTCG
>DATHVR010000090.1:0-4511 GCA_035461175.1 Acidimicrobiia bacterium | reverse complement strand
TGGCCGGGTCGGCGCCGACCAACTCGATGCCATTGCCGGTGAGCGCGCCGAGCACGAACGGACGACCGCCGGTCGAGACCAGGGTCGAGGAAAGCAGTCCCACCAGGTCGACATCGACAGGTCGGGCCGAGCGCACCGGGCCGACCAGGGTGTCGGTTCCTGCCTCGAAGAATCCCAGGAAGCGGGTCATGCCCCCCTCGACCGGAACCTCGAACAGATAGCGGGCGGCATTGAGGCCGATCTGGGGACGGGCCTGCTCGGCATTGTCGATCTTGATCGCCACCAGCGCCGAAGGGTTCTCGATAGGGTCGGGCGGCGGAGTGGTGGTGGCAGTGGGCGGCGGGGTGGAATCGCCGGGAGCTGCCGTGTCGTCGGGCAGGGAAGAGGTAGAAGAAGTGGTGGAGTCGGCGGCGGCAGGGGTGTCGCCGCCCCCCGTGGCCAGGGCGACGCCCATCGCCACCACCGCCAACAGGGCGGCGGCGGCGATTCCGCCAACTACCAGTGCGTGCTCCTGAATCCAGGTCGTGAGGCGATCGAGGGTGCCGGGCTCGGGGTGGGGCGTGGTGGGCTCGGTCATCGGGTGTAATCGTCGACTTCAGCCGTCGGGGCTGTGGAGATAGGTCGTTGCATCGGGAAGGATGATGACACGTCAGCTGTCTCCGGGGGCGGATCTGGTGTTGCCCAGCACCCGCTGGCCGGGGTCCTCGCCGCGGCGAATGGCGTCGATGCTCTGGCCCAGGGTGAGGGCGTCGGTGGGACCGATGATCCTCCCGACCACCGTGCCGTCGGGGTCGACGAAGTAGGTCTCGGGGATCCCGAACACCCCGAAGGCGATGGCGGCCCGGCTGCCCTCGTCGAGCAGGTAGTCGGTGGCGGGGCTGAGCCCTTCTGTGTCGAGGAACTCGAGGGCGTCGAGGCGGTCGTCCTGATAGGCGATGCCCAGGAACTTGACCCCGCTCCCGGCGAAGGACTCGGAGGCGGCCACCAGGGCGTCGTGTTCCAGCCGGCACTCGAGGCACCAGGAGGCGAAGAAGTTGATCACCAGGATCTCGCCTCGATACGAGGCCAGGTCGACCTCGCCCTCGCCCACCAGGCGGGGGAGGGTGGCGGCCGGCATCGGTTTGCCCAGCAACGGGGACTCCGAGAGCGCCGGGTCGCGCCCGAACCGACTGGCGAAGACGACGGCGAGGATGACGGAAATGACCACCATCCCCCAGGCCGCCACCTTGAGCCCGGCTACGCCGGCGTCCCTCAGCCCGGGCATTGTTCGCCTGCCTCGGTGGCGGCGAGATCGGCCTCCACCTCGGCCCGGATGGTGTCGTCGCCCACCCCGCGCTCCAGAACCTGGCGGAAGGCGGTGGCGGCGGCGTCGGGTCGATCCTGGCCGCACCAGTTGATGATGCCCTCCAGATAGAGCGGAAACGGGTCCTCGGGGGTGAGGATCTGGGCCTGTGCGAGCAGGTCGAGGGCGGTCTCGACCTCGCCGTTGCCGTCGTAGGCCATCCAGCCCAACCGGGTCAGGGCGGTGGCGGCCTGGGTGGGGGAGGCCAGGTCACTGGAGGCGACCTCGAGGTAATAAGGAAAGGCGGACTGGTAGTCGCCTTCCTCGAAGTAGCGCTCGGCCAGCGCCATTCGCATCCCGTCGATCTGGGGGTGGTCGGTGTTGGCGGCGATGACGGCGGCCAGGGTCTCGTTGGAGAAGTCGCCGGGATCGGCCGCCATCCCCGCCACGCCGGAGGTGGAGTCGGGCCGGTCGACCAGGAAGGCGCCGGCTGCCGCCACGACCAGGACCAGCGAGCCGACGATGATGGCGGCGCCCAGCGCCACCCGGCGTGGTGAGCGGGTCGGACCCGGGGCGGGCGTCACCGCCTCCCTGACGTCCGATCGGGCCTCCTCCAGTTCCGCCTGGTAGGCCTCGCGCAGATGGCGGGCGGCTTCGGGAGCGATCTCGCCGCCGGCCTCCTGGGAGGCGAGGTCGGTGAGGTCCGATTCGACCTGGGTGAGGCGAATCTCTGCCTCCCGACGTTCGCCCCCCGGGCGCCGGGACTGGCCGCCGCGTCGGACCGTGACGATCAGGCCCGCCCCCGCCACCAGGGCCAGGAGCGGGATCAGCCACAGGGCGATCGTGGAAGGCGACACGGTGGGCTCGAGCAGGAGCGAGCCGGGATAGGCGCCGAGGACCGTGTCGATCGCCTCCTGACGGGAGGCCCCGCCCGCCAGCGCCTCACGCAGCACCCCCATCATGTCCCGCGCCATGGGGGAGGGGGAGTCGGCGATGGGGACACCCTGGCAAACCGGGCAGCGAATCAGCGACCCGATCTCGGTGGCCGGGTCGGATGCCGGGCGATAGGTGGCGACCAGCGCCACCAGGACCGCCGCCATCACCACCGTGCTTACGACCGCCCACGGAAAGCAGCGGATGCGGGAACCGACCCGGTCGAGGGCGGCGTCAGCCAACCGTGACCTCCGCCGACGCGGCGCGACGGGCGCCTAGCCGGCGCCAGGTCATCGACCAGAACCCCCCGGCGGCCGCGACCAGGCCGCCCAGCCACACCAGCCAGATCAAGGGAGTCGTGTCGGCCTGGAGCCGGATTCCCATCGAGTCGATGTTGAGGAGCGTCAGATAGAGATCTCCCCCGGGGCGGGTCATCACGGCCGGGGAGGTGATGCCCGAGGGGTCGTTGCCGAAGTAGTTGGCCCGGGGCTCGAGCTCGGTCACGACCTCACCGTTCTGGCTCACCACCACGGTCGCCCCCACCACCCGGCGGGACGGCTCGGTGCGCTGGAAGGGGGAGCGATAGGTGAGGTCATATCCGGCGAAGGTGAAGCTGTCACCCGGTTCGAGGTCGACGGTGGTGTGGGTGGCCAGGTTGCCGGCGAAGGCGAGGCCGAGTGCCACCAGGACGACTCCGACATGCGAGAGCTGGCCGGCCCAGAATCCCTGGTCGGCCCGGACCACCGCCAGCGCCTCGGATCCCAGGCCCCGTCCGGTCGCCCGGGAGCGCCGGGCCGCCGCCTCCAGCAGGTGTCGGACCAGGACCCCGATCACGAAGACGCCCGCCACCACCGCCAGCACCACCCAGCCGATGCGGGTCGTCACCACCGCGGTCAGGATCCCGGCGGCGAGGGCCAGTTGCAGCGGCCCACGGATGCGGGACCACACCAGGCGTCCGGAGGCATATCGCCAGGGCGTGACCGGCCCCAGTCCCATCAGTAGCAGGAGCACGAACGAGAGCGGCACCGTGATCGAGTTGAAGAAGGGCTCCCCGACCCCGACCTGGGTCCCCGTGAAAGCCTCCAGCACCAGCGGGTAGATAGTGCCGACCAGGACCACCAGCGCGAACACGGTCAGGAGCAGGTTGTTGGCCAGGAACGCACCTTCCCGCGAGGCGAAAGAGTCGAGTCGGGGGGCAGAGGAGACGAGGTGAGAGCGGGTGGCGAACAGGGCGAAGGACCCGGCCAGGACCAGGACCAGGAAGGCCAGCAGCACCGGGCCGATGGCCGACTGGGTGAAGGAATGGACCGACGTGATGGTGCCGGAACGGGTGAGGAACGTGCCCAGGATCGTGAGGGCGAAGGCGGAGATGACGAGGACGAAGTTCCAGGCCTGAAGCATCCCCCGGCGTTGCTGGACCAGCGACGAATGGATGAAGGCGGTGGACACCAGCCACGGCATCAGGGAGGCGTTCTCCACCGGGTCCCAGGCCCAGTAGCCGCCCCAGGACAGCACCTCGTAGGCCCACCACCCGCCGAAGAGGATCCCCAGGGTGAGAAAGCTCCACGCCACCAGGGTCCAGCGTCGGGTCCGGCGCAGCCACTCCGGTCCCGGCAGGGCGAGGGCGAGGGCGGAGATGGCATAGGCGAAGGGCGTGGAGAGGCCGACGTAGCCGATGTAGAGCAGCGGGGGATGCACCGCCATCAGGATGTGGTTCTGGAGGAGCGGATTGGGCCCGAGGCCGTCGCCGGGCGCCTGGATCCCGGCCCAGGGGAAGGGACTGGCGGCCAGGCAGCGGTCGGCGGCCGCCTCGATGCACACCTCGAACGGGTTGGCGAAGGTGAGCATCAGGCCGAAGAAGAACACCCCGGTCACTCCCATCACCGCCAGGGCTCCCGCCGAGAGGCCGTCGGGTCGCCGCTGATGGTCGCGCCACACCAGCCAGGTGAACACCGCCAGCACCAGGCCCCACAGGACGATCGATCCCTCCAGGGCGGCCCAGGCGGTGGCGACGTTGTAGGGGAAGGGGGTGGCGCGGGCGTGGTTGCCGGCCACGTAGGCGAGCGAGAAGTCGTCGAAGATCAGCGCCGCCTGCAGCACGCCCATCGCCCCGATCGCCCCGCCCAGCATGAGGCGGGCGGGGAGACGCAGGTCGTCGCCGGTGTCTTCCCCCCGGCGGCGGGCGACGGCATTGCGGGCGCCTCCCACCACCAGCCACACCGAGCCGACGAAGGCTACGAGCAGGGCGATGAGCCCGACCCCGGCCAGCATCAGCGCCGGCGAGCCCCCGTTTTGG
>DATHVR010000089.1:0-8012 GCA_035461175.1 Acidimicrobiia bacterium | reverse complement strand
CCCCCCCCCCCCCCACTGCAATCGATGACCACCGAATCGACACCTGCAGCTCCACGTACTCCGTTCTGGCGCAATGCCGGTGTGCTGCGCGTCTTCGTGCAGTTGGTGGGGTTGGGGGTCATCGCCTTCATCCTCTACGTTCTCTGGTTCAACCTGACCAACAATCTGCGTCGCCAGGGGATCCCCACTTCTTTCGACTTCCTCGACCAGCCGGGCGGCGTCAACATCGCCGACGCCGACATCAGCGCCGGCGCCTCGGTCAGCCGCTTCCTGTGGCTGGGCATCAAGAACACCTTCGCCCTCGCCGTCTTCGGGATCCCCCTCCTCACCATCATCGGCGTCATCGTCGGCGTAGCCCGGCTCTCGACCAACTGGGTCGTCGCCAAACTGGCCGCCCTCTACGTGGAGGTACTGCGCAACACCCCTCCGCTACTGGTCATCTTCCTCGTTTTCTACGTGGTGATCCTGCCGCTCCCCACCATCGCCGACCCGGCCACGCCCCTCGGCCTTTTCGTCATCACCAACCGTCGTATCGCCATTCCCTGGTTCGAGTCGGTGGCGGCCAACGCCCAACTGCTCTGGATGATCACCGCCGCCCTGGCCGTGATCGCGATCGCCATCGGATGGTGGCGCACTCGCCTCAACGATCGCACCGGAATCCCCCATCGGCGGATCCTGTGGGGTGGCGGGTTCCTGATCGCCGGGGCGGTGGCGACGTGGGCGCTGCTGGGCCAACCCGTCCAGATCTCGGTTCCCCAGCCCGCCGGGCGGATCGTCGAGGGGGGTCTCTCGGGCCTCGGCGCTTACTTCGCCGTGCTCATAGCCCTGGTGCTCTACACCGCCAGCCACGTCGCCGAGATCGTGCGCGGTTCGATTCTCGCCGTTCCCCGGGGCCAGGGTGAGGCGGCCAACGCCCTCGCCTTGTCGGGATTCCAGCGGTTGCGTTATGTGATCCTTCCCCAGGCGATGCGAATCGCCATCCCCCCGGTGATCAACCAGTACCTCAACTACGTGAAGAACACCTCGCTGGCGATCGCCATCGGATACGCCGAGATCACCACGATCGTGTTCCAGGCGATCGGGAACGGAAATCCCGCTCCCCAGCTGATCCTGCTGCTGATGGCGTCCTATCTGCTGTTCTCGCTGTCGATCTCGCTGGTGGTCAACTTCTTCAATACCCGGCTCCAGTTGGTGACCCGATGACGGCCGTCGACTACTCGCGTCCTCCCATCGACGAGACCACTCCGGTCGGCTGGGCCCGCAAGAACCTCTTCTCCACCTGGTACTACACGCTGCTCACGCTGGTCCTGGCCGTCCTCATCGTGTGGATCTTCCTGGCGGCGCTGGGCCGGTTCCTCACCAGCGAGTACGCCATCCTGCGGGAGAACCTGACGCTGCTGATGGTGGGCCGGTATCCGCGGGACGAGTTGTGGCGCGTCGCCCTTTCGCTGATCGGCTTCGCCTTCGTCGGTGGGGCCGGGGCGGGATACAACGGACACCGGGCACGGGCGGCGGCGGCCGAAGCGGACCTCCCGTTCTCGTCCGACGGTCCCCTGCAGATCCTCCGCCGCTTCTGGCCGGCCATCATGGCGGTGGTGGCGGTTCTCGTCCTCACCGAGACCATCACCCCCACCCTGGTGGTGCTGGGAGCGCTGGCGGCGGCCATCGTCGGCTACTGGCTGGGGCGGATCCTTCCCGTGGGCGCGGGGGTGTGGGTGTGGCTGGGGATCGTTGCCGTCTTCCTGGGGGTATACCTGGTGCTGGCGGCGGTCCCGTGGGATGGGTGGGGCGGCTGGTTGGTGAACATCTTCCTCACCATCGCCGGTATCGCCCTCGCCTTTCCCTTCGGTCTGATCCTGGCCATGGGCCGGCGCTCGTCCCTGCCCGCCTTCAAGATCTCGTCCATCTCCTACATCGAGTTCGTCCGGGGCGTGCCGTTGATCTCGCTGCTTCTCATGGGCATCTTCGTGATCGGGTTCTTCCTTCCCGCCGGCATCAGCCCGGGCAACCTGACCCGGGTCCTGATCGCCATCGTCATGTTCGAGTCGGCCTATATCGCCGAGGTGGTGCGGGGGGGTCTACAGGCGGTGCCCAAGGGCCAGACCGAGGCCGGCCAGGCGCTGGGCCTGTCTCCGTGGGGCAACACCCGGCGCATCATCCTCCCCCAGGCGCTGCGGGCGACCATCCCCGCCATGGTGGGCCAGTTCATCTCCCTCTACAAGGACACGACCCTGGCGCTGGTGGTGGGGATCCTGGAACTGCTCAACGTGAGCCAGGCCGTCAACGCCCAGCCGGACTACTTCGGCCAGGGCCTCCACCTGGTCACCCTGCCTTTCGCCGGCCTCTTGTTCTGGGCCGGCTCGTACACGATGTCCCGGGAAGCACGGCGGCTCGAGAAGAAACTGGGAGTTGGAGAACGATGAGCGAACAGACGGCAGTATTCGCCGACGCCACCCAGGCGCGCGGCGAGACCATGATCCAGCTCGAGGGCGTCTACAAGTACTTCGGCGACTTCATGGCCCTCAAAGACATCAACATGCGGGTTGGCAAGCAGGAGGTGGTGGTGGTCATCGGCCCCTCGGGCTCGGGCAAGTCCACCCTCATCCGCTGTATCAACCGCCTCGAGAAGCACGAACGGGGCCGGATCTGGGTCGACGGGGTCGAGTTGAGCGACGACGTCAAGAACATCCAGGAGATCCGGCGCGAGACGGGAATGGTGTTCCAGTCCTTCAATCTCTTCCCCCACATGACGGTGCTCGACAACATCACCCTGTCGCCCCGTCAGGTACGGCGGATACCCAAGGGAGAGGCGGAAGGGCAGGCGATGGAGTTGCTGGAGCGGGTGGGGATACCACTCCAGGCCCGCAAGTATCCCGGCCAGCTTTCCGGCGGCCAGCAGCAGCGGGTCGCCATCGCCCGGGCCCTGGCCATGCGCCCCAAGGTGATGCTCTTCGACGAGCCCACCTCGGCCCTCGACCCGGAGATGATCAAGGAGGTCCTCGACGTCATGGTCGAGTTGGCCGAGGGGGGCATGACGATGATCGTCGTCACCCACGAGATGGGCTTCGCCCGGGCTGTGGCGCACCGGGTGGTGTTCATGGCCGAGGGCGAGGTGGTGGAGGTCGGGACCCCCGAGCACTTCTTCACCTCCCCCGAAGAGGAACGAACCAAACTCTTCCTCAGCCAGATTCTGTAGAGGCGCTGTGATGACGGTCGGCCGACTTCGGGGCCGGCTTCGTTTCTCTGGTCCCGTCGCTGTCGCGTCTCCGTGGTTGCTCGGGGCCGTGCCCCGAACAGGCGCCGGTCGGCCGACTGCTTCCGCCTCGCCGGACCTCTCGCGCTCTCCGACTTCCGACTTCCGACTTCCGACCTCCGCCCTGTTTCCGCAGATATTCTGGCGGCTGAACCACAATGAGGGGCGATGCGTCTGTCCGTGGTGACCCGCGCCCTTCTCGTTCTCGCCGGCGGTCTCCTGTTGGGGACCGCGGCCTTCGTTGCGTCGGATGGGTTGGCGCCGTCTGAGGCAGCGGCACTCTCGACATCGACGACCGAGGCACCGACGACCTCCACCACCACCGCGAGTACCACCACTACGACAACGACCCTGCCCACTACCACTACCACCACCCTGCCTCCCAAGGGGGCCCTGGTCATCCACGCCACCGGCGACGTCAACACCGACACGTCCTACATCCCGGCTCTGGTTGAGAATGGTCACGCCCACGCCTGGAGTGGGCTCGACGGGCTCTTCCAGGAGGACGATCTCACCGTCATCAACCTCGAGTGCACGCCCTCCGATCTCGGGACCCCGCTGCCCAAGGAGTTCGTATTCCGATGTGATGTCGACTCGTTGCCCGTGATGCAGGAGGCCGGTATCGATGTCGCCAACCTGGCCAACAATCACAGCGCCGACTACGGCAAGGAGGCGCTGGTCGACGGACGGGCCCAGCTCGAGTCGGCTCTGATCGCTCCGGTAGGGGCAGGGGCCGACCGGGACGAGGCCTATACGCCGGCTGTGTTCGAAATCGACGGGTGGACCGTGGCGGTGCTGGGCTTCGGCGGGGTCGTCCCCACCTCCGACTGGCTGGCCACCGACGACAGCCCGGGGATGGCAGATGGCGACAGCGCCGAGTCCATGGCAGCGGCGGTGCGAGCAGCCGACGAGATGGCCGATCTGGTCATCGTCACCGTGCATTGGGGCTTCGAACTCGAAACCGAGCCCGACGAAGGGGATCGGGCCCGGGCGGAAGCCATGATCGAGGCGGGGGCGGACATGATCTTCGGCCATCACCCCCACCGTCTCCAGCCCCTGGAGGTGGTGGACGGGGTGCCGGTGGCGTGGAGCTTGGGCAACTTCGTGTGGCCCAACTTTTCGGTGCCCGGCTCCACCACCGCCGTCGCCCGGGTGGTGGTCGCTCCCGACGGCAGCATGGAGTCGTGTCTGATCCCCGCCTTCATAACCTCGCCCGGACGGCCCGAGTTGACCGGAGATCCCGGATGCTGAGGGTTCCGCCCGGCATCATGGCCCCGTGACCCACCGGACCCCTGGACCGCCGCCTCCCGATCGTGCTGCCCGCTTTCGTGCGGTGGTGATCTTTCTGGCCGTCGGCCTTGCCCTGGCGGCGGGTGCCCGGCTCCTGACCGACGACGCCGGTGGTGAGACTCCCGCCGTCGCCGCTCCGGAGATCACCGCCTCCCCCTCCGAGACGCCGCCGGAGCCCCCCACCACCCAGGCGACCACGACGACGTCGACCACCACCACCTCCACCACCACGACCACCCTTCCCGAGCGGCCCGTCGACGTTGTTCCGGAGTGGACTGTGGGCCGGACCTGGGGCGAGGTGACCGGGCTGACCATGTTCAGGGGCAATCCCACCCGCACCTTCTACGGGACCGGCCCCCTCCCGGCGACCCCGGCCACCGACTGGCGGTATCCCGACACCGGCGGACTGTGCGGCCAGTCGAGTGTGGGAGGCGAGACCACCACCTGGTGCGGGACCGGATGGACCGGCCAGCCGGTGGTGTGGGAGCGGCCCGATGGCGTCACCGAGGTGATCTTCGGTGCCTACGACAAGGCGGTCCACTTCCTGGACGCCTCCACCGGCGAGCCGACCCGGCCCTCCTTCCCGACCGGCGACATCATCAAGGGTTCGGTCACCCTCGACCCTGACGGCTATCCCCTCCTCTACACCGGATCCCGGGACAACAAGCTGCGCGCCATCGCCCTCGACCGGGACCGGCCCACCGAGCTGTGGTCGCTCGACGCCAAGGTCGTCAACGGGATCTGGAACGACGACTGGGACGGCAACCCGGTGGTGGTCGACGACATCCTGTATGAGGGGGGCGAGAACTCCTGGTTCTTCGCCATCCAGCTCAACCGTGGATACGACGAGGACGGCCTCGTCGCCGTGGCTCCCGAGCTGCTGGTCGCCATTCCCGGGTACAACGACGAGCTAATCGCTCAGGTGGGTCGCAACGTCTCCATCGAGAGCTCACCGGCGGTCTTCGAGCAGCGGGTCTACTTCGCCAATTCGGGGGGACGGGTGGTGGGCCTGGACGTGTCCGATGTGCGCTCCGGCGAGGCGCCGATCGTCTTCGACTACTGGGTAGGGGACGACGTCGACGCCACGGTGGTGGTCGACGATGCCGGCATGCTGTATGTCGCGGTCGAGGATGAGCGCAAGACGGCCCGGGCGGCCGAGCTCGGCCAGCTGATCAAGCTCGACCCCTACACCGACGGCGACCCCTACGTGTGGGGGGTGCCCGACCCGGGAACCAACGGCGATGGGGGGTTCTGGGCCACCCCCGCTCTGGGCGACGGGATGCTCTACGCCACCAGTCACACCGGGCGCCTCCTGGCGGTCGACACCGATACCGGTGAGGTGGTGTGGGAAGACGAGATCGCCTTCCACAGCTGGTCTTCGCCGGCGATCATCGACGACACCCTGGTGGCGGCGACCTGTGGCGGTGAGCTGCGGGCCTACTCACTGGCCGATCCCCGTTCGCCCTCCCTGGAGTGGACCTATCAGCTGTCGGAGTCCTGTATCGAGTCGACCCCGGCGGTTTGGAACGGCCGCATCTACGTCGGCTCCCGCGACGGCGGGTTCTACGCCGTCGGCGGCTCCTGAAAGGGTTGTGCCTAGAGCTTGGCCCAGGCGTCGCCTTCGGCCAGGTCGATCACTGTCCACGCCATGGCCAGAGCTCCGTCGTGGATCGCCTTCTCACCCGCCGGGGTGATGGTGTGGGCGGCGAACTCCTTCTGGTGGTTGACTATCGGCAGGCAGTTGATGCTCAGCATTGGGTGGATGCTGGGCACGATCCGGGACACGTTTCCCATGTCGGTGGAGCCGGTCTGGGAGGGGGGAAGGTCTGACCCCCGGAGCATGGTCCGGCCCAGGGTGGCCGAGTTGCGGGCAAAGGACTCGGTCATGATCGGACTCGAGAGCAACTCGTCGTAGATGTGCCCGACGTGCTCGACCTCGAGTTCGCAGCCCGTGGCGGTGGCGGCGGCCTCGAAGCAGGCCAGCACCCTCGGCAGCAGATCATCGAGTCGGGAGCGGTCCTCGGCGCGCACATACCAGGAGGAACGGGTGTACTCGGGGATCACGTTGGGGGCGTCGCCCCCGTCGGCGATGATGCCGTGCAGCTTGTCGGTCGGGTAGATGTGCTGGCGCAGGGTGGAGATGTTGACATAGGCCTGGACGGCGGCGTCGAGGGCGTTGATGCCCTGCTGGGGGAAGGCGGAGGCATGGGCGGCCTTGCCCCGGTAGTGGATGTCGAGGTGGGCGACGGCGATTACCCGGGGGTCGACCACGTCGGCCGTCGAAGGATGCACCATCATCGCCGCGTCGACCCCTTCGAAGGCGCCGGCTTCGATCAGGTCGATCTTGCCCCCGAACTTCTCCTCGGCCGGGGTGCCGAGAACGGTCAGCCGGATCCCGAGCTGGTCGACGAGGGGAGCTAGGGCGACTCCGGCGCCGAGGGCGGCGGTGGCAATGATGTTGTGCCCGCAGGCGTGGCCGACCCCGGGCAGGGCGTCGTACTCGGCGCAGATGGCGACGTGGCGGTCGCCACTGCCCAGACGGGCGGCGAAGGCGGTTTCGAGCCCGTAAGCGGGGTACTCGACCTCGAATCCTCCCCCGGAGAGAAACGAGACCAGGCGGGCGGAGCTCTCCCGCTCCTGGTAGGCGACTTCCGGGTTCTCGTACATCCAGCGGCTTATCTCCCGGAGTGTCTCCTCGCGGTTCTCCAGGGTGGCGCGGGCCTGGTCCTTCGTATCCGACATCGATCTCCCTCCGAATTGACCTATCGAGCACGCTAACCGGCTGCCGGAGTCGAGGCGCCCGCCCGCGCCGGTTTTCGCCCGGGGGTTGCCCGACGTTGAGGGAGGGGAGGGGTAGCATCCCGACCCGTGCGTTTCCTCGTCCTCGCCTGTGTGTTCCTGACGGCGTGCTCGGGTGGTTCGGCCGTCGACACCACCACGACGACGCTGCCGCCCACCACGAGCACCCTGGCGACTTCCACCACCAGCACCACCGCCCCTCCTTCCCCCTGCCCGCCCGCTCCGTATCAGCTCGGCTTTCTCCCTCCCACCGTGTCCTCGGAAGAAGCCCGGGACACCGTCGACGAACCCGACGAGTTCACCTCGATGGGCGGCACCCATGTGAGGCTGTGGGTCAACACCGACGGCGAGACCGCCATCGCCCTCGTGCGGGGGGCGCTCCCGCCTCAGCAGTTTCCCGCCGATCGAGGGGAGGTGGACGTGGCCGGCTCGCGGGGAGTGGCCGGGCCGTACCCCGACGGCCGCTGGGTGGTGGCATGGTTCAACGACCCCGGCGACCGCTGCGACGAGTACACGATGGTGTTCTATCCCCCGGTCTCACCCGCCGAGGTGGAAGAGACCCTGGCAGGAATGGATCGCATCCCCGGCTGAACCTGGGTTCGCACCCCCATTTTCGCGACAGAATTGCGCGCCATGGCGCGCGGTTGACTTTCTGGTGATCGCTGACAGG
>DATHVR010000088.1:0-13534 GCA_035461175.1 Acidimicrobiia bacterium | reverse complement strand
CAAGGTATTGCGATATGAGCGGACCGCCCACGGCGCCACCCGCAGCCGCGAGGATGAAGGAGAACGGGCCAACCTCGCCGGGTACGGCGAACCCGGCATCACCGCCCAGTCCGAGCTGGAACTGCTCGACGCCGTGGGCGCCGACCATGACCAGAAGCGGTTCATGGCCGGGGAGACCACGCCACTCTTCTTCGGGTCGGCCTTGTGGAACTTCGGCGTGCGCCAGCTGCTCGATGCCCTCGTCGAGATGGCACCCTCCCCGACCCCGCTCCCCGACCGGGAGGACCTGCCCCACTCGCTCTCCGGGACCTTCTCGGGATTCGTCTTCAAGATCCAGGCCAACCTCGATCCCCGGCATCGGGACCGGATCGCCTATGTCCGCATCGTCTCGGGAGAATTCGAGCGCGGGATGCAGCTGACCAACGTTCGCACCGAGCGCACCTTCACCACCAAGTACGCCCACCAGGTGTTCGGACGGGACCGGGACACCGTCGACGTCGCCTATCCCGGCGATGTCATCGGCCTGGTCAACGCCGGCGACCTCCACATCGGAGACACCGTCACCACCGGTGCCCTGTTCCGCTATCCCCCCATCCCCACCTTCGCCCCCGAGCATTTCCGGGTGGGGCGCAACATGGACACGGGCCGGTACAAGCAGTTCCGGCGCGGAATCACCCAGCTCGACGAGGAGGGAGTGATCCAGGTGCTGCGCCATCCCGACCGGGGCGAGCAGGAGCCGATCCTGGCCGCCGTGGGGCCGATGCAGTACGACGTGGCCGTCTATCGCCTCGAGAACGAGTTCGGCGCCACCATCGAGCTCACCCCCACCCAGTACGTGCTGGCCCGGCGCACCGACCGCGACGGCGCCGAGCGCCTACGCGGCCGGCGCAACGTGGAGGTGGTCAGCCGCGCCGACGGCACCCAACTGGCCCTGTTCACCAGCCCCTACCACCTCGAAGCCGCCCAGCGGGACCTGGCCGGCATCACCCTGGACCCGATCGTCACTCACTGAGTGATAAGTGGTAGGTGGTAGGTGGTAGGTCCGAATCAGCCGCACCCACCACCTAGCACTCAACCTTCTTCCACGATCATGGCGGTAACCATGCCGAACATGCCTTCTTCGCGTTCGACGTGGGTGAGGATGTGGCAATGCCACACCCAGGTCCCGACCCGGTCGGGACGGGTCAGAACCGAGTAGCGCTCACCGGGAGCGACGTTGACGGTGTCGGCCCAGTACGGCTCCTCGAGCGGGATGCCGTCCTTGGCGAATACCAACTGGGGGAACTGATGCAGGTGCATGGGGTGGACCTGCAGGCCCTCGTTGTAGTAGTGGATGGCGATCCACTCCCCCGACTGGACCACGTATGGCTCGGTGGCGGGGAAGGACTTGCCGTTGAGCGACAGGCCGATGGTGCCGGCGTCGTTGAGCACCATCGGGATCTCCCGTGACAGTTCCAGGTCCTCGGGGATCTCGATGCCCGAGATCGTGCGCCCGCGCGGGACCGGGGTGTCGCCGATCTGGAAGACGGCGAACATCCCGTTGGGAACGCTGATCTGGCTGTGGAGATGGGCGTGGTACATGCCGATCGCCGGGCGCTCGGCTTCGAAGGCATAGGTGAAGGTCTCGCCCGGGTAGATCGGGTCCTGGGTGTAGGGAGCCACCCCGTCCATATCGTTGGGGGTGGAGATGCCGTGCCAGTGCACGTCGGTTCCCAGGGAAGTGTTGTTGGTGACGTTGATCTCGAGCTTGTCGCCCACGTCCACCTTGATCATCGGACCGGGGATCTGGCCGTTATAGGCCCAGCCCTCGACGAACTTGCCCGGCTCGACCTCCCATTCGATCACCTCGGCGACCAGGTCGAAGACCTTGGTGCCGTCGGCTTTGACCTCGGTCGGCTCCAGCGGCTGGTTGCCGGATCCTTCGGTCTCGGCCGGGAAGGCGAGCATCGACTCGATCATCCTCATGTCCATCTCCTCGGGGGACATGTCGCCGTGGCCGGTGTCGTGGTCCGCTACGTCGTCGCCCACGACCAACTGGGCCTCCATGCCTGCCTCCCGATGACCGGGGATCGCACAGAAGATCGTGTAGGTGCCGGGGGCGAGTTCGCCCACCGGAAAGGAAGTCGATTCGCCCCCAGCGATGTCGGCACTGACCGGACCGTCCTCGAGGGCGAGGTTGTGGATCTGGCCGCCCACATTGGCGAGCTCGAAGGTGACGTCGCCGGGCGGGACTGCCAGGGTGCCGTCGATTGCGAACTCGGACAACTCGACCTGGGCGGTGATGAGATCCGGGGCGGCGGCGGCGCCATCACCGCCGGCACCACCGGCCGGAGCCCGAATCGCCGCCACCACGGCCAGCGCCACGGTCAGGACACCGAATACTGCCAGCAGCAGCAAGAAGCGGTCGAAGGTCTTCGAGCTCGTCTCGGAAACAGCCACGTGATCAACTCCAGGAGGTTGGTGGACACAGAATCGGGGCGATGCTGGTAGACGGGTTCCGGTGCCGCCCAGGGGCAAAGGTCCTTCCAATGTGGGACCATTGGCCCTTGGCCCGGGGTCGTGACCCCCGCCAGCATGGCCGCCAACCTTACCCGGGTCCACCCCTCCCCCGACCGGAGACGAAAAGCAGCGTGTTTGTCGATTACGCGGTCGATATCGCCCTTCCCGAGAAGCTCGTGGCCGAGCTTCTCTTCACCCATGCCGCCGAGATGGAGGGCATGGGCGAGGCGGCATACCGTCACGGGGAGGAGTTGCGGGGCCGTGTCGGCCCGGGCGGCTTGCTGGCCAAAGAAGTCGTCATCGCCATCGGCAAGCCGTTCATGTCCCGACGCGGGGCGGTGCTCCCGGTCCGGTGGCGAGCGACCGGGGCGGAGGCCCTGTTCCCCAGCCTCGACGGCGAGTTGAGCATTGAGAGTGGGGAGGACGGCCACACCAGCCTCCACCTTCGGGCCACCTACCAGCCCCCGCTGGGGGCGGTCGGAAGCCTGATGGATCGGCTGGTGCTGGCTCGCCTCGCCCGGGCCACGGCCGCCCACTGGGTCGACAGAATCGCCAGCTGGCTGACGGTGAGATCAGCCGAGCGGGAGAACTACCTCCACCAGGGTGCCGGCGCCGACCACTGAGCGGACCGACACCTCTCCTCCCAGGACCTTGGCTCGGCTTTCGAGATTGTCGAGGCCCATCCCCCGTTTGACGTTGTCGACGTCGAAGCCACTCCCCTGGTCGACCACCGACAACACCAGGCGGTCCGACAGCATCTCGGCCCGGACGTCGACCACCCCGGTCCCGGAGTGGCGCAGAGCGTTCGAGACGGCCTCCCCGACGAGAGGCATCACCTCCGAGGCGAGATCGTGCTCCAGCTCCAGATCGGGAGGATCGACCGAGACAAAAACGGCCACCTCGTAAGCCCGGGCCAGCTGGGAAGTGTGCTGGCGCAGCTCCTCTTCGAAGACGGAACGGTCGCCCCTCCGGCCCAGATCGGCCACGATACGTCGCAGGGCCTCGATGGTGGAGTCGATGCGATCGACGGCACCGTTGAGGGACTCGGCCAGCTTCTCGTCGTCGACACCTACGCCCAACCCCTGCAACTCCAGTCCGGTGGCGAACAGGTCCTGAATGATCGAGTCGTGCAAGTCACGGCCGATTCGTTCCCGGTCCTCTATCACCGCCAGGCGGGCCAGCCGGGATCGCAACCGTGTGGTCTCGACGGCGGCACCGGCGATGGCGGCGAGGGCACCGACCACCATCTCGTCCTCCTCGGAGAATCCACCCGACTTCTCGGTCAGGTACAGATTGCCGAAGGCGTCCTCGGCCGTACCCACGGGGACACCGAGGAACGTCTCCATCGGGGGGTGGTTCTCGGGGAACCCGACCGAGTCGGGATGGTCGGAGATGCGATCGAGTCGGATCGTGGCCCGGTTGCGGATCAACGTCCCCAGCACCCCTCTCCCCTCGGGGAGGTGACCGATCGTCCGTACGACCTTCTCGTCGATTCCCCGATGCACGAACTCGATCAGGGTGCCGTGCTCGCCGATCACCCCCAGGGCGGCATACCGGGCGCCCGTGGTGGCACGGGCGGTCTCGACCAGGCGCCCGAGCAGGTTCTCGAGCTGGGCGGTGCCGACCACGGTGGCCGCGGCTTCGGTCAACGCCTTGAAGCGGTCGACAGGGATACCTCTCGTCATCGACGGCAGGCTACCTGCCGAGATCGTCAGTCGGGTTACCCTGGTATCCCATGTCAACCCGTGTTCTCATCGTCGACGACCACGAGATCGTCCGGCGTGGACTTGCCGCCATGCTCTCTGCCCACGACGACATCGAGGTGGTGGGCGAGGCCAGTAGTGCCGAAGAGGCACTCCGCCGCGTCGGGCTCGACGAGCCGGATGTGGTGGTCATGGACGTCCGCATGCCCGAGCGGTCCGGAATCGAGGCCTGTCGGGACATCCTCTCCGCCTTCTCGGACGTCAAGGTCCTGATGCTCACCTCCTTCGCCGACGAGGAGGCGCTGATGGCGTCGATCATGGCAGGCGCCTCCGGCTACGTCCTCAAGCGGGTCAAGGGCTCGGAACTGATCGAGGACATCCGCACCGTGGCGTCGGGAGGGTCGCTCCTCGACCCCACCATGGTGGAGCGGCTGTTCGACCGCCTCCGCCACGGAGCCAAGGAAGACCCCAAGCTGGCCCAACTCACCGACCAGGAGCGGGCGCTGGTCGACCATATCGCCAAAGGCCTCACCAACCGCCAGATCGCCGAGGAGATGTTCCTCGCCGAGAAGACGGTCAAGAATTACGTGTCCACCGTCCTGGCCAAGATGGGCATGAGCAACCGCAGCGAGGCAGCCGCCTACGTCGCCCGGCTCAAGGGCGAACAGGACGCCGATCTAGAGGAGTGGTGAGCCGCCACCCCGGCTAGACCCCGGCCGGTCGGTGACGCGAAACGGTATCGTCGCCCTCATGCAGGATCTCACCACCGACCAGGCCCGGCAGTTGCTGTCCGAAGCGATGGTCGCCCATCTGGGGGTCATCGACCACGGTGAGCCCTATGTGACTCCGATCTCGTTCGTCGTCTCCGACAACGCCATCTGCGTGCGCACCGGCGGCGGCCGCCGGGTGGACGCCATCGCCGACAACCCCCGGGTGTGCGTCGAGGCGAGCGAATTCGACGTCGACTCCGGAAACTGGCAGTCGGCCATCGCCTGGGGCGAGGCGGAACTGATGGAGGACGACGCCGGCGCACGCGACATCGTGCTGGCGCTGATGGATAAGTACCGGACGTCGATCGGCTCATCTCTGAGTCCCGGCGGCTCCTTTCCCGGAGCCGGCGTGATAATCCGCATCCCCATCGATCGCATCACAGGACGCGCCTCGGGGAGCTTTTTCAGCGTGCGGACCCGGCCGGGACGACTCTGAAAGCGGGCCGGGTCGAGACCAGGCGGCGCAGATAAGGCTTGAGGCCCTCCACGGTGCGCCGGGCTCCCTCGAGCACCGTCTGTTCGGGATCCTCCATCACATCTGCCGGCAGGTGAATCCGCCGCTCGAGTTCGGTGCCCCACCCGGACGGTATCCGGTCGCCGATCACCTTCACGCCGGCGCCGGCGATGTCCTGTTCGAGGTCGGGATCGAGCTGGATCAGCACCGACCTGATCACGGCAGCCACGTTGGCGGGCGCCGCTCCCGAGCACGAACGCGTCACCTGGGCCTGGCCGGAGAAGATCACACTCACCTCGGCGGCGCCGTCGACCACATCCACGATCAGATGAGCGGTAGCCGCCTCCACGTCCAGGTCCATTCCCACCGCGGCGGCCACCGGCCTCGAGATCACCAGCGAGCGCAAGCCGGCCGCCGCCGCGACCCGTCGCCACGCCCCGGCCAGGCGGTCGTGATCCGTTGCCGCCACGATCGGGGCGATGATCGCATCCCTCCGTCTGCATCCGGCCTCTCCCACCAACCAGCCCAAGTAGTCGGCGGCGGCCGCTTCGGCGTCGAGCCGACGGTGGGAAAAGGGCACCACCACCGAAGCCTGGGTGCCGCGGCGGGCGGCGGTGAGGACGGCCGGGGCCCCGTGAGCGAGGAAGCGGCCGGAGGAGTCCACCGCCACCGCGGTCGGAGCCGATCGTCGGTCGGTGCCGACCGCCCACACGGTGGACGACGACGTCGGCACCACGACAATCACGACGGGAGCCAGACGTCGGAACATGCTCAGCCTCGTCTCACGCACCCGGCACAGGAGAGGGCGTGGGGCAGGGCGTCGAGCCGCTCGGGTGAGATGGGATCGCCACAACCCCGGCAGGCGCCGTAGCTCCCGTCCTCGATGGCGGCCAGAGCTGCTTCGACCTCGGCCAGGGCCTGCTCGCTGCGATGGGCGAGGGCGGCGCCGATATCGTCCACTTCACCCCGGCCGGCCTGGACGCGGTCGAGGTGGAACCGGCGGGCCGTCTCGAGACGCTGGCGCAACTCGTCGAGCACGGCGTCGTCCAGCGGCATGGGAGCGGACATAGGTTGGGGCAAACTCATCGATGATCCTCCTGACGGGATGACTGAACGTTGGCAAGAGGCCACAGGGGAGGCAATCTTCTGTAAGCCTGGCTCACTTCCGACTCGGGTCGGATCGGGCCCGACGGGGTAGGACCGGGTTTCGATTAGCCTTGCTTACAGCATGACCACCCACGATGAGCGCGCCAGCAGCGGCGTCGACGCCCTCGACCAGGCCCTCGACGGCCTCGTATCGGGCGACAACGTGGTGTGGGTGGCCGACGATCCCGCCGTCCATGACCACCTGGAGCACGCCTTTCTGGCCGAATCGGAAGCTCCCCAAGTGCTGGTGCTGTTGGACGGAGACACCCCCACCCTCCCTCCCGGCGTGGAGATGGTGGACGGGCGAAGAGGCCGGCCGCACGCCGACCCGATGGACCTGGAACGGTCGATAGTCGCCTTCGGTGCCAAGCCGGGGGCGCGACTCGTGATCCGCGGCCTCGACTCGCTCACCGAACGACTGGGAGTCGACCGAACCGTGGGCTTCTTCACCCGGACCTGCCCCCGCCTCTTCGACCTGGGGGCGATCGCCTACTGGCGGGCGAGCCGGGCCGGCTCGGGTCGAGTTCTCGACGCCGTTCAGCGGGTCACCCAGTGCGTGTTCGAGATCTCCGGCGGAAGGATGCGTATCCTCAAGGCCGAGGGCCGGCCGGGTCGCACCGGTCAGATCTTCGAGCTGGAGCTGAGCGGGGGCAGGTTGAACCTGACCGAAGTGCGCGCCGCCAGCCGGCTGGCAGAAGGCCTGCGACGGCTGCGGACAGAACGGGGCCTGACCCAGACCGAGGTGGCCCGAATGGCCGGTGTCTCCCCCAGCGCCATCTCCCAGGCGGAATCGGGACACCGGGGACTGGGTCTCGACACCCTGCTTGTCCTCGGCGATGCGCTCGGCGTGGGCCTCGACGACCTCCTGGGTCGCTCACCCGATCCGGGCTACGTCCTGGCTCGCCGGGACCGCATCCCGGCCCGCCGGGGGATGGTGTCGCTGCTCGACGACCCCAACGCCGGCCTGCGGGCCCACCTGATCTCGCTCGGGGCCGGTGAGACCGGTGGCCCGCCCGTGGTCCACAAGGGAGCGGAACTGATCATGGTCAGCGCCGGGGTCGTGCAGATCCAGCTCGTGTCGGAAGCCCCGGTAATGCGAGCCGGGGACGCCCTTCTCGTCACCCGGGACGCCATCTCGGGCTGGCGGAACCTGCTCCCCGAACCGGCCCGCCTGTTCTGGATCGTACGCGACTAGCGTCTCGGCGCTCTTCGCCGCCTTCCGTTCTCTACTCTGACCCGATGGCGGGACCATCGCGACTCCTGGAAATCGGCTCGGCGGAGGGGAAGTGGGTGGTGACGGCCACCGTCCTCGGATCGGGGGTGGCGATGCTCAACGGCACCGACGTGTCGGTGGCCCTCCCCGCCATCGGACGCGATCTGGGTGCCGACGTCTCCGCCCTGCAGTGGATCCTCAACGGTTATATGGTCACCCTCGCCGCCCTGATCCTGGTGGGAGGTTCGCTGGGGGATCGCTACGGCCGTCGCCGGATCTATGTGGTCGGCGTGGCCTGGTTCTCGGCGGCGTCACTGTTGTGCGCCCTTGCCCCCACCACCGAGTGGCTGGTGGCGGCCCGGGTCCTGCAGGGGGTGGGAGCCGCCCTCCTCACCCCGGGGAGTCTGGCCCTGCTCCAGGCCTGTTTCGTCCCCGACGACCGCTCCACCGCCATCGGAGCATGGTCGGGGTTGACCGGGATCGCCGCCGCCCTGGGACCGGTGCTGGGAGGAGCCCTGGTCGACGGCCTGGGCTGGCGATGGATCTTCGTCCTTCCGCTTCCGCTGGCGGGAGCCGCCGTGTGGGCCACCCTGCGGCATGTGCCCGAGAGCCGGGACCCGACACCCCCTCCCCTGGACCTGGCCGGTGCGGTGCTCGCCGTCGGCACTCTCGGCGCCCTCACCTACCCCATCATCGCCGTGCCGGGCAGCGGCTGGTCGCCGACGAGCGTGATGCTGGCGGTGCTCGGCGTCGTCCTCCTGGCCGCTTTCATCCTGAGGGAGCGGAACGCGACCGCGCCCATGCTCCCGTTCTCGATCTTCGCCTCCCGGCAGTTCACGGCCGCCAACGCCGCCACCTTCGCCGTCTACGCCGCCCTGGGCGGGGTCTTCTTCCTTCTCGTCGTCCACCTCCAGACTGTGGTCGGCTACTCGGCCACCGCGGCGGGAGCCGCCACCATGCCGATCATGGCGCTGCTGCTGGTCGGCTCCCCCTATGCCGGCCGTCTGGCTCAGCGCCGCGGACCGCGCCTGCCGCTCACGATCGGGCCGGCGCTGCTGGCGGCGGCGATGTTGATGATGGGCGGGATCGAAGCCGGTGACGGCTATCTGCTCGGGGTGCTGCCGTCCCTGATCGTGTTCGGGATCGGGCTGACCCTGACGGTGACTCCGGTGACGGCCACGGTCCTGGCGGCCGTGGAGGACCGCCATGCCGGCCTCGCCTCGGGGATCAACAACGCCGTGGCCCGGACCGCCCAGCTGCTGGCGGTGGCCTCACTCCCGGTGCTGGCGGGTATGAGCGGGGATGCCTTCACCGACTCCGCCGCCTTCGCAGACGGGTTCGCCATCGCAATGGCGATAACGGCGGGCCTGTCCCTGCTCGGAGCGGCCGTGGGATGGTTCTTCATCCGCGACGACGTGCTGGAATCGGCCCCGGGACGGGAGACGGTGGAACTGCGCCACTGCGGGGTGGAGGCGCCCCCCGACCTCTCCTCCGTCGAACGCTCGATGCAGTGACAGTTGCCCGAATGAGGCAAGATGGAGGCGACGAAAGCCAAGGAGCTAACAGAAATGGTGATCCAGGATCTGGTCAGCGGCGAGGTCGACGCCTGCCGCCCCGATGTGAGCGTTGCCGAAGCCGCGCAAAGGATGATGACCGACGATGTCGGGTCGCTGGCGGTGGTGCACGACGGCGAACTGGTGGGAATCTTCACCGAGCGTGACGTGCTGCGGTCGGTGGCCGAAGGCCTCGACCCCCACTCGTCCAAGGTGTCGGATGTGATGACGCCCGACCCCGACTCGCTCTCCCCCGAGATCACGGTCGAGGATGCCGCCGCCTGGATGATGGCGGCCGGCTACCGTCACCTGCCGGTCATCGCCGACGGCAACCTGATCGGAATGGTGAGCATCAAAGACGTGATGTGGGCGATGCTCGAAGAGGGCGACGTCCGTCCCGCCTGAGAACCCAACCTCGCCCTGAGCCACCGCTCCCCCCGACTCGGTGACGGGCGGACGCGGGTATGGGGGTCGACCTTGGCCCTCTAAGGTGCCCCCGATGCAGCTCAGGGTCGACGGCGAGACGATCGAGGCCCGGGAGGGTGACGACGTCCTCACCGCCCTCATCCGCGCCGGGCGGATGCCCGACGGAAGTGTGTGCCTGACCGGGGACTGCCCCAACTGTCTGGCCGAGGTCGACGGCGTCGCCTATGTGCGAATGTGCCGCACCTCCGCCCGTGACGGGCTGACGGTGTCTCCCTTCCCGGTGGCCGATCCCCCACCTCTCCCCCGTCCCGACCCGGCGGCACAACCGACTCCCCATCGGTTCCGGCGGTGCGACGTGGTCGTGGTGGGAGGCGGCCGGGCCGGATCGGCCGAAGCCGAGGCGCTCACCGCCGCCGGACGGAATCCGGTCGTGCTCGACGAGTCCGACGGGACGGAAGTTCTGGCCATCTATCCCGGCCCCGAAGTGGTGGTCCGCCAGAACGGGAATCTCGTCCGCTTCCATCCGGACGAGATCGTGATCGCCACCGGCTCCGCCGATCTCCATCCGGTCGTCCCAGGCTCCCATCTGGCCGGGATCCTCACCCCCAGCGCCGCCACCCGCCTCTCCGCCGCCGGAGTCGACCTGGGTGACGTGGTCTGGGTCGGCCCCGGCCCGGCCGGGATGGATGCCCGGCTGGTCGAGGGGCGACCGATCCGTTTCGAAGGACAGACCCGGGTCGAGACGGTCGTGATCGAAGGCCCCGATGGCGAGGCTCAGGTCGGCTGCGACACGGTCGTCGTCGAACTTGGCACCTATCCCCGCGACGTCCTGGCCCGGATGGCCGGCGACTCCGCCCGGGTGGTGGGAAGTGCCGCTTCCCCGGCGACGCTGCCCCCGTGTCCCGCCGCCGGGACCGTGTGCCCCTGTGCCGGCGTGGAGGTGTCCGACCTCGATGGCGTCTGGGAGCGGGGATTCCGAGAGCTCGAGCTCGTCAAGCGCGCCACGCTGGCCGGGACCGGCACCTGCCAGGGCGGCATCTGCTCGCCCTATCTGCGCGCCTTCGTCGCCGATCGCGGCGGGGAGGTGCAGCCGTCTTTCACCGCCCGCCCTCCCGCCCGCCAGCTCACCCTCGGCGAGGCAGCCGACGGACACCACTTCCCGCCCATCCAGCGCACAACGCTGGACGAGATCCACCGGGCCGCCGGAGCCCGGATGGACCGGATGGGAGGCTGGTGGCGCCCCTGGACCTACACGGATCCAGAGGCCGAGTACCGGGCGGTGCGCGAGGCGGTCTCGCTGGGCGACGCGGGGACCCTGGGCAAGCTGCTGGTACGGGGTCCCGACGCCGCCGACTTCCTCGACTTCTTGTATCCGGGCCGGATCTCCGATTTGCGCCCGGGACGATCGCGATACGCCCTGCTCCTGGCCGAGTCGGGGGCGGTCTTCGACGACGGCCTGGTGTCCCGCCTCGACGAGGACACCTTCGCCCTCACCTTCACCACCGGCGGGGCGGGAAGGGCCGAGGCGTGGGTGCGGGATTGGGCGACCGGGAGGGGGAGCGATGTGCGGATCATGGATCGCACCCATTCGCTGGGAGCCATCAACGTCACCGGCCCTGGCGCCACCGACCTCATGCGGCGGGCCGGCCTCAAGGATCTGCCCCGGTTCATGGCCCATCTCCGGGCTGAGGTGGCCGGGGTGCCGTGTCGGATCTACCGGCTCAGCTTCACCGGAGAGATCTCCTACGAGCTGCACCACCCGGCCACCTCCTCTCCCCGGCTGTGGGCCGAGCTGATGCGAGCCGGGGACGGCCTGGGCGTAGAGCCCCACGGTCTGGCCACCCTGCTCACCCTTCGCCTCGAGAAGGGCCACATCATCGTGGGCATGGATACCGAGCCCGACTCCACACCGCGCCGGCTGGGCATGGACTGGGCGGTCGACTTCGGGAAGGGAGACTTCGTGGGTCGGGCGGCGCTGGGACGCACCGGCGGGCTGGATCTGGATCGCCGCCTGAGCGGGTTTGCGCTCGACGGCCCCGCCCCCACCGACGGGACCCCCCTCTACCTTCCGTCGGGCGAGATGGGCGGCTGGGTCACATCGGCGGCCTGGTCACCGACGCTGGGGACGACGGTCGCCCTGGCCTGGATCCGCCTGGTCGACGGCAACGTACCCGACTGGGCCCAGATCGACGGCCGCACGGCGCGACGGGCCGACCCTCCTTTCTACGACCCGGGAGGTGAACGTGCGCGGGCATGACTGCAGCCCCGCCGTGCGGGTCGTGGCCACACCCGAAGTGCTCGCCGCCACCACCTGGCCGCCCGATACCCGGGTTCTGCCTCTGGCTCCGGACGAGATGCTCGTGCTAGGGACAGATGCGGTTGCGGTCGAGGATCCGGCGGCACTGGTGGTGCCGGAGACCGGATTCTGGATGGTGGAGGTGGGCCGGAGCGAACTCGAGGAGTGGGTGGCGGCGAACGCCGGGTGGCCGCTGCCCGACGCCGACCGCTACTTCGTGCAGGGCGCCGTGGCCGGCATCCCGGTAAAACTCGACGTCGCCGGCGACCACGCCCTGATCCTCACCCGCCTCTCCCTCCGCCACGACCTCGAGGAGCGGCTGTGAACGAGTTCGTGGAATCCCGGGTCCGGTTGCGGTGGCACGAACTCAAGGACTCCTACGACGTCGTGATAATCGGCGGCGGCGGCCACGGGCTCTCCACCGCCTATCACCTCGCCACCCGACACGGGATCACCGACGTGGCGGTGCTGGAGCGGGGCTACATCGGATCGGGCAACACCGGCCGCAACACCAGCGTGATCCGCGCCAACTACGGCATCCCTGAGGCGATCAGGTTCTACCAGCGCAGCCTCGATCTGTACTCACGGCTCGAGGAGGAAACCGGACGCTGGATCATGCACGCCGAGAAGGGCCTGTTATGGATGATCCACTCCGAGGCGGGGGTCCGCTCCGAAAAGCAGCGGGCGTTGCTGAATACCGCTTCGGGGGCCGAGACCGTCTTCCTCGAACCCGACGAGATCCTCGACCTCGTGCCGGAAATCGACCTGACCGGGGGCGGGAACGGCTATCCCGTCCTCGGTGCCTCCTATCACCCCCATGCCGCCACCGCCCGTCACGACCGGGTGGTGTGGGCGCTGGCCGAGGGAGCGATGGCGGCAGGGATCGGAATCCACCAGCGCACCCGGGTGACGGGGGTGACCATGGAGGGGGACCGGGTCACCGGGGTCGAGACCGACCGGGGACGGATCGCGGCGGGTGCGGTGGTCAGCGCCGTCGGGGGCCACGTCACCACCATCGCCGACATGGTCGGCCTGCGCCTTCCCATCGTCACCCATCCCCTCCAGGCTTTCGTCACCAATCACTACCAGCGCACCTTCCCCCACATCGTCGGTTCGCTGGAACTCCCCTTCTACCTGAGCCAGACCGCCCGCGGGGAAATGCTGATAGGGGCCGAGTACGAGCGCGCCCCCGGTTACTCCAACGCCGCCACCTTCGACCTCCTCTCCAGCTGTGCCGCCAAGGCCGTCGCCTATCTGCCTTTCATGCGCGACCTCCGGGTGCTGCGCCAGTGGGCCGGTGTGTGCGACATCTCCCCCGACGCCTCTCCGATAATGAGTTCCACTCCGGTCGGGGGCTTCTACGTCACCACCGGTTGGGGCACCTGGGGGTTCAAGGCGATCCCCGCCGGGGGAGAGCAGATGGCCGAACTGATCGCCACCGGTCGCACTCCCGAACTGATCGCCCCGTTCTCTT
>DATHVR010000087.1:0-3357 GCA_035461175.1 Acidimicrobiia bacterium | reverse complement strand
CGGAGCCCGGCGAGGGGGGTGGTCTTGTCCCTGTCGGCTCCCCTCGGCGTCGCCTTCGGCTCCGCCCCTCCCCCCAATGTCGCTTCGCTCCTGGGGGAGGGAGCTCTGTCTCCGGGGGCTCGCCTGTGGGGAGGCTGGTCCCCCGAAGGTCGCTTGTCCTGGGGGAGAGGTCTTTCTGTCCACCCTCGGCCGGAGGCCGTTTGGGGGGACACGCCGGGCGGAGCCCGGCGAGGGGGGCCTTCTGGATTCTCCGGAGCGGCGGGGCCGTCGGTAGCCTCGCCGGATGTCCGAGGCTCGAAACATCGCAGATGACTACTGGCAGCTCTTCCAGGAGAAGGATCAGTTGACGGCCCTGTGGCAGGGTGAGCTCGAGTACCTGGAGCGCTGGCAGGATCTGAGCGAGGAAGGCGTGGAGTCCTATCGGACCGCCCTCCTCGACATCGTCGACCGAGCCGAGGCTGCCCGCGTCGCCGCCACCCCCGAAGACGCCGTCACGCTGTCCACCGTCGCATGGCATGCCCGCGCCGCCGCCGCCTCGACCGAGGCGATGGCGGAACTGGAGGTGCACAACCCGGTGGTGGGTGCCTACGCCGCCATCGCAGCCTTCCTTCCCCGCTACACCCTCGTCACACCCGACCACGGCGACCGTTACCTGCAGAAGCTGCACAACCTGCCGGTGATGCTCGACCAGATGGTCGATGCGCTCGGACGGGGACGGGACCGGGGTTGGGTGCCGAACGAGCTGCACGTGCGGATGATGATCGACGTGCTCGACCGGGCGCTGGCCACCGACCCGGCGCAGGATCCGCTGGTCGGCCAGCCGGCCCCGAGCGAGGGCGGGCATCCGGACTGGGACCAGGCGGTGATCGACACGGTCCGCGATCGGGTCCGGCCGGCGCTGCGGCGTTACCGGGAGGCGTTGGAGACCGTGTCGTTGCCGGTGGCCCCGTCGGTCGACACCCCGGGGCTGTGTCACCTCGACGGCGGCGAGGGCCTCTATCGACGGTTGGTGCGCGGGTTCACCACCACCGATCTCACGCCCGAACAGGTCCACGAGCGGGGGCTGGAGCAGGTCGCCCGCCTCGACGAGGAGTATCGGCAGCTGGGAGGCGCCACGTTCGGCACGACCGAGTTGCCAGAGATCTACGCCCGCCTGCGGGATGACGAGTCGCTCCACTATCACGACGTCGACACCCTGATCGCCGACGCCACCGAGATGTTCCGGCGTGCCCAGGCCGAGGCGCCCAAGTGGTTCCGTCGGGTACCGGAGTCCGATTGCGAGGTGCGGCCCACGACGGCCGGAGCCATGGCGTTCTACTCCGGCCCCAACCCGGACACCGGCAAGCCGGCCGCCTTCTACTTCAACGTGACCGACCCGTCGCTGTGGGGGCCACAGCTGGCGTCGACCACCTTCCACGAGGGGATCCCCGGCCACCACTTCGACCTGGCCCGCTCGATCGAGAACGAGTCGCTCCATCTGGTGCAGCGCAAGCTCTACATCGCGGCCTTCAACGAAGGATGGGGGCTGTACTCGGAACGCCTGTCCGAAGAGATGGGGCTGTACCGCAACGACATCGAGCGCCTGGGGATGCTCGCCGCCGACTCACTGCGGGCGTGCCGGCTGGTGGTCGACACGGGGATGCACCTCCACGGATGGTCGCGGGATCGGGCGATCCGGTACATGCTGGACAACAGCCCGCTGCCGCGGGGTGAGATCGAGGCGGAGATCGACCGGTACATCGGGAATCCCGGTCAGGCGGTGAGCTACATGATCGGACGGCTCGAGATCGACGCCGCCCGCCGTGAGGCCGAGCGGGCGCTCGGCTCCCGGTTCGAGATCGCCGACTTCCACGAGTCGGTGCTGGGTCACGGGACGATCCCGTTGGAGACGATGCGGCAGCTGGTGGAGGCGTGGGTGGCCTCGGTGCCGTGAGCGCCCCCGCCGTCGGCCGATCCCGTCTGAAGCCCGGGTCGGTCGAGTTCACGTTCTTCCTCGCCTCCACGATGGCGTTCACGGCGTTGGGCGTCGACGTGATGCTGCCTGCCTTCGGCGCCATCCGGGAGGGCTTCGGCCTGGCGCCGGATGCCACCGAAGTGGCGCGGATGGTCACCGGCTATTTCATGGGCGTGGCTGTCGGGCAGGTGTTCTACGGGCCGATCGCCGATCACTTCGGGCGCAAGCGGACCCTGGCGATCGCCGGTTCGTTGTACGCGCTGGGGGCGGTGGCGTCGGCGCTGGCGCCCGGCCTCGGGTTCGCCCTCGCGGCGCGCTTCCTGTGGGGCCTCGGGGCGGCCGGGGGTCGGGTGGTGGTGGGGGCGATCGTGCGCGACGTGTACTCGGGGAACCAGTTGGCCCGGGCGATGTCGATGGTGTATTCGATCTTCATACTGGTGCCGATCTTCGCCCCGGCGCTGGGGGCGCTGGTCCTCAGGTTCACGACATGGCGGTGGCTGTTCGTGCTGTGTGCCGCCTACGCCGCCGGGGTGCTGCTGTGGTCGCGGCGGCTTCCGGAAACGCTGGCGCCGGAGAACCGCATGGACGAGTTGACGTTCACCCGGGTGCGGGTGGCGGCCCGGGTGGTGGTCACGAACCGGATCACCGTCGGGCACACGCTGGCGCTGGCGGTGCTGTTCGGGGCATTCACGTCGTACCTGGCGTCGTCGGAGATCATCTACGCCGAGGTGTTCGGGATCGTCGAGGCCTTCCCGATCTACTTCGGGGGGTTGGCGGCGGTGATGGGGGCGATGATGTTCGTCAACGGCCAGGTGGTGATGCGCCTCGGCATGGTGCGACTCACGCGGTGGGCGATGGTGGTGTACGTGGCGGCGTCGGGGGTGTTCATGGCACTGATGCTGATGGAGGGAGGTCGCCCGCCGGTCTGGATGTTCGTGGGGGGAATGGCGGTCATCCTCGCCACCCACGCCCTGCTGATCCCGAACGTGAACAGTCGGGCGTTGGAGCCGATGGGGGAGGTGGCGGGGATGGCGGCGGCGATCGTGGGCACGGTGTCGACTCTGATCGGGGCGACCCTGGGGGCGTTGCTCGATGCCCGCTTCGACGGCACCGTCACCCCGTTCGCCGTGGCCCTCTTCTCCGCCGCCGTCATCGCAACCGCCCTCCTCCGCTGGTCCGAGCGAGCCGCCGGCTAGCGGCAAACCCTGGGTTCAGCACCACCTATACGGTGGTTTTCGTGCTTCGGTTCGGTGTCGCGGGAGTGTTCAACCGAGGGGTTGACAACCGGTGACCCACTGCGATAAGTTACTCAACCAGATGGTTGAACAACATGTCTGCTGATCCGCTGTCCGACGTGTTCGCCGCCTTGGCCGATCCCACCCGGCGCGACATCGTCGCCCGGC
>DATHVR010000086.1:0-19660 GCA_035461175.1 Acidimicrobiia bacterium | reverse complement strand
AGCTCGAACTCCTTGGGGCGCAAAGACACCGGCTCGCCCCCGACCCGGGCCTCGTGGGCGTCGATGTCGAGTTCGATGGTGCCGCCCCGCAGCACCTCGTTGGCGGTGGCGAAGGTGCCGGTGCGGCCTGCCCGGCGCAGGTGGGCCCGCACCCGGGCCAGCAACTCCCGAGTGGAGAAGGGCTTGGTGATGTAGTCGTCGGCTCCCATCTCCAGGCCCAGCACCTTGTCGGCCTCGCCGTCCTTAGCGGTAACCATCACGATGGGGACGTCGGACTCCTGGCGGATCTGACGGCAGACGTCGATACCGGACATGCCGGGCAGCATCAGGTCAAGCAGGACCAGCGAGGGATTGGAGTCCCGCACCTCACGCAGCCCGGTGACCCCGTCGACGGCGGTGACGACCTCATAGCCCTCTGCCTCGAGGGTGAAGCGGATCGACTCGACCAGGGAGTCCTCGTCCTCGACGACGAGGACCCGCTCCGGTGGGTGGGGCAGCCTATTCATCGCCCGTCGGGAGGCCTCCGAGGCCGGCCTCGTCGAACTCGACCCGCTCGCCGGTGAGGAGGAAGGCGAGTTGCTCGCCGATGTCGACCACCTGGTCGCCCACCCGTTCCAGGGCCCGGGAGACCATCATCGCCTTGGTGGCCCACTCCAGCCGCTTGGGATCGGGGCCGGCCTTGACCACCTCCTGATACATGTCCCGGTTGAGGCGGTCGACCGGCTCATCCATGGCCGGGAGGAGCCGGGCCTCGTCGGAGTCACGCCGCACGACGGACTCGATCCCGGTGCGGATCATGGCCCGGACCAGGTCCCCCATCTCCGAGAGGTGGTCGGCGATGGTGTCGACCTTGGGGAGACCTTCGGTGGCGTGGGACATCTTGGCGATGTTGACGCACTGGTCGCCCATGCGCTCCAGGGTGGTGTTCATGTGCAGCAGCACCGACATCATCCGCAGGTCCGAGCCCATCGGCTGCTGGCGGGCCATCAAAGTCATCCAGCGGTTGTGAACGTCGAGGTAGGTCTGGTCGATGCCGTTGTCCAGTTCGATCACTTCGTCGGCGACGGCCAGGTCGCCGGTGGTGAAGGACTCGACGGCCATCTTGACCATCTGCTCGGCCTGGTCGGCCACCCGCAGCAGGGTCTTTTCGAGGTCGTCGAGCTCCTGATGGAAGTGGGACCTGGTGTCGGTCATCCGAACCTCCCGGTGATGTAGTCCTCGGTCTCCTTCTCGCGGGGAGAGGTGAAGAGCTTGTCGGTGTCGTCGAACTCGACCAGCTTGCCGGTGCGCTGGCCCCGCTCGTCGACGTCGACCGAGAAGAAGGCGGTGCGATCCGAGACCCGTCCCGCCTGCTGCATGTTGTGGGTCACGATGATGATCGTGTAGTTCTCCTTGAGCTCCATCATCAGCTCCTCGATGCGGAGGGTGGCGATGGGGTCGAGGGCCGAAGCGGGCTCGTCCATCAACAGCACCTCGGGGCTGGGAGCGACGGCGCGGGCGATGCAGAGCCGCTGCTGCTGGCCGCCGGAGAGGGAGTAGCCGGACTCCGAGAGCTTGTCCTTGACCTCTTCCCACAGGGCGGCCTGGGTGAGGGCCCGCTCCACCAGGTCGTCCATATCGGAGCGGTTGCCCTTGAAACCGTTGATCTTGGCCCCCCAGGCAACGTTGTCGTAGATCGACTTCGAGAACGGATTGGGCTTTTGGAACACCATCCCGATCCGGCGCCGCACCTCGACCGGGTCAACATCGTCCTCGTAGATATTCTTGTCGCCGAAATAGACCTCGCCCTCGACCCGGGCGGTGGGGATGAGATCGTTCATCCGGTTGAGACAGCGGAGCACGGTCGACTTGCCGCAGCCGGAGGGGCCGATCAGGGCCGTGATCTCGTTGCGGGCGAAGTCGAGCGAGATCTCCTTCACCGCCTTGAAGTCGCCGTAGTAGACGTCGACGTCGCGCATGCGCATCGCCGCCGGAGCGGTGGCGACGGTCCCCTCGGTGGCGGCGCGCGTCCGCACCTCGGGCCGCAGGTCTCGGGACGGGGTGGTATCCATGCGGCTGGTCCTTGAACGGGTCTCGGTGTCGGAAGTCACGGTCACGCCTTCCTGGCATATCGATTACGGAGTATCACGGCGAAGGCGTTCAACAGCAACAGCAGCAGGAGCAGCGCCAGGCTGGCGGCGGCAGCGATGTTGCGGAACTCCGCCTGGGGGAACGAGGTCCACTGGAAGATCTGGATGGGCAGGGCGGTGAACTTGGAGAAGGGCCCGGTCGGGTCCGAGGTGATGAAGCTGGCCGCCCCCACCAGGATCAGGGGGGCGGTCTCGCCGATGGCCCGAGCCACGGCCAGGATCGCCCCGGTGAGGATGCCGGGGAGGGCGACGGGGAGGACCTGGCTGCGCACGGTCTGCCACTTGGTGGCGCCGAGGGCCAGACCGGCCTGGCGGAGCGAGTTCGGGACCGCCTTCAGAGCCTCCTGGGCGCTGATGATGACCACCGGCAAAGTGAGCAGGCCCAGGGTGACGCCGGCGCTGAGCACGGTGCGGCCGTTGTCCGAGGGGGCGGGGCCGGTGGTGAACAGGGCCCCCGACGTCACCGGCTCCAGCACCCGCACCAGGATGGCCAGACCCAGCATGCCGTAGACGATCGAGGGGACGCCGGCCAGGTTGTTGATGTTGGTCTGGATGATGCCGTTCAGCCGCGAGGGACGGGCGAACTCGACCAGGTAGATGGCCGCTCCCACCCCGACGGGGACCGCGAAAAGGATCGTGATCACCACCAGCCAGGCCGAGCCCAGGATGGCGGTGCGGATCCCGGCGGTTTCGGGAACCGAGCTGGTGGGAGTGCGGAGGAAGGTGGGGTTGAACCAGGCTCGCCACTCGAAGCGCACCTGATCGAAGGTGTGCTCTCCGAAGCGCTCGGGGGCGACCTCGAAGGCGGTGCGCACCTCCTCGTGGAACCGCTCGGGCGAGAGCAACGACGACAGCAGCGGATAGGTGGCGATCACGTCGGGGACCACCACCCGCTCCTGGATCAGGGCGAAGAGGTTGACCTGGTCCCGGGGCCCGGCGGTGCAGCCGGGCGTAGCCTCGTCCGACGAACACAGGGCGTCCCACGATCCCTGCGGCTCGAAGACCAGGCGGTCCTCATAGAAGCGCTGCTCCCGCTCCAGGCGCCGGCCCACCCCCGTGGAGATGTTCGCCATCAGCAGGTCGACCAGCACGTCTTTGGGGAGATCGGCCAACTCGACCTGGGTTGGGTCGTAGCCGAGGTCTTCCACCACCGCCTCGGGCTCGCGCTCGTTCACCACCGCCACCAGGCCGAACGAGTCGTTGATGATCGTGTAGAGCAGGGTGGCGAGGGCGAGAACGGCGATGGCGAGCATCGCCAGCATGGCGAACTGGAACAGCCGGGCCCGACGCTTGCGGCGGGAGAGGAGGCCGACGTACTCCTGCTCGGTCGGGAAGCTGTCCCGGACGGGGCGCTCGGGGGCGTCGACGTTCATTCGTACACCTCCTGAAAGCGCCTCACCAGGCGGCGGCTGAGCGAGTTGAGCCCCAGGGTCATGACGAAGAGAGCCAGACCGACGGCGAAGATCGAGTTGTAGTCGATGGTGTTGTAGGAAAGGTCACCGCTGGAGGTGAGGGCGATGTAGCCGGTCATGGTCTGGGCGGGCTGGAACGGGTTGAGGATGTAGCCGAACAGGGAGTCCTCGCCCAGGGTGAAGTTGCGCGGCGCCGCCCCCGCCGCCAGCGTCACCACCATCGTCTCGCCCACCGCCCGGGACATGGCCACGACCACGGCGGCGGCGATCCCCGAGAGGGCGGCGGGGACGACGATGCGCAGCGACACCTCGAGCTTGGAGGCGCCGAGGGCGTAGGCGGCCTGGCGCAGGGAGGCGGGGACGGCGCTGAGGGCGTCCTCGGAGAGGGAGCTGACCAGGGGTACGACCAGGATCCCGACCACGATCCCGGCCGAGAGAACGTTGAAGAACCCCACCACGTTGACGCCGAAGATCGAACGCAGGATCGGGGTCATGAAGGTGACGGCGAAGAAGCCGTAGACGACGGTGGGGATCCCCACCAGGATCTCCAGCACCGGCTTGAGGATCGACCGCACCCGTCGGCCGGCGTACTCGGAGAGGTAGATGGCCGAGGCGAGTCCGATCGGGACCGCCACCAGCATGGCGATGAGGCTGATGAGGACCGTGGCCAGCACCAGCGGCCAGATCCCGAAACTCCCGCCCTGGGGTAGCCACACCGTGTTGGTGATGAACTCCCACAGGTCGACCCGCTCGTCCTGGAAGAAGAGCAGCGACTCCTTGCCCAGTTCGTAGACGATCCCGATCGTGATGGCGATCGAGAGGGCGCCGCAAACGAAGAGGAACCCGCGGATGGCGAGTTCTCCGGGCCGGGGCCTACGGGCCAGCGAGACCGGTTCGGGCGGGGATTCGATGGTCAGGAGGGTGGGTGGCGGGGTGGGCCGTTGCCGGCCCACCCCATTGTTGCTTCCTTACCAGCCGGCGGCGGCCTTGATGTTGTCGGCCGCTTCCTGCAACGACTCGGTGGGGGCGGGGAAGTACCCGACCTCGCCGATCACGTCGTTGACGTTGTTGAGGTAGTAGGCCATGAACTCGGCCACCTGGGGCTTCTCGGCCACCACCTCGGCGGCGGTGTACATGAACAGGGGCCGGGAGATGGCATAGGTTCCGTCGTTGACGGTCGCGTCGCTGGGCTCGATGCCGTCGACCGCCACCACCTGCAGACGGTTGGCGTTCTCCTGGTAGTAGGCATAGCCGAAGTAGCCGATGGCGCAGGTGGAGGATTCGTCACCCTCGGTACAGCCGTCCTCGGCCACGCCCTGGACCGTCAGGTTGTCGTCCTCACCCACTACCTGGGCGATCGAGGTCAGGATCGGGGAGGGCTCGGCCTCTTCGAACACGATCTCGTTGAAGTAGTCGAACGTTCCCGAGTCGGCTCCCGGAGTGAAGAGGGCGATGGGATGGGCCGGGAGGTCGGGGTTGACGTCGGACCAGGTGGCGCCGGAGTCACTCAGGGAAAAGGCGGTGGCGATCTCTTCCAGGGTCAGATCCTGGGCGAAGTAGTTCCCGGGGCTGATCACCAGCGAGAGGGCGTCTGAGCCCACCCGCACCGAGATGATCTCGCGGCCGATCTCGGCACAGGCATCCACCTCGTCATCCTTGATGGCCCGGGAGGCATTGGCGATGTCGGAGGCACCCTCCACACAGAAGCGCTCGAGGCCGCCGCCGGAGCCGATCGAGTCGATCGGGTAGTTGGGACCGCCCTCGTCCTCCCACCTGGCCATGATGGCGGTGGAGAGGGGAAATACGGTGGAGGAGCCGGCGATGCCGATGGTGCCCTCGCTCACCTCGAAGGGGTCGATGACCGGCAGGCCCAGGTCGGTGGTCTCGCCGCCGTTGTCGGCAGGAGCGGCGGTCGTGGGGGTGGTGTCACCGCCGGAAGCGGCACTGGTGGTGGTCGGTACCGGGTCGCCACCGCAAGCGGCCGCCACGAGGGCGACGGCTGCCAGCAGGGAAGCCAGTCGAGCGATTCGGGATTTCATCTTCTTGGTTTCTCCTTACGAGCAGGTCGTAACGATCGCCAAGCTACGGGGCCCGGTTTTCCGACATCGGGTCCCCAGGTGAACGGGAGATGAACGTTCCCAAACCCCTTTTCGGATCAACCGTCGTAGCGGATCACGACCAGGGCATCGGCGGCCGATTCGCCGCCCCACACCTCGCCGGGACGGCCCAGGATCTGTCTCACCTCGCCGCCGGGAGTGGGTAGATCGAAGGACTCGAAGGTCTCCGTCAGCGGGTCGAAACGAAGCAGGGCGTGGTTCCCTCCGAAGTCGCTCACCCACGGCCGGTCGGTCTCGTCGACGTAGACCGCATATGCCTGGGGCGCCTCGCCCGGCAGGCTCCACTCCCGCCACGAGTCGTCGCCCGGGTCGTAGACGGCCAGGTGACCGGTGTTCCAGTACGACACCCAGATGCGGCCGCCCGAGTCGGTCCACACTCGGCGGGCGCCCTGGTCGGGGGTGGGCGGGTCGAAGCGGGTGATCTGGCCCGAAGCCGGGTCGACCCGGGCGATGTAGCTGCCGGCCAGGGCGGCGTAATAGACGTCGCCTCCCGGCGTGACCGTGATGCCGTAGGGACCACCGCCCCCGGTCTCATACAGATCCATCTGCTCAGACTCCGGGTCGAAACGGCCGACGTAGCCCGCCTGGCCGGTGAACCAGAGGATGCCGTCCGGGGCGAAGACGGCGGTATGCATCGACACCTCCGCCGGCGCCCGATACACCTCGAAGTCGAGAGTCTCGTGTTCGACCCGGACCAGGCCGTTGAGGCCCTGGTCGGTTACCCAGGCGTCGCCGTCCGGTCCCACGATCACGCCGTGGGGCGCCGCCCCCGTCCCGAGCGGGACCTGCTCGACCTCGCCGGTGGACGGGTCGAGGCGGTCGAGACTCCCCGAGCGCTGGGCGGTGTACCAGACCGACCCGTCGGGAGCCACGGCGACATCGTGAGGGCGACTCCCCGGAATCGGGTACTCCTCCACCCCGGTGACGGGAGCGGGGCCGATGGTCGTCGTCGTGGTCTCTATCGGAGTCGTGGTGACGGCGGTGGTCTGAGTGGTCGTCGTGCTTACCCGAGCCGTGGCGGTGGTCGTGGTCGCTGCGGTCGTGACGGGCGACGCCGTCGTCGGCGCGGCCTCGTCCGGAGAGCAGGCGATCAGCAAAAGCCCGACGGCTACGGCAACCAGGCCAATCTTCATCCGCCCAACGCTAGGCGAAGCAACCAACCGACGTTTTCGCGACAGGATTGCGCGCCATAGCGCGCAATTCTGTCGCGAAAACGAGATCAGGGCTCGCCCAGGGTCTCCCGGCGGCGGCTGTGGGCCATGTGCTCCACCGCCAGGCGGGCGGCGGGGGCGGTGGCGAGAGCGGCCAGGAACGCCTCCCGGTTCACCGCCACCAGCGAGGTGGGCTCGGTGGCGACGACGGTGGCGATGCGAGGCGCATCGCTCAGAAGGGCTATCTCGCCGAAGATGTCTCCGGCCCCAAGCGCCGCCACCCTGGATCCGGCCCGGGTGACATCGACCGCTCCCGACTCGATCACGAACATCTCGTGGCCGTGCTCACCCTCGTGGACGACCGTCTCCCCGACCGCGATGGCGAGATGGCGGGCGCCGCGAGCGAGCGCCTCGAGAGCTTCAGGCTCGAGACCCGAGACCGGACCGACCCGTCCGAGAACGGCGAGGATGTCGCTCGGTATCGAGTAGGAGTGGTCGGCAGCGCGCAGAGCCCGCCACGTGGCCGCCAGCATCAGCGGCATCGCCAGCCCGAATACCGCGAAGGCCGTTTCCACCCCGACCCACTCGCCGACGATGGGCGCCGCCGCCGCTCCTACCGCCAGGCCGGCGAGCGTGACTCCCTCCAACAACCCGAACATGCGACCCATCACACTCATCGGGCTGAGGCGCTGGAGCATGGTCTTGGTGATGACGCTGGTGAGGGCGTAACCGATCCCCATCACCGCCAGGAACAGCGCCGCCAGCGGGGAGAAGGCCAACAGGACCATGGCGGCGCCGGTGAGGAGGCCGCTGACCAGCATCGGGGAGGCCAGGCGGACCCGGCCGACCAGGGCCGCGGAGGCCACCCCTCCGGCCAGCGCTCCGATCCCGAGGACGGCGTTGAGGTAGCCGGCGCCGCCGTCGCCCATCCCCAGCACCTCGATCGCGAGGAGGACGACGAGGACGTCGACGGCGCCCTCCACCACGCCCTGGACCCCGCCGAGGAGGATGGGGAGGCGCACCGAGCGGTCGGTGGCGAAGCGCCGGATGCCCTCGCGGATTCCCGGAGCCACCTTTTCTCCCGTATCTACCTCCGGCAGAGCGACGGGGGGAAATCCCACCGTGAGGATCGTGGACACCAAAAGGAGGCCGACGCACGCCAGCAGCGCCACGCCGGGAGAGGTGACGGCCATCAGCACCCCAACCAGGGCGGGTCCGAGGAACAGTCCCAGCCCCTCGGCGCCGGTCGCCACCACGTTGGCCGCCACCAGTTCGGTGGGACCGCTGGCCAGACAGGGGGTGAGACTGTGATGGGCGGGACGCCCGGCGCCCACGAGGACGTTGGTCACAACCGCCAGCACCAGCACCGTCCAGAACGGGGCACCGACCAGCACCGCTGCCGCGGTGGCTCCCATGGATACGGCCAGAGTCAGATAGGCGACGGGAGGGGCCACAGACCGCGGGAGCCGGTCGACCAGGCTGGCCAGCGAGGGAGCGAGCAGGGCCGCCGGCACTAGCTGCGCCACGGCCACGAAACCGACGGTACCGGCGTCGCCCACCGAATGGGCCCACACCAGGATCACGATCCACACCGCCCACTCCACCGAACTGAACGAGAGGTAGGCGAGCAGGGCCCGGCGCATGTGGATGGCCCGGGCCACCCGAACGAAGGCGGCGCGCCGTCCGGATCGGGCTGCTGCGATGGGGGTCACGACTGATCAGGGGAGCGACTGATGATGGAGAGAAATTAACCCGTCCCAAGCCCACGCGGTTCAGACTCTCCCGCTTTGTTCTCGTAGCGAGGCGGGGGCCGAGGTAGAGAGCGCCCCACACGCTTGCCCCCTACCTCCCCCAACTTCGTTGGGGGCAAAGTCCTCCGCTTTGTCCCCCGGAGCGAAGCGAGGGAGGAAGGGACCCGCCGCCAGGCGGGTAGGTGGCGGCCCGAAAGGTCGGGCAAACCCGTGTTCCATCTGTTGCCCCCCACAGCTTGGGGACATGCCTCAGGCGGGTAGAGGGCGGCCCGAGCGCGGTTCAGGACACCCGCGACCTTGCTACGGCCAGGTCCTGGAGGGTGTCGTGGGTCTTGATGTGGTGGACCTCGGGCACCGTTGTCCACACCCCGTCGGGACCGAGCTCCCAGGAGTGGACGTCGTCGGCGAGGAGCACGTCGAGGATCTCGTCGATGCGGAACTGGGCCGTGGGGTCGTTGATCGGCGCCAGCGCCTCCACCCGGCGATCGAGGTTGCGCGGCATGAGGTCGGCCGATCCGATGTAGTAGGTGCGGTCGCGGCCCCGGGCCCCGAAGCGGTAGATGCGGGAGTGCTCCAGGTAGCGCCCCACGATCGAGCGCACCCGGATGTTCTCCGACAGCCCCGCCACCCCCGGGCGCAGACAGCAGATGCCGCGCACGATCAGGTCGATGCGGGTCCCGGCCTGGGAGGCGGCGTAGAGTTCGTCGATCATGCGGGCGTCGACGAGCGAGTTCATCTTCATCGTGATGTAGCCCTCGCTCTGGGCGGCCTCGCTACGGATCAGCTCCACCATGCGCCGGCGGATCCCCTCCGGTGAGACCGACAGCGCCCGATAGCGGGTCTGGCGGCTGTAGCCGGTCAGGAAGTTGAACAGGTCGGAGAGATCGGCCCCGATGTCGGGATCGGCGGTGAGCAGCCCGACGTCCTCGTAGATGCGGGCGGTGGACTCGTTGTAGTTGCCGGTCCCGACGTGGGCGTAGCGGTGGATCGTCCCGCCCTCGTCCCGCACCACCAGCGCCAGCTTGGTGTGGGTCTTGAGCCCGACCACCCCGTACATGACATGGACGCCGGCGTCCTCCAGCCGCTGGGCCCACTCGATGTTGCGCTCCTCGTCGAAACGGGCCTTGAGCTCGACCATCGCCACCACCTGCTTGCCCGATTCGGCGGCGTCGATCAGCGACCGCATGATCTGGCTGTCGCGCGACGTCCGGTACAGGGTCATCTTGATGGCAAGGACGTCGGGGTCGTGGGCGGCTTGATCGACGAATGCCTCCACCGAGGTCGTGAACGAGTCGTACGGATGCTGGACGAAGAGGTCGCCCTCGCGGATGACACTGAAGATGTCCGGGGCCTCCCCCTCCACCGGCTGCAGCCGCATCGGCGTCAGCCAATGCCAGGACTCGTAGTCGAGGTCGGGCCGGTCGAGGTCGGCGATCCCCCAGAGCCCGCCCAGGTCGATGGGGCCTTCGACGTGGTAGACGTCCTCGGCGCTGGCGCCCATCTCCCGCATCAGCAGCTCGAGCACGTCGTCGGGCATGTCGGGAGGCACCTCGAGACGGACGACGTGGCCGAAGCGACGCCGGGTGAGCTCGGACTCGATCGTCAGCAGCAGGTCGCCGCCCTCCTCCTCCTCGATCTCGATGTCGGCGTTGCGGGTGACCCGGAACACGTGGTGGGCGAGGATCTCCATGCCGGGGAAGAGGCTGTCGAGGTGGGAGGCGATCACCTGCTCGAGGGGGACGAAGCGCTCCCCGTCGGGAAGGACGACGAAGCGGGGAAGGATGGGCGGGACCTTGATCCGTGCGAAGCGGGTGACGCCGGTCTCGGGGTTGCGCACGAAGATCGCCAGGTTGAGAGACAGGTTGGAGATGTAGGGAAAGGGATGAGCCGGGTCAACCGCCAGCGGCGTGACCACCGGGTAGACCCGCTGGCGGAACTGGTCGTCGAGGTAGGCCCGGTCCTCGTCGTCGAGGGTGGCGTAGTCGCTGAACACGATCCCCGCCTCCGACAGCGCCGGGGCGAGGTCGGTGAGGAAGCACTTGGAGACCTCGGCGTAGTGTTGCGCCACCTCCTCGCGAATCGCCGTCAGCTGCTCGCCCGGAGTCAGACCGTCGGGCGGGGTGGCCCGCACGTTCTGGGCGACCTGCTCTTTCAACCCCGCCACCCGCACCTGGAAGAACTCGTCGAGGTTGGTGGCCCAGATGGCCAGGAACTTGACCCGTCCCAGCAACGGAACCGAGGGGCGCTGGGCCAACGTCAGGACCCGTTCGTTGAACTCCAGCCAGGAGAGCTCTCGGTTGATGTAATGGTCGGGATTCATGGGGATCATGCTTATCGGCCGGAAACGAGGCCTAGTCGATACCTTATCCCACCGACCGCCGGGTAAACCCGAGGAATCAGGCGGTGGCGATCCCGTTGAGGAGGAAGCTGCGCATCGCCGAGAGGATCTCGGGCAGACGCCGATCGGGATCGGGGGCGGCGATCACAGCTCGCGCCGCGGACATGATCGTGTCCTGGATGAACCGACCGGCCAGGTCGATGGGGAGGTCCCGCAACGACCCCTGTTCCACCCCGGCGGCGTAGATCGAGGCCACTTCGCTGACCAGGTCGGAGTGGGCCACCCGGATCCGGTGTTGGGCCTCGGCCGACATCCGTCCCACCTCGCGGTGGAGGATCAACCCCAGGACGCGGTCGTTGGCGACGAAGCGCACCGTGCGCTCGGCCACCTCGGCCAGGTGCTCGGGCGGTGCCAGTCCCTCGGGCACGGTGAGGAGGAGGTTGGCCACCACGTCGGGCAACTCATCTTCCACCAGGGAGGCGATGACGTCGTCGCGATCGGTGAAGTACTCGTAGAGGGTGGTGCGGCCGATGCCGACGGCGGCGGCGATCTCGCCGAGGGAGATGTCGGCCGAGCCGACCTCGGCGATCAGGTCCTGGGCGGCTCCCAGGATCTGCTGGCGAGTCAGAGCCTTGTGCTCGGCGATCGAGTCGGCCCGGATGCGTGGCATGTCCCTTCAAGGGTACTCTTGATCCCTGGCGTGTACTCAACGGCACCGGCCGGCGACACGCCCGGATTTCGGGCCATCCGATGGGTAGCCCGGGACCGAATGGGCCATGTGATCGAGGAGGGCACATGGGCAGCGTGATCGTCGGAACCGGGGCTGGGATCCCCGAGCAGGTCGTGACCAACCACGACCTGGCCCGCATCATGGACACCACCGACGAGTGGGTCGTGAGCCGCAGCGGGGTGTACGAGCGACGCTTCGCCCCGCCCGGGACAGGGTCGTCCGACCTGGCCGCCGAGGCCGTCACCGCCGCCCTGGCCGATGCCGGCGTCGATCCGGGGGAGGTCGATGCCCTCATCACCGCCACCATGACCCCCGACCGCTACGCCCCCGGGATCGCCGGGGCCGTCCAGCACAAGGCGGGCCTGGGCCACATCGGGGTTTTCGACCTGCGTGCCCAGTGCGCCGGTTTCCTGTACGGGATGGACCTGGCCGACATGCTGCTCGCCACCGGACGGGCCCGCACGGTGGTGGTGGTCGGAGCCGAGGTCCACGCCGGCTATCTGCCCTGGGGCGATTCCTGGGAGGTGGTGCTGGGACTTTCCGACAGGCCGATCTCCGAGGAGCAGCGCCGCATCAACGACGAGACCCGGGGTTGGGCGATCCTCTTCGGCGACGGAGCCGGAGCGATGGTGCTGCAGGCCGGTGCGCCCACCGAGGGAATCCTTGCCTCCACCATCCACACCGACGGCGAGCACGACGAACTGATCGTGGTGCCCGGCCTTGGCTTCACCCACCGGCCCTTCGCCGACGCCGCCCAGATCGCCGCCGGCCTCCATCTCCCGCGAATGGACGGCGGTGGGCTGTTTCGCATGGCGGTACGCCTGATGCCGGAGGCGGTGGAGACGGTGCTGCGCCGGATCGACCGCAAGACCGGCGACCTCGATCTGGTCGTGGCTCACCAGGCCAACGGCCGCATCGTCGAGGCGGTGGGCCGCCGACTCGAGATCGACCCCGACAAGGTGCCGATGAACGTCGGTCGCTACGGCAACACCACCGCCGCCACCATCCCCCTCCTCTTCCACGAATGCCGCCAGGACGGCATGGTCCCCTCCGGCGCCCTGGTCGCCTTTACCGCCTTCGGAGCCGGCGCCCACTGGGGCGCCGTCGCCTACCAACAGCCGTAGGCCGCCCTGGTTTGTGGGTACCAGCAAGCACACAGAGATCGACGCGTCCGACTCCTCTAACGCGCCCGGTACCACTTCGCGCTGGAGGGGGGGAGGGGGGCGTTGTCCAGGATGAGGTCGGCGGCCTTTTCGGCCAGCATCATCACCGGGGCGTAGATGTTGCCGTTGGTGACGTAGGGCATGGCGGAGGCGTCCACCACCCGCAAACCTTCGGTGCCGTGGACGCGCATCGTGAGAGGATCGACGACCGACATGTCGTCGACGCCCATCCGGCACGTGCACGAGGGATGGAGCGCCGTCTCGCCGTCGCGGGCCACCCAGTCCAGGATCTGCTCGGGCGTTGCCACTTCGGGCCCCGGTGAGATCTCGCCGCCGTCGTATGGGGCGAAGGCGGGCTGGCCGAGGATGCTACGGGTGACTTCGATCGCCTCCACCCACTCCCGCCGGTCCTGTTCGGTGGAGAGGTAGTTGAAGCGGATGGCCGGGTGAACTCGTGGGTCGTCGGAGCGGATCATCACCGAGCCGCGGGCATCGGAGTACATGGGACCGATGTGGACCTGGTAGCCGTGTCCGCCGGTCGGCTTGGAGCCGTCGTAGCGGATGGCGATGGGGAGGAAGTGGAACATCAGATTGGGATAGGCCACCTCGTCGTTGCTGCGCACGAATCCGCCCCCCTCGAAGTGGTTCGTGGCCCCGGGACCGCGCCGGAACAGCCACTGCAGGCCGACGAAGGGGCGCCGCCACCACGCCAGGTAAGGGGCCACCGACACGGGCTGGGTGGACCGGTGCTGGACGTACACCTCGAGATGGTCCTGGAGGTGCCGGCCCACCCCGGGCAGATGGTGGACCGGGTCCACGCCGACCGAGCGGAGATGGTCGGCGTCGCCGATCCCGCTCAGCTGCAGCAACTGGGGGGAGTTGAAGGCACCGCCGCAGAGGATGACCTCGCCGGCGGCGACGGACTCCGCCTTCCCTCCCACCTGGTAGTCGACCCCGACCGCCCGGGTCCCCTGCATCCGCACCCCGGTGACGAAGGCCCGGGTCACCACCTCCAGATTGGGCCGGTCCAGGACCGGGTGGAGGTAGGCGCGGGCGGCGCTGAGCCGGCGTCCCCGATGCACGTTGCGATCGAAGGGAGCGAACCCCTCCTGGCGGTACCCGTTGACGTCGTCGGTGAGCGGATACCCGGCCTGCTGCACCGCCTCGAAGAACGCCGAGAAGAGGGGGTTGTCGGCCGGGCCTCGCTCCAGCACCAGCGGCCCCTCCCCACCCCGGAACTCGTCGGCCCCGGCCAGACAGGTCTCCATCCGCTTGAAATACGGCAGGCAATGGGCGTAGTCCCAGGTCTCCATCCCCGGGTCCGTGCCCCAGCGCTCGTAGTCCATCGGGTTGCCGCGCTGAAAGATCATCCCGTTGATCGACGACGACCCGCCCAGCACCTTGCCCCGGGCGTGGTAGATGCGTCGCCCGTGCATGTGCGGCTCGGGCTCGGACTCGTAGCCCCAGTCGTAAAAACGCGATCCGATCGGAAAGGCGAGGGCGGCGGGCATGTGGATGAACACGTCCCAGCGCCAGTCCTTGCGTCCCGCCTCCAGCACCAGCACCCGGTGGGAGGGATCGGCCGAGAGGCGATTGGCCAGGGCGGAACCGGCCGAGCCGCCGCCGACGATCACGAAGTCGTAGGTCTTCATCGGCGGGCCACGGCCACTGACGTGCGTATGTGCGCCGTCACGGGAGGTATGTGCACGCCGGTCATCAGCGGGCCGGGAAACCGACGTGCAGATGCAGCCCGTCATGGCAGGTATGTGCACGTCGGTCATCAATAAGGGGCCTCGACGTCGCCGGTCTCGACGTAGACCGACTTGATCTGGGTGTAGTGGTCGATGGCGGCGAACGAGTTCTCCCGCCCCAGACCCGACTGCTTGTAGCCGCCGAACGGCATCTCGATGGGGGTGATGTTGTAGGTGTTGATCCATAGCGTGCCGGCCTGGAGGCGGGCGGCCACCCGGTGGGCACGGGAGATGTCGCGGGTGAAGATCCCCGCCGCCAGCCCGTAAGGGGTGTCGTTGGCCCGGGCCACCACCTCGTCCTCGGTGTCGAAGGCGAGCACCGCCATAACCGGTCCGAAGATCTCCTCGTTGACGATGGCCATGTCGTCGGTGCAATCGGCGAACACCGTCGGCTCTACGAAGCAGCCGCCGGCGAGGGCGGGATCGTCGGGACGGCCGCCCCCGGTCACCACCCGGGCACCGGCCTCCTTGCCGAGGGCGATGTAGCCCATCACCTTCTCCAGGTGCTCCCCCGAGATCAGGGCCCCGACGTCGGTGGCGGGGTCGAGGGGGTCGCCGATGGTCATCTTCTCGACCCGGGCGGCGAGCTTGGAGAGGAAGGCGTCGTAGACCGAGCGGTGGACGTAGACCCGGGTGCCGTTGGAGCAGATCTCGCCCTGGGTGTAGAAGTTACCCAGCAACGCGCCGGAGACGGCGTTGTCAAGGTCGGCGTCGTCGAACACGATCATCGGCGACTTGCCGCCCAGTTCGAGTGTCACCGCTTTGAGGGTCTGGGCAGCCGCCGCCATCACCTTCTTGCCGGTCCCCACCTCCCCGGTGAGCGACACCTTGGCGATCCCGAGATGGGCCGCCAATGCCTGGCCGACCCGGGCATCACCCTGCACCACGTTGAAGACCCCGGGCGGCACTCCCGCCTGGTGATAGATCCGGGCCAGCTCGAGGGAGGTGAGCGGGGTGAGCTCGGCCGGCTTGTAGACCATCGAGTTGCCACAGGCCAGCGCCGGGGCCGACTTCCAGCAGGCGATCTGGATCGGATAGTTCCAGGCCCCGATCCCGGCCGTCACCCCCAGCGGCTCACGCCGGGTGTAGGCGAAGTTGCGCCCGAGGTCGAAGTGCTGGCCGGCGATGGTGGCGGCCGCCCCGGCGAAGTACTCGATGCAATCGGCCCCGCTGGCGACGTCGACCTCCAGCGCCTCGGCGATGGGCTTGCCGGTGTCGGCCACTTCCAGACGAGCGAGTTCGTCGTTTCGCTCCCGGAGCAAGGCAACGGCCCGGTTGAGGATGCGACCCCGCCCGGCCCCCGTCATCGCCGACCATTCGGCGAAGCCCTCCCGGGCCGATTCGACCGCCCGGTCGACGTCCGCCTCGGAAGCCTGGTGGACGGTGGCGATCACCTCGCCGGTGGCGGGGTTGATCGTCGAGAACGTCTCCCCCGAGGTCGCCCCGACCTCCTCGCCATGGATGAACAACGGAACCTCGATCATGCGGTGATAGTACGAGGCAGCGACCCGTCGTGTGCTCTTGGCGGAAACGGGTTTGCACGGCCCTACGGGCCGCCCCCTACCCCGCTGCGCGGGGACCCCTTCCCCCGTCGCAGCCGCTCAGGGGACAAAGGGTCTTCTGCGGGAGGTAGGGGGCTCTTCCGACTTCCGACCTCCGACTAACTCGGAGGTTGGAGGCGTTCGGCCCAGGCCTGGGTGACCCGGTCGAGGATGATGGCCATCGTGACCACGGCCAGGGCCACCTCGAAGCCGAGACCGGTCTCGGAGCGGGTGACGGCGCGGATCGTCTCGAACCCGAGGGCGCCGCCACCGACCAGGCCGGCGATGATGATCATGGCCAGGACCATCATGATGATCTGGTTGACGCCGGCCAGGATGGTGGGCGCCGCCAGGGGCAGCCGCACCCCGAACAGGGTCTGGTGGGGCGTGGCCCCGTAGGCCTGCGAAGCCTCGACGGTTTCGGTGGAGACCTGGCGCACGCCCAGTGCCGTGAGCCGGATCCCGGGAACGACCGCGTAGAGGACCGAGGCGATGATCCCCGGGATGGGTCCGATGGTGAAGAGCATCACCACCGGGATGATGTAGACGAAGGAGGGAATGGTCTGGAGAGCGTCGAGGAGCGGCGCCAGCGCTTTCTCGACCCGGGGATTGCGCCCCGCCCACACCCCGATCGGGATGGCGAACAGCACCGAGATCAGCACCCCGGCCACGACATGGGTAAGGGTCTCGATCGTCAGCTCCCACATCCCGGTCAGACCCACCAGGAAGAGCAGACCGGTGGCGACGGCCGCCAGCTTCCAGCCGCTCACCCGCCAGCACACCCAGGCGGTGATGAAGATCAGCACCGGCCAGGCCACCACGTCGGTGAGAATGTCGCGGGCGGGTATGAGCACGTCGGCCACCATGAAGTCGTTGAAGGGCCGGGTGATGAACGAGAGGTTGTCCCGGGCCCACAGCACCCCCCGGTCGATCGGATCGAGCACCGACACACTGGATGCCCCCGGGAACCCGACCCATCCGACGGCCCGGCCCACCACCATGCCGACGCCGATCAGACCCGCCCCCAGGCCGAAGACGCGCCACGACATGTGGCTAGCACGATCGGGATCGGCCAGGCTCGACCCGACCCGGTCCAGCACCATCGCCACCGCCACGATGGCCAGGCCCGCCGCCAGGGCCCGGCCGGTGCGGCGCTGCTGAAGACCATCCATCACGGTCTGGCCCAGGCCTCCCGCCCCGAGCAGGGTGGCCAGCACCACGATCCCCAGCGCCATCATGATGGTTTGGTTGACCCCGGTCATGATGGTGGGCAGGGCGAGCGGGGCCTGGACCTTGCGCAGGATCTGGCCGCGGGTCGAGCCGAACACCCGCGCCGCCTCCACCGCCTGGGGATCGACCCGCCGGATCCCCAGGGTGGTGAGGCGCACCACGGGGGGCAGGGCGTACACGACGGTGGCGATGGTGGCGGGAACCTTGCCGATCCCGAAGAACAGGACCATGGGGATGAAATAGATCGGGGCGGGAATGGTCTGCATGGCATCGAGCACCGGCCGGATCATCTCGTTGAAGCGGGGCCGGAACGCCGCCACCACCCCCAGCGGGATCCCAACCAGGAGGGAGATGAAAACCGCGATCGACATCAGCGCCAGCGTCTCCATCGTCACATCCCACAGACCCACCAGACCCGGATACAGGGCGGCCACCAGTGCCACCGTCGCCCGCCCGTACCGGCGGGTGCGGGCGATGACCCAGAACACGGCCGCCGGGATCACATACCAGGGCAGCCACTTCAGGAAGTCGGCCAGGGCGGTGAGCGACCAGTCGATGCTGCGACTGAGAGGCGTGAAGAAGCCGGTGAAGAGAGGATGGGTGCGTCGATTAGCGCGAGCCCAGGTCTGAAAGGAGTCGACCGGATCGGAGATCAAAGTGTCCCAGGCGCGGGGGAAGCTCGCTCCGGCAGCGGTCATCTGCAGCAACACAACCCCCGACACCAGCAGCACCCACGGGGCCACCCGCCGGAGCCGGTCGACGCCCGCCACCACGTCCAGCGAGACGGTGGAGGCAGTCATGCCTCGAGCAGGCGAATCACGGCATCGCGGTCGACGCAGCCGAGCAGCTGCCCGTCGTCGGCCACGACCTCGATCGGAGAGGGATCGTCGAGAAGGGCGGGGAGGATCATCTCGACGGTGTCGCCGGCGGCCACCCGGCGCAGGCCATTGCCGGCGGGTGACGGCCCGGTGGCAATGGCGCCGGCCGTCACCACCTTGACCTTGGGAATGTCCTTGGTGAACTCGCGCACGTAGTCGGTTCTGGGATCGGCGATCAGCTCCGCCGCCGTACCGACCTGGTCGAACGACCCGTCCTTCATGATGGCGATCCGGTCGCCGAGCTTGATCGCCTCGGCGAAGTCGTGAGTGATGAAGACGATGGTGCGGTGGAGCCGCTCCTGCAGCCCGATCAGCTCGTCTTGCATGTCGCGGCGGATGAGCGGGTCGAGAGCCGAGAAAGGCTCGTCGAAGAACAGGACCTCGGGGTCGACCGCCAGCGCCCGGGCCAGCCCCACCCGCTGCTGCATGCCGCCGGACAGTTGCTGGGGATAGTGGTCGCCCCATCCCTCCAGCCCCACCACCTCGAGGATCTCGCCGGCCCGGGCCCGACGCTCGGTCTTGGACAGGCCCTGCACCTCGAGCCCGTAGGCGACGTTGTCGATGACACGCCGGTGCGGGAAGAGCCCGAAGTGCTGGAAGACCATCGACAGCTTCTTGCGCCGGACCTCGCGCAGGGTGGCCTCGTCCATGGCGGTCAGATCCTCGCCGTCGAGAACGACCCGTCCGCGGGTCGGATCCGAGAGCCGGGCCACACAGCGGACCAGGGTGGACTTGCCGCTTCCGGACAGGCCCATGACGACGAAGGTCTCGCCTCGCTCGACCTCGAAGCTGACGTCGCGCACGGCCACGGTGGCACCGGTGGCCTCGAGGATGTCGGCGCGGCTCCTCCCCGCCTCGGCCATCTGCAGGACGTCCTTGCCCTCACCCCCGAAGACCTTCCAACAGTTCTCGACCTCGATACAAATGTCGGTCATCTACGGAGCACGCGCATCATCGCGCTCGTAATGTAACCGGGCCGACCGATCCGTGACCGGTGAGAGGAAGTAACCATGAGAACCAGATCCAGAAGAACGCGCCTGTGGGTGGTGCTGGCCGTGGCCGCCTCGATGCTGCTCGCTGCCTGTGGCGACGATGGCACCACCGCCACCACCGCCTCGCCCGGCGACGGGACCACCGCCACGACCTCCGCTCCCGCCGACGGCGACAAGCCCACCATCAACCTGGCCGTCAACCCCTGGACCGCCTCGGCGCTGAACGTCGAGGTCGCCAAGCTCATCATCGAGGAGAACCTGGGAAATCCGGTCGAGATCGTCTCCATCGACGAGAACACCATGTTCACCGGTATGTCCGACGGCACCCTCGACGCCGCCCTCGAGATTTGGCCTTCCGGGGTCACGGCCGACGAGCAGGCATTCTTCGACGATGGCACCGTCGCCAACATCGGCGACCTGGGCACGGTGGGCAAGATCGGATGGTTCACGCCGTCCTATGTCGTCGAGGAGTACCCG
>DATHVR010000085.1:0-4175 GCA_035461175.1 Acidimicrobiia bacterium | reverse complement strand
GGCCCCGCCGTCAGGCGGGGCCCCTTCTACGTCCGATTCCTGCTTCCCGACGCCATCGCGGTTATGCTCACCCACCATGTTCGGAGGGCGTCGCTGAGACTCGAACTAAGGGGAATCACCAAACGCTTTCCCGGCGTGATTGCCAACGACTCGGTCGATCTGGTGGTCGAGTCGGGCGAGATCCTGGGCCTGCTCGGTGAGAACGGAGCCGGCAAGACCACCCTCATGAACATCCTCTACGGCTTGTACGACGCCGACGAGGGCGAGGTCCTGATCGACGGCGAACCGGTCCACTTCGACGATCCGGGCGACGCCATCGCCGCCGGTATCGGCATGGTCCACCAGCACTTCATGCTCGTCCCGGTCTTCACCGTCACCGACAACGTGGTGCTCGGCGTGGAGCCGACCAAGGGTCCGGTCGGGACCATCGACATGGGCGAGGCCCGCCAGGACGTGCGCGACATCTCGACCCGCTACGGGCTCGAGGTCGACCCCGACGCCGTGATCGAAGACCTACCGGTCGGGATCCAGCAGCGAGTCGAGATCATCAAGGTGCTCTTCCGTCAGGCGGAGGTGATCGTGTTCGATGAGCCCACCTCGGTTCTCACCCCCCAGGAGGTGGAGGAGTTCTTCGAGATCGTCCGCGGGCTTCGCGAGTCGGGGAAAGGCATCATCTTCATCACCCACAAGCTGGGGGAGATGCTCGAGATCGCCGACCGCATCTCGGTGCTCCGCCGGGGCAAGGTGGTTGGATCCGCCGTCCCGGGTGAGGTGACGCCCGAGGCCCTGGCCGAGATGATGGTGGGCCGTCCGGTCGATCTGGTGGTGCACAAGGAGCCGGCCCAGCCCAGCGGCGAGATGCTGGAGGTGAAGGATCTGGTGGTGGTGGATACCCGCAACCATCGGGCCGTCGACAACGTCAGCTTCCACGTGAAGTCGGGCGAGATAGTCGGGATCGCCGGAGTGCAGGGGAACGGACAGACCGAGCTGGTCGAGGCCCTCACCGGGATCCTGATTCCGCTGTCGGGGTCGATCACCCTCGACGGCCAGGACATAACCGCGGCCAACCCCCGCGATCGCCACCACGCCGGCATGTCCCACGTTCCCGAAGATCGTCAGCGCGACGGTCTCGTCCTCGATTTCGACCTCACCGAGAACATCGTCCTCAACTCCTACTATGACCGTCCCTTCAGCCGGGGTGTCCGCATGGATTGGGACACTTCCCGCGAGCATGCCCAGGCACTGGTGGAGCAGTACGACGTCCGCACCCCCTCGGTCGATGTCAAGGCCTCGGCCCTGTCGGGAGGCAATCAGCAGAAGTTGATCGTGGCCCGGGAGTTCGCCCGCGATACCAAGGTGATCATCGCCTCCCAACCCACCCGGGGGATCGATGTCGGTTCCATCGAGTACATCCACAAACGCATCGTCGAGGAGCGGGACACCGGCTCGGCCGTGCTCATCGTCTCCAGCGAGCTCGATGAGGTGATGGCTCTCTCCGACCGCATCCTCGTCATGTACCGGGGCAAGATCGTCGCCGAGACCAGCCCGGCCGAAACCACGCCGAGCCAGCTCGGCCTCTACATGGCGGGGCAGGTGGCATGACGGACGAAGACCGGGTGATCGACGAGACCGAGGCCAAGGGGGAACGGCCCCAGGGCGGTCTGCGTGAGCGTCTCGCCCCTTCCAACCTCGACTGGCGGGGGATCGTGCTGGTGCCGCTGCTGGCGGTGTTCACCGCCCTGGTCATCGGCGCCATCATTATCGTTCTCACCGAAGGATTCGATGAGGTGGCGACCGCCTATCTCGCCCTCTTCCGGGGAGCCTTCGTCGGGATCAGGTCGATCTCAGAGACCCTGACCACCTCGGCTCCGCTGATCCTGGCCGGCCTGGCCGTGGCGATCGGGTTCCGGGCCGGACTGTTCAACATCGGTGCGGAAGGTCAGATGACGATCGGCGGCATGACCGCCGTCATGGCCGGGTTCATGATCACCGGGGTTCCCTGGATCATCCATCTTCCCATCGCCATCCTCGCCGGCTTCCTGGGCGGTGCGATCTGGGGCGGGATTCCCGGATGGCTGCGAGCCCGAACCGGCGCCCATGAGGTGATCTCGACGATCATGCTCAACTTCATCGCCTATCGCCTGGTGGACTGGCTCCTGAAGCGGCCTGCCATCATTCGCGAGGGCCGCTTCGACCCCGTCAGCAAGGACATCGAGCCCACCGCCCGCTTCCCCCAGCTGCTGGACTGGATCGAGCCCGCCCTGAGACTCCACGGCGGCTTCCTGCTCGCACTGTTCATGGCGTGGGTGACCTGGTGGGTCCTGTTCCGCTCCTCGGTCGGCTTCGAGTTCCGGGCGGTCGGATCCAACCCCGATGCCGCCACCTACGCCGGCATGTCCGTGACCATGGCCACCGTCCTGGTGATGGCCTTTTCCGGCGGTCTGGCGGGATTGGCCGGAGCATCGGTCACCCTGGGAGTGCTGGGCAGCGTCTCTCCGGGTTTCACCGCCGGGGTGGGCTTCGACGCCATCGCCCTGGCCCTGCTGGGGCGCTCGCATCCGGGCGGGGTGGTGCTGGCCGGGCTCCTATTCGGGGCTCTGCGCGCCGGAGGTCAGGTCATGCAGGTCCGGAGCGGAGTGGGCATCGATCTGATCGTCATCGTCCAGGCCCTGGTGATCGTGTTCATCGCCGCTCCCGCCCTCGTTCGGGCCATCTACCGGGTCCGTACCGGTGAGGGCGCCGGTCAGCTCACGCGGGGGTGGTCGGTGTGACCACCGCCCAAGCTACCCAGCAGCAGGTCCGGCTTCCGGCCGAGATACGGCGGCAGCGGTTCCTGGGCATCGTGTACCTGGTCCTCGCCCTGGTGGTGGTGTGGTTCTTCGCCCTCGGCTCCGAAGGAGACGCCACCTTTCGCCTGGGCGAGGGGGCCCAGGACATCGACCTGACGTTCTCGGCGCCCGGCATGGGATGGTTCACGGCCGCCGTGTTCGCCTTCCTGGCCGGCATCCATCTCACCCGGGGTCTGGGCAAGTGGAGCAACGTGGTGCTGGCGTTCGCCCTCACCCTCCTCGCCCTGGCGTTCCTGGCGTGGGCCGCCGACGGTGGCAACTCATTCTCGCTGCTGGGCATGCTGCGCACGACGGTGTCGGCGGCGACCCCGATCGCCTTCGGTGGCCTGTCGGGGGTGATCTGCGAACGGGTGGCGGTGATCAACATCGGCATCGAGGGCATGCTGCTGACCGGTGCCTTCATGGGCGCATTCGTCGGCACCCTGGCCGGTCCGCTAGTCGGGATTCTGGCCGCAACGGTCTCGGGCGGTTTGCTGGCACTTGCCCTGGCCGTGCTCGCCATCCGCTACCAGGTAGACCAGATCATCGCCGGTGTCGTGATCAACATCTTCGCGCTCGGTCTCACTTCGTTCCTCAGTTCGGCCGTGCTGGTGGAGAACTCCGCCCGTTTCAACAGTCCGGGGGTGCTACGGGCGATCCGCATCCCGGTCCTGGCCGATATCCCCATCATCGGGCCGATCCTCTTCAACCAGAACATCTTCGTCTACAGCCTCTGGACCCTCACCGTCGTCATGACCTACGGACTGTTCCGCACCAAGTGGGGCCTACGCTCCCGGGCGGTCGGTGAGCACCCCAAGGCGGCCGACACCCTGGGCATCAACGTCTACCGGATGCGCTACCTGAACGTCTTCCTCGGTGGTCTCATCGCCGGTTTCGGCGGTGCCTACTTCACCCTGGGCTCGGTGGGCGCCTTCAACGAGAACATGACCGCCGGCCGCGGCTATATCGGCCTGGCGGCGATGATCTTCGGCCGTTGGCACCCCGTCGGCGCCCTCGGCGCAGCTTTGGTGTTCGGCTTCGCCGACTCCCTCCAGGTTCGCCTCTCGATCCTCGACGTCGGCATCCCCTCCGACTTCCTGCTCATGGCTCCCTACATCGTCACCATCATCGTGGTGGCCGGGGTAGTAGGCCGGGCCCGTCCCCCCGCCGCCGACGGCCAGCCCTACATAAAGCAGTGAGCCCGGCGGGTGGCGGCTCCTGCGTCGCCGCCGTTCTAGGTAATAGGTGGTGAGTAATAGGTGAGGCCGCAGCCCACCAGCTCGTCCTCTTCTGCGAACGTCTCGTTCAAGCCCGGCGGGTCCAGAAGAGGCCCGTTTTCGCGCCAGG
>DATHVR010000084.1:0-1521 GCA_035461175.1 Acidimicrobiia bacterium | reverse complement strand
ACAGCTTCAACAACCCCCGATATGCCCAGAGGTTGGACAGCTCGGTGACGATGGGGCGGCGGGGTTGGTCCGAGTCGTAGACGTAGGTCGTGGTCATGTTGAGCCGGGGAGGTAGGGAGACCCCGTCGACCACCCCGCCGGCGGAGGGTAGTAGCCAGGATTTCGCTTCCATGACCTTGGCGGCGCCGCCTCCAGAGTCTTCCCCTCTACCGTGCCCTTCCATGAGTGCAGACCGTGACTACACCGCACGCCTCCGGGCCGAGACCGACCGCGGCTGGAAGCGGCGACTCGGAGCCCAGGCCCCGTATCGGCGTCATGTCAGGAGGATCGCTGAGGGTCGTGTGCTCGACGTCGGGTGTGGGATCGGTCGCAACCTGCACCACCTCGATGGCCGCGGGGTCGGCGTCGACCTGAACCCGTACTCGGTGGAGGTGGCTCGCCAACAGGGCCTGACCGTCTACACAACCGACGAGTTCGAGATCAGCCCCGATGCGGCGCCCGGCGAATACGACACCATGCTGTTGGCCCACGTCCTCGAGCACATGACCCTCGACCAGGCATCGGACCTGGTCGGTGGGTACCTGCGGTATCTCTGTGCCGGCGGCCGGGTGGTGGTGATAGTGCCCCAGGAAGCCGGCTTCGCCTCGGACCCGACCCATGTGAATTTCCTCGACCTCGACGAGATCGCGGTCATCGAGGACCGCAACGACCTGACCCGGGAGAGGGCCTACTCCTTCCCGTTTCCCCGGTGGGCGGGGCGATTCTTCAAGCACAACGAGACCGTCGTCCTCTCCCGCAAGACCTGACACCAGCCCCTTATCCTCCCTCCGTGCGCTTGCCTCGCCCGACTCTCCCTCCCTGGCTGCTCGCCGGGACCGCGGCACTCCCCGGGTTGGTGTGGTGGTTGGGGTGGTATCCCGGGTTCGCCTCGAGCGACGCCATCGACCAGTTCGGCCAAATCGCCAACGGGGTCTACTTCGACCACCACCCGGCGATCCACACGCTCTATCTCGAACTGCTCAGCCTGGGAGGGAGCCGGCCGGGGCTGGTCACCCTGTTCCAGCTTCTTGTGCTGGGCGCGTTGCTCGCCTACGCCGCCCGATGGCTGGTGGAGGCGGGTGTGCCCACTTGGCTCGCGGTGGGTGTGGCCTGGCTGCTCGGCCTCTCCCCTGCCGTCGCCCCCACCACTCTCGCCCTTTGGAAAGACGTCCCTTTCGCTCTCTTCATGCTCTGGGCATGGATCGAGTTGCTCGCCCTCGCCGTCGACGAGGAACGGGCTCAGCGATTCTGGCCGGCAATCCGGATTGGGATGGCCCTGGCAGGTTTGTGGTTGTTCCGGGGTAACGGGGCGCTCACCGTCCTCCCCGTTCTCATCGCCCTGGCCTGGGTCCTCCGGCATCGGCTCAGGGCCTGGGCCGTCACCGCCGGCAGCGTCGCTCTCATCGTTTTCCTCGTCGTCGGCCCCCTTTATGCCTTCGTCGACGTGCAGGGGTCCGGAATCGAGCCCGCCCAGGTGTTCCT
>DATHVR010000083.1:0-8898 GCA_035461175.1 Acidimicrobiia bacterium | reverse complement strand
CGGCTGTACCGTCACGGTACAAAAGTCTCTCCAGAACGATGTCGACGCCGTCGCCGTCGGCGAACTCGAGAGAGTTGTGCACCGCCCTGGTACAGCCAAACCTCAGGTTGCGATTTCTTCCAGGGCGGTGCGCATCACCCCGGCGGCTCCCGACCGGCCCGTCCAGCGGGTGAAGGCCAGGTCGGCCTGGGCCACCAGCATCCCCATTCCGTTGACGGCCGCCAGGCTGAGCGAACGGGCCCGGGTCATGAGTTCGGTCTCGGCGGGGACATAGACCAGGTCGAAAACGGCCGCGGTGGCGGAAAGGTAAGCCGGGTCGAAGGGCACTCCCGGATCGACCATGCCCACCGTGGTGGCGTTGACGGCCAGGTCGGTCTCCCGCAGAACGGCATCGAAGGCGTGCCCCAATGCCACCGGCTCCACCCGGTCGTCTCCGGCGGCTTCAGCCAGTTCGGCAGCCGCTTGGGGACGCCGGGCGGCGACGGTCACCCGCTCGGCGCCGCCGCCGAGGGAGGCCATCACCACCGCCCGGGCGGCGCCGCCGGCTCCGGCCACCGCCACCCGAGCCCCGGCCAGGGTGCGCCCCAGGTCCGTTTCGACCGACAGGGCCCACCCGGGGGCGTCGGTGTTGAATCCCAGCAGGGAGCCGTCGGCTCGTCGCTCGACCGTGTTCACCGCCCCGATCCGCTCCGTCTCCGGCTCGACGGCGTCGACCAGTTCGCTCACCCGGCGCTTGTAGGGAGCCGTGACCTGAAAGCCCAACCAGGCGGGCTCCCGTGCCCCCTCCACGAAAGCGGCGACGCCGTCCGCGGCGAGTTCCAACAGCTCGTAGCGGGCGTCGATACCGAAGTGGCGGAAGGCGGCATTGTGCATCACCGCCGAATGGCGGCGGCGAAGGGGTGACCCGATCAGGGCCACCCGGCGACTCACGCCTCGTCCTCGGGGAAGCGGACGTGGGCGATGATCTCGGTGACCCAGTCTTCGAGCTGGCCGGGGTCGGGGGTCATGGTGTGGAGCATGAACCGCTGCACCCCGGCGTCGATGCGGGCCTGGAGCGATTCGATGATGTCGTCGGGGGTGCCGAACAGGTACACCTTCTCCAGGTACTCGGGGCCGCGGGCGCTGCTCATCACCTTGAGGAAGGCGTCGTGCTGTTCGGCCAGCGCCTTGTCCCGGTCGTTGGTCAGGACCACATGGACGAAGTTCTCATGGGCAACCGTCAGCGTCGAGGGGTCGCGGCCGTGCTCGCTCAGGTAGGTCTGCAGCTCCTCCCAATCCCGGGCGATGTCCTCGGGCGGACAGGTCGGGCGGGGGATCCAGCCTTCCGACTTGAGGATCCGCTTCTTGACCGCCTCCACGAACCGGGGCAGGTCCGGTGAACCCGGGTCGGCCAGCTGGGAGCCGCCCCCGATCCACACCTCGGGCCGCTCGGCCAGCCGTGGCTCGATCGTCACGTTCTCGATCGAGTAGAACTCACCGTCGTAGGTGATCTCCTCACCCTCCAGCAGCGGCATGATGATGTCGAGGATCTCGTCGGTGCGCGCCCCCCGCTCGGACTTCTTGACCCCGGTGGCGGCGTACTCGGGCGGATACCAGCCGATCCCCGCCCCCAGGATCATCCGCCCCGCCGACAGGAAATGCAGCGTCGCCAGCTGCTTGGCCAACAGCACCGGCTCGCGGATCGGCACCACCATCACCGAGGTGCCCAGCTTGACCCGCTCTGTCACCCCCGCCACCAGCGACAACGCCGAGATCGGCTCCAGGAAATTGACCGAGTAGAACTGCTTGGCGGCGAAGAGGTGGTCGGTGATGAAGATCGACTCGAAGCCCAGATCCTCCACCTGACGGGAGAAGTCGATGATCCCCCGAGCCCGTTCGGGCCCGTCGTCCGCCCAGACGAAGGAGGGCAGGAACACCCCGAACCGTTCAACGTTGTTCATCATCGACTCCTTTCGTTCGGCGTCCACCGCCTAGGAAACCGCTTTCCACGGTACGCTACTCGGCCACCGCGGCCGGTGCCAAACGGATCATTCCGCCGCCGCGGCGGTCGAGTCGCGGATCACCAACTCCGGGGACAGGGCGGCCGTCTCGGGCGGTGTCATGCCCCCGAGCAGATCCATCGCCAGTTGACCCCCCATGCGGCCCAACTCGGCCAGCGGGACCCGGACCGTGGTGAGCGGGACCGTGGCGTATCCGGCGAACTCGATGTCGTCGAATCCCACCACCGACATCTTCTCGGGGACCGACACCCCCTCCTCGCGCAGGCGGCGCAGGGCCCCGAACGCCATCAGGTCGTTGCCCGCCGCGATGGCGGTGGGACGGGCCCGCTCCATCAGGGCGGAGGTGGCGGCGGCGCCGCCCTCCATCGAGACCCAGCCGCATTCGACCAGGTCGGGATCGAAGCTCAGCCCCACCTCCTCCAGGGCCGCCCGATAGCCACTCAGGCGTACCCCGCTCACGACCAGGTTCGGTGGTCCCTCCAGGAAGCCAATGCGGGTATGCCCCAGGTCGAGCAGGTGGCGGATTATCTGACGCATCGCCTCGGCGTTCTGGAACCCGACCCGCGGGGCCGGGTAGGGGTGCTCGGCCGTGACCACCACCACCCCGCCCAGGTCGACGAACCGATCCAGCACCACCGACACCCGCTCGAGGTAGTCGGCGCCGACCAGACCGGAAGCGGCCAGGATGATGGCGTCGACCTGATTCGCCACGAAGGTGCCGAGCAGCGACAGCTCCTTGTCGAGATCCCGGTCGGAACTCGAGACCAGGAGGGTGTGGTCGTGGGCGCCGATCACGTCCTCCAGCCCCCGCACCAGTTCGGCGTAGTAGGGATCGGACACATCATGGACAACCGCCCCCACCGACTGCGTGCGGGCCGTGGCCAGGGCCCGGGCCAGCCGGTTCGGCTGGAAGCCCAACTCGTCGGCGGCCGCCATCACCGAGGCGCGCGTGCCCTGGCTGACCGGATGGGAAGAGCCCGACAACACCCGGGAGGCGGTGGAAACCGAGACCCCGGCCGCCCGGGCCACGTCGCGCAGGGAGGCGACACGGTTGGCGGCCCCTGCCACCGAATGTGAAGTGCCCGTTACGTCGGTCACCGGCGCCACCCTAATTCATCGCCCTTATGCTGCCCGGCCATGTCCGCGCCCTCCTCCATCGATACATCCGCTGCCGCTCTCGCCCACGCCTGGTCCACCGACTCGCTCACCGAGTCCCCTTTTAGCGCCCGTGTCCCCGACCGGGTCGAGGCGTACGCCATCCAGGATCGTCTGGTCGAACTCCTCTCGCCCCGGTTGGGACCGAGGGTGGGATGGAAACTGGGGATGACCGCGCCCGGCCTGGCCGACGACCCCATCGTGGGACCGATCCACCGGGAGATGCTGGTGGCGCCCGGATCCCGGGTGAAGATCCGGCCGGGCATGCTGATCGAGGTCGAGATCGCCCTCCACATTCGTCCCGATGCCGACCCCGAGCGACTCGCCTTGAGCGATCTGGAGGTGGGGGCTGCTTTCGAGATTCTCGGCTTCCGCACCTCATCGCGGGAGGTCTGCGACGGCATCGCCGACCTCGCCACCATGCACCACGTGGTGCTCGGGTCCACCCGTCCCCTCGGGGAGGTTGCCGATCTGGGGCGGTTGGAGGGCACGCTGGGCGTGGACGGCGACCAGGTAGCCATGGGCGTGTCCCACCAGACGGTGGCCCCGCCTCTCGAATCGCTGGACTGGCTGCAGGGCCATCTGTTCGCCCGACGCCGGCGGCTGGCGCCGGGAGATGCGGTCATCACCGGCTCTCTGACCGGCCAGTTCCCCGTCCGGCCCGGGAAAAGGCACACCGGCTCCATCTCCGGCCTGGCCACCATATCCATCGAGTTCGACCACTGACTCCTCATGCCGCCACTCCCGTCGACTCGCGGACCACGAGGGACGTGTCCAGGACGATCGTGTCGGGTTCGCCGTCGGGGTCGGTGGTCAGGGCCAGGTCCATCGCCGCCGCCCCCATCTCGGCCATCGGTACCCGGATCGTGGTGAGAGAGGGTGTCAGGTCGGCGGCGATGGGGACGTCGTCGTAGCCCATCACCGAGACGTCGTCGGGGACCATCCGACCCGTCCCGACCAGGTGACGGATGGCACCGACCGCCATCAGATCGTTGAGGGCGAGAATGGCGGTGATATCGGCATGCTCGGCGAGGATGCAGGCGGCCGCCTTCTCGCCACCGTCCCGGGTGAAATCGCTGCAGACCACGACGGGGGCGGGGACACCGGCCTGGGCCAGCGCCTGTTCGAATCCGGCCAGGCGGTCGGACACCGAGGTGATCTCCTGGGGACCGGCGATGACACCGATCCGGGCGTGCCCCAGGCCCACGAGGTGGTCGGCCGCCATCCTGCCCCCCGCCAGATTGTCGGGCACTACGGCCGGATAACCATGGCCCGCCATCATCAGCGCCACCCGTCCCCCGTCCTGGCGAAAGGCGGCCAGCTCGGCTACCACGCCCCCGCCTAGAGCGAAACCACGCCTCGAGCTACCCGCCAGGAGGATGGCGTGGATCTGCTGGGCCCGCATCTCCCGCACGTAGGCCACCTCCCGATCGGGGTCACGGAAGGTGGTACCGATCATCACCAGCCGCTCGTGGCGGGCGGCGGCACCCAGCGCTCCCCGGGCGATCTCGGAAAAGTAGGGGTCGTCGATGTCATGGACGATCAGGGCCACCGAAGGTGACGCAGCTCGGGCCAGAGCCTGGGCATGGGGATTGGGAACGTATTTCAGCTCGGCCGCCGCCTGCATCACCCGTTCGGTAAGCCCGGGACTGACCCGGTCCCGCGACCCGCCCAGGACGCGCGAGGCGGTGGCCTTGGAGACCCCTGCCCGCTGGGCGACATCGGCGAGGGTGGATCGGCTCGTTTGCATTGGTAGGTCCCCCATCTTAGGCTCTCTTCTCGCTCTCTGAAACCGATTTCGAAACCGGTTGCAGGACATCCCGTAGACGGAGGTCGGCGTGGCCGAGAAGACAATCCACATCGCCATGAATGGCGTCACCGGCCGCATGGGCCAGAACCAGCACCTGGAGCGCTCGATCGTGGCGATCCGCGATCAGGGCGGGATCCCCCTCCCCGACGGCGACCGGTTGATCCCCGTCCCGATCCTGATCGGCCGCAACGAGGACAAGCTGGCCCGACTCGGCCACCGCTACGGGGTGGAACGCTGGACCACCGACCTCGACGCGGTGCTCGCCGACCCCGAGGTCGAGATCTACTTCGACTCCCAGCTGACCGGCCTGCGCGCCGGGGCGGTGGAGAAGGCGATCGACGCCGGCAAGGCGATCTACTGCGAGAAGCCGCTGGCCGAGGACGCGGGAACCGCCCGGGCCCTGTACCGGAAGGCGGTGGAGGCCGGCATCCGGCATGGCATCGTCCAGGACAAGCTCTTTCTTCCCGGGCTCATCACCCTGCGCCGCCTCCTCGACAGCGACTTCTTCGGACGCCTCCTCTCGGTTCGAGGCGAGTTCGGATACTGGGTCTTCGAGGGCGACGTTGAGCCCGCTCAGCGGCCCGCCTGGAACTACAAGGCCGAGGAGGGCGGCTCGATCATCCTCGACATGTTCCCCCACTGGCAGTATGTGATCGAGGGCCTGTTCGGAAAGATCGAGTCGGTGAGCGTCCTCGGAGCCACCCACATCCCAACCCGGTATGAGGACGGTCGGGCCTATGCCGCCACGGCAGACGACGCCGCCTACGCCATGATGCAGCTGGACAACGGGGCGGTCATCCAGATCAACTCATCGTGGGCCACCCGGGTCTATCGCGATGACCTGGTTGTGTTCCAGGTCGACGGTGTCGAGGGGTCGGCGGTGGCAGATCTGCGCTCATGCCGCCAGCAGCACCGTTCCGCCACCCCCCGACCGGTCTGGAACCCCGATGTCCCCAATCCGATCGACTTCCGTGCCGGCTGGCTGGAGGTGCCGCAGGTGGCCGACATGGACAACGGTTTCAAGCTGCAGTGGGAGGCGTTTCTGCGTCATGTCAGCCTCGGCGAGGAGTTCCCCTGGGACTTCTCGGCGGGGGTGCGCGGCCTGGAACTGGTCGATGCCGCCATGCGCTCGTGGCAGGAGCGGCGCTGGGTCGATCTCGCCGAGGTGACCGGATGACCGCCGTCCCCCTCCCCACCCGCTCCGGAGCGATCGACCGCTATCAGCTGGGTCGCTACCCCCGCCTCGAGATCGAAGCGGGTCGACCCCGGACCCGCCGCGCCTACGCCGCCGCCCACGTCGTGGCCGACCCCCTGGGCGATCCGGTCGGGACGTCGGCGATCGATTGGGAGTCCACCCTCGGATTCCGCCGCCACCTGTGGTCGCTCGGCTTCGGCGTGGCCGAGGCGATGGACACCGCCCAGCGCGGGATGGGCCTCGACCTGGAGGCGGTCCGGACCCTGATCGACCGTTCGATCGCGGAGGCGGCCGCCGAGAACGGTGAGGTGGTGTGCGGGATCAACACCGACGAGCTCTCCGGGCCGGACCACACCCTCGACACGATCGGCACCTCCTACCTCGACCAGCTCGAGTTCGTCGAGAGCCGGGGCGGATCGGCGGTGATGATGGCCAGCCGGGCGCTGGCCGCCGCCGCCCGCGGCCCCGAGGACTACGCCGCGGTCTACTCGCGGGTGCTGGGCCAGGCCGGGCACCCGGTGATCCTCCACTGGCTGGGACCGATGTTCGATCCCGCCCTGGAGGGATACTGGGGTTCGACCGATCCGACCGCGGCCATGGAGTCGCTGATGTCCATCGTGGCCGACAACCCGGAACGGGTGGACGGCGTCAAGATTTCGATGCTAGATGCCGACCTCGAGGTCGAATTCCGTCGCCGTCTGCCGGAGGGGGTGCGCTGCTACACGGGCGACGACTTCAACTTTCCCGACCTGATCGCCGGCGACGCGGCCGGCCACAGCGACGCCCTGCTGGGGATTTTCGACGGTATCGCTCCGGTGGCGGCCACCGCTTTCCACGCTCTCGACCGCGGCGACACCGACGAGTTCCGGCGCATTCTCGCCCCCACCGTTCCCCTGTCCCGTCACATCTTCGAGGCGCCCACCTTCCACTACAAGACCGGCCTCGTGTTCCTCGCCTACCTGAACGGACACCAGGACCATTTCCGCATGGTGGGGGGCCAGGAAGGAGCCCGGTCGATCGTCCACCTGGCCGAGCTGGTGCGATTGGCCGACGCCGCCGGTCTCCTCCCCGACCCCTCCGAGGTGGCCCGCCGCCTGCAACCCGTCCTGGCCGCTGCCGGAATCCACTGAATGGAGTTCCTGGCGGTCGCCGTCGCGGTGACGGTCGGCGCTCTGGTCAAGTCGGTCACCGGCATCGGCCTCCCCCCGATCGCCATCCCCGTGCTGGCGATCATGGTGGGTCCCCGCGACGCGGTGATCATCATGACCCTGTCGACCATCGTCACCAACGCCTACCTGGCGTGGCAGTACCGGGACGCGGTCGGCCAGACCAAGCATCTGGGCAAGCTGACCCTGGCCGGGATCGTGGGCACCCCCTTCGGGGTCTACTTCCTGACCGCCCTCGACCCCACGATCGTCGGCCTGGTCCTGGGCCTAACGGTGGTGGGCTACATCGCGATGGCCCTCGCCAAACCCGACCTTGCCCTGTCGGCGGAAACGGCGCGTAAGTCGGCTATCCCCGTCGGGTTGGCCGGTGGTGCCCTCCAGGGCGCCACCGGACTCTCCTCGGTGATCCTCGCCTCCTACATCCACTCGCTCGGGATCAGTCCCCGTGCCTTCGTGTTCACGGTCTCGATCCTCTTCCAGGTGTTCGCCATCGCCCAGGCGATCGGCTTCGCCGTGGCCGGGGTTTACACCCAGGATCTGATCCTGGCCAGCGTGGTGGCGGCTGCCGCGGGAACCTTCATCATCGCCCTCGGCACCCGATTCATTCCCCCGGTATCCCCGGTCGTCTTCCACCGCCTGGTACTGGCGGTGCTCGGCCTCTCCAGCCTCAAGCTGTTCTACGACGTCCTCGCCTGAAAGGAAGCCCAATGCCCGACTCACGCCTCAGCCTCAACCAGAAGACCACCGAGTACTGGACCACGCCACAGGCGGTGCAGGGCTGCATCGAGGCCGGCCTGGAATGGATCGGCTTGTGGCGGGAGCCCGTGGCGGCCACCGGACTCGAGGAGACGGCGGCGATCGTCGGGGAGGCCGGGCTGGAAGTCTCTTCGTTGTGCCGGGGCGGCTTCTTTCCATCCGAAACTCGGGCCGGATGGGAAGAGGCGGTCAGCGAGAACCGGGTGGTTGTCGACGAGGCGGTGGCGCTGGGGACCGACACGGTCGTGCTGGTGTGCGGGGGGATCGCCGGCGGCGACCTCGACCGCTCCCGCCGCCAGGTCGAAGAAGGGATTGCCGCCGTGGCCCCCTATGCCGCCGAGCGCGGGGTCCGACTGGCCATCGAACCACTCCACCCCATGTTCTGCGCCGACCGCTCGGTGATCGTAAGCCTCGAGCAGGCCCTCGACATGGCCGAACTGATCGGCGAGGACAATGTCGGCGTGGTCGTCGACACCTTCCACCTGTGGTGGGACCCCGGCGTCTGGGACCAGATCGCCCGGGCCGGAGAGCGCATCTTCTCCTACCAGGTGTGCGACTGGCTGGATCCGCTCCCCGACGTGCTGCTCGGCCGGGGGATGATGGGCGACGGGGTCATCGACTTCCGCCCCTTCACCGAGGCCGTCACCGCCGCCGGCTACACCGGCCCGATCGAGGTCGAGATCTTCAACCAGGAGGTCTGGGACACCCCCGGCGAACAGGTCGTCGCCACCATGATCGACCGCTACGAGCGCCTGGTGATGCCCTGAGGCGTTCTTCGCGGCAGAAAACGGGCTCAGCCGCCGCCGACGGCAGTGA
>DATHVR010000082.1:0-6496 GCA_035461175.1 Acidimicrobiia bacterium | reverse complement strand
CGCGCTACCGTGCCGCACCCCGGGTGGGGTGCGGCACGACCGGAGCGACCCGGATCAGGAGTCGGCCGAACCAGAGTCCGCCGAGACCGGGCTATCGACACTCTGGGCCGAGGGAGCCGACTGGGCCGACTCGGTGCTCTGAGCCGACGGGGCGCTTTCCACCTCGGGCGCCGACTGGGTCGACTGCACACTCTGCGTGCTCTGGACCGACTGGGTCGACTGCACACTCTGGGTGCTCTGGACCGACTGCACACTCTGGGCGCTCTGGACCGACTGCGCCGACAGCGGCGAGGAAGCAGAGTTGCGGCTGGCCACGGAATCCGCCACCCGGTCGATGGCGTCCTGGACGGTGGTGGGCACCGAGGAGGTGGTGACCGTGGTCACCGAGGTCACGGGCCGGGCATCGTCGAGGGTGATGGCCTCGGGCTGGGAGGAAGAGCCGGGGCCGGCCAGGGCCAGACCGCTCACGCCGAGTGCTCCCATGACCCCAACTGCCGTGACCACCTTCCAGTTCTTTCCACGATTCCACTGATCTTTGGTCTGCATCGCATGCTCCTTTTCTGGGCTTACAACTAAGAGATTGCCGAGCGGGCATGAGAGGGTTCTGAGACAGACATGAGACCCTTCTCATCTTCAGAAGTGTCTTCGGCGCTCTGAATCCATCGTTCTGCCATCTCGATGCGGGCCACCGTCTCGGACGGCCAGTCGGCCGTCTGGACCCGAAAGGCCCCGGGGGCCAGGGTCAGGTGCACCGCCGCCACCCGCCGACGCAGATCGACGGGGTCGACGACGCCATCCCACATCGCCAGCAGTGATTCGGCGTAGTTCCGCACTCGCTCGGATTGCCCGGACAGATGCCGCCACAGGTCGAGGTGACCGATCATCGTGGCGGGGTCGTCGCCGGGACGGCCCCAGCCGTAGGTGTCGACATCCAGCAGACCCACCACCGCCCCGTCGGAGACCATCAGCTGGGCTTCGTAGTAGTCGCCGTGGACCGGAACGGAGGTGGTGACGTCGTCGGGACCGATCCGGCGGATCAGATCCTCCACCCGCTCGGCCTGATCGGGCACGATGGCAGCCAGCAGCCGCCCCATGTCGGGCAGTCGCTCGATGGGAGAGCGGGCGATGTGGTCGTCGGCAGGCTCCGGAAGACGATCGAGCAGACCGGCCACTTCGCCTGGATCAGGCAGGGCCTCCCCCGGGTCTTCCAACCGGTGGCGAAGGGTCGAGCCGTGCATCGCCTGCAGCGCCACCAGGCCCAGCGGCTGGGAATATCCCAGGGTGTGGGGCACCGGAAGCAGCCCCTCGAGGTGGCGGTGGCGGCGATGGAGTGACTCGACCTTGGAGGGCCGCAGCAACTTCAGGTAAATGGCATGCTCGCGGCCGCTCACGGCGATGACCGCACGGCGACCGGGTCGATACGCCCGCAGCAGGGGCCGGACCGGGCCGCCCGGCACCCCCAGATCCGCGAGCAACTGGCCCGTCTGCACCGGATCCAGGGCGGAATCCATCCCGGGAAGGGCGGGATCGAAGGGGACCCGCCAGACTCCCACCCTGCTCTGGCCGTCCTCCACCACCAAGGCACCGTCGGGAAGCCGGCGTCCGCCCGAGGCCACGAAGTCGTGCTCTCCGGCCAGCTCCCCGCCCTCCACGGTCAGGCGAAAGTTGGCGGTGATGGATGATCCGGGCCACCAGGTGACGGCGGAGAGGTCGCCGGCGGTTATCTCTCCGCCGGCCGCGGCGACCGCTGCTACCAGCGGGCTGGGAGGCTGGGAGGCAAGCAGGGTCGCCACGGCCGGCAGCTCAGAATCGTTCAGTTGCGCCGTGCGCGGATGGATCCCCATGGACCCACAGTATGTGAGACCACGGTGAGTAACGGATGAGATCCACATGAGAACCCTCTCATGAATGCGAACCTGAGGTTCGGCTGTACCGAGGCGGTACAAAACTCTCTCGAGAAGGGCGGCGGTACCCTCAGAGATGTGATCACCGGCGCCGTGGCCGACTGCGAGCGGATCCTGGATGTATTCTGGGGCCAACCCGTCAACGCGCTCACGTCGCTCGGCTTCTCGCTCGCCGGAGCCTGGCTGATCCGGCGTCGGCCCGAGCGACGCATGGTGGGCATCGCCCTGATCGGGGTGGGACTGGGATCGTTCCTCTTCCACGGTCCGATGCCGCCGGGAGCGCAGTGGGCCCACGACGTGACGCTGGGCTGGCTGCTCGTCGTCGTGGGCCTGGACGCCATCGGCCGCATCCGTTACGCCTGGCCGGCGCTGGCGATTCTGGGGGTGGTGATCGCCGTCGCCCCGGGCCTCTCCGACCCGCTCGCCGTGGCGGGGACCGTCTTCGTGGTGGGCGCCTTCCTGTTCCGGCCGGGATGGCGCACCTCGATTCCTCCCCTGCTGCTGCTCGGCGTGGCCGCCGTGGCGGGCCGCCTCGCCGCCACCGACGGACCGCTGTGCCGGCCCGAGTCCCTCCTCCAGGTCCACGGCTTGTGGCATCTGTCAGCGGCGGCCGCCGTCACCTGGTGGGCGATGCTTCCCCCGGTCCCGACGGCGGCACCGCAGCCCCGGGCCGAATCGACGATCTAGCCGCAACGACCGATACGTTCTGTGGGTCGGAAGTGACGCCGCGGACGTCGTCTCCGACCCACAGAATCGTTCTTGCCCGACACAGCCTCGCCGGTTGGGGTAGTTTCCAATCACACGAGATCAGGGGAGATTCTTGATGCGCAGAACATCGCTGTTGCTACTCGCTTTCGCATTGATCGTGACCGCCCTACCGGTTGCTGCCGTCGGCCGTCAGCCGGAGCCGGTGCGCTTCGCCACCTTCAACGCCAGTCTCAACCGGTTCAACGCCGGCGACCTCGCCGCGGATCTGTCCACGCCGGACAACGCCCAGGCCCGGGTCATCGCCGAGATCATCCAGCGCACCCGCCCCGACGTCCTCCTCATCAACGAGTTCGACTACAACCCGGCGGCCGTGGACCTGTTCCGGGACAACTACCTTGAGGTCGCCCAGAACGGTGCCGACCCGATCGAGTATCCGTATGCGTTCGTCGCCCCCTCAAACACCGGCATCCCCTCCGGCTACGACCTCAACAACGACGGCACCGTGGGCGGACCCGACGACGCCTTCGGTTTCGGATTTTTCCCCGGCCAGTACGGGATGGTGGTCTACTCGAAATACCCGATCGTCGGCGCTCGCACCTTCCAGGAATTCCTATGGAAGGACATGCCCGGTGCGATGCTCCCCGTCGATCCGAGCACCGGCGAGTCCTGGTACTCGCCCGAGGAACTCGACGTCTTCCGCCTCAGCTCCAAGAGCCACTGGGACGTCGAGATCGAGATCGGACGCAAACAGGTCCACTTCCTGGTCAGCCATCCCACGCCGCCGGTGTTCGACGGGCCCGAGGACCGCAACGGCACCCGCAACTTCGACGAGATCCGGTTCTGGGCCGACTACGTCCTCCCCTCCCGCAGTGGCTACATCTACGACGACGAGGGGGTGTACGGCGGGATCGAGCCCGGCGAGCCCTTCGTCATCGCCGGCGACCAGAACTCTGACCCGTTCGACGGCGACTCGATCCCGGGCGCGATCCAGCAACTCCTGGACCATCCCCGCGTCAACGACAAGATGGCGCCCGCCTCCACCGGCGGAGTCTGGGCGTCCGAAACCCAGGGCGGGATCAACGACGAACATCTCTCCGATCCGGCCGAGGACACGGCCGACTTCGCCGAGCCCCCGGGCAACCTGCGGGCCGACTACGTCCTGCCGTCGAAGCAGCTGCGAATCGTCGACAGTGCGGTGTTCTGGCCGGCCGAGGGAGAGCCGTACTTCGAACTCACCGGGGTGTTCCCCTTCCCGAGCTCCGACCACCGGCTGGTCTGGATCGACGTGATGGTGCCGGGCCGCTGAAGGCCCGAGCCCCACACCGCGGATGGGAAGCGCCGCCCAGCTGTCTTGGCACGCCGAAACCGGGGCGCGAGCTAGTGGCTTCGCCCCAGGTGGCGGTTGACGGTCAGTTGGACCTTCGTCAGGTCCTCGAGGAGGCGGGCATAGAGCGGCAATCGACCGGGAGCACAACACCCGACCTGGAGGTGCCCCACCCGTGCCCCGGCCTCCTCCAGCCCGGAGATGAGGTCGTCGGCGGTTCCAGCGTCGACGGCAACCGAGTGGAGCCGCTCGCGGGCAAGGACGAGGTCGGCAGCCAGCGCTTCCATCGCCGGGCTGCGGCCCGGCTCACAGCAGGCGGCATGAAGACGTCGCACCGTTTCGTCGGCGTCGTCGAGGGCGCGCTCGGCGGCTCGCATCGGATCGTCGGTCATGCCTGTGAGCCTATTCCCCGGCGCCGCCGGACCCGTCGGCCTCGGCAGCTTCGATCCTGGCGTCGGTGATGCGTCCGATCGGCACGACGAGCGACAGTGTCAACAGGGCGAAGATGGCGAACACCGGTCGCACCCCCAGGACCTGACCGAGCAGCCCGCCCAGCGCGGCCCCGAGCGGCATCGTTCCCCAGGCGAGGAGGCGGTAGCCACTGTTGACCCGACCGAGGAGATGATCGGGGGCAATGCGCTGGCGCAACGAGACCGTGATCACATTCCAAATCGTGATGGTCAGGCCGCCGATGAAGAAGGCCACCCCGAGGACGATCGGATCGGAGGTGAGGGCCGGGGCGCCGACGAGCAGCGAACTCCCCACCGCCGTGAGGAGCAAGGAACGGGCCCGGCCCAACCGGCGTTCGATGGGCTCGGCCGCGAAGGAGCCGACCAGGCTTCCCACGGCGATGGATGTGAGGAGGGCTCCATAGGCAGGCTCGCTCAGACCCATCACCGACCCGGGACCGACGGCGAAGATCACGAAGAGGGGGAAGACGGCATTGGAGGCGAGGTTGAAGACGCCGACCACGATCCCCAGTGTCCGCAGCAGTCCGTGTCCCCACAGGTATCGGAGCCCCTCGGCTATGTCCGAACGCATCGTGGAGGGGCGATCACGAGCAACGCGAAACGAACCGCTTACGAGCCAGAGCGCGCCAACCGCCACCACCCACAACGCCGCCGGGACCGCCAGCCCCACCACCACTCCGGCGGCGATCAAGAAACCTCCCAGCGGGGGGCCGACGAACTGGTTGGCCGTCAACTCGGCGGCATACAGACGGCCGTTGGCGCGTGACAACTGGTCCTTGGAGACGATCTGGGGAATGATCGACTGTGACGAGGTGTCGTAGACGGTCTCGGCCATGCCTATCCCGAAGGCGAACAGGTAGAACATCCAGATCGAGATGAGGTCGAGACCGGTGAGAACCGCCAGCCCCACCAGCAGGGCGGCGCGAACCAGGTTGGCGCCCATCATCGCCCGGCGTCGATCGAGGCGATCTGCCATCGCCCCCGCCTGGAGGGAGAAGAGGAGCCAGGGCAGCGTGATGGCGAAGGTGAGGCCGGCGATCAGGCCCGGTTCCCGGGTGTACCGGATCGCCACCAGCGGCAAACCCACCTTGAACACCCCGTCGGCGAGGTTGGACAGGGCCGACGACCCCCACAGCTGCCAGTAGGCGCGGCCCAGCGGCGGGCGGGGAGACTCCCCCGATGTCGAGCCCGATGTCGAGCGAGTGTTCACCGACCGGCAGGATGGCACGAGAAGCCGTCGTCGGCGACACGGTGCATACTCGGATGGAGAGAGCAGAGCAGTTGGGTATGCGCCGTGCACGGTTGATCACATTGCTGGCCGTCCTCATGACGGTTCCGTTGATGACGGGAGCAGGAGCCGACGAGCCGGAGGGACCGGTTCATATGGCGCTGGGCGACTCCCAGGCATTCGGCTTCGCCGCACCGCGGCCCGACCATCTTGGCTACGTGGCCTACCTCAACCGGTGGCTGCGCTCCGTCGGTTGTGGGGATCAGCCCGCCTGCCCCCACCTGGAGGAGGCCAATCTGTCCGTGCCCGGAGCCACATCGACGACGCTGATCTCAGATCAGCTTCCCCAGGCTGTGGACCTCATCGACGCCCGCAATGGGGACGCGGATCCCGCCAACGACGTCAGCTACATCACGCTCACCATCGGCGGCAACGACATCTTCAACCCGGTGGTAGCGGCATGCGGCGGGGGGATCACGCCCGAATGCCAGATGACGATCCAGACCACCTTCACCGATTATCAGAACAATCTGGCCTACATTCTCGGATCGCTGCGCGCCGCCGCCAACCCGTCCACCCGGATCGTCATCTCCACCTACGACAACCCGCTGGCGGCATGCTTCCTGGCTCCCATCGCCCCGCTAGGGGATCTGGTCCTCGAGGGCGGCCCGGGCTTACCGGTCGGCTTCAACCAGATCATCGAAGGAGTGGCCGCCGCTACCGGCGCCGAGGTGGCCGACATGTTCGGCCAACTGGGCCCGAAGGACTGGGTGGGCGGAGAGGATTGCACCCATCCCAACCAGCGGGGATACCGGAAGATGGCTTCGGTCTTCCTCGACGTGCTCGACTGATCGGCCGGAAA
>DATHVR010000081.1:0-6178 GCA_035461175.1 Acidimicrobiia bacterium | reverse complement strand
ATGGCGCGCAATTCTGTCGCTAAAACGGGGGTTGGGGTCTCAGGTGGTGCCGTCGGCGAGGGGCAACTGTTCCCGGATGAGGGCCTCGATGCGGGCGGCCGTAGCCGCCGGGTCGGGGGCACGGGTGATGGACCGGCCGATCACGAGCCAGTCCGCCCCGCGGCTAAGAGCCTCGGTGGGGTCGGCCACCCGGTTCTGGTCGTGGTGGGAATCGTCGGCCGAGCGGATCCCCGGGGTGACCCGGACGAGGTCGGGAGCGACCTGGGCGACGTCGCCCAGCTCCTTGACCGCACAGACCACGCCTTCCACCCCCGCCGCGGCTGCCAGGCGGCTGATTCGGGCCACCTGGCGCCCGGGAGTCCCGTTGATGCCCGTGGCGGCGAGATCGGCGGGGCCGAGGCTGGTGAGGACCGTGATGGCGAGGATCCCGGCCGGGTGGCCGCCGGCGCCCTCGGCGAGTCCCTTGACGGCGGCCTCGAGCATCGAGGCTCCTCCGCTGCCGTGGGCGGTGACCCAGCGGGCGCCGAGCGAACCCAGCTGTCGTGCCGCCCGCTCGACCGTGTTGGGGATGTCGTGCAGCTTGGCGTCGGCGAACACGGGTAGTCCCAGTTCGCGCACCGCCGCCAGGGTGGCGGGACCCGGGCCCATGAGCAGCTCCAGCCCCACCTTGAAGCCCCCGACGTGGGGAGCGAGTTGTTTCGCCATCGCCACCGCCGAACGGGCCTCGGGGAAGTCGAGGGCGACGATGACGGGGTTTCGGTCGTTCACGTTGCGACTCCAATCAGGTCGGTCACCGCCGACACCTCGTGGCGCCGGCACCAGTCCTCGACTTCACGGAGGATCCGGCGTCCGGCGCGAGGCTCGGCGAAATGGATCGTCCCCAGGGCGACGGCCGAGGCTCCGGCCATCAGGTACTCGATGACGTCGGCTCCCCGGGTCACTCCGCCGCAGCCGAGGATCGGAAGGCCGGGAGCCGCCGCCGCCACCTCGAGAACACAGCGCAGCGCGATCGGCTTCAGGGGGGGTCCTGAATAGCCGCCAACCCTTCCCGATAGGAGCGGGCGGCGGGTCTCGATATCGATCCCGGCGCCCCAGGCGGTGTTGGTCAAGGTCACCCAGTCGGCACCGGCTCCCCGGCAGGCGAGCGCCACTTCGGTGACGTCGGCGGCGTTGGGGGAAAGCTTGGCTCCTATCGGAACGGACACGGCCGACCGCACCGCCGCCACCACGTCTGCCGAGGCCTGAGGATCGAGGGCGAACATGCGCCCGTCCTCCAGGTTGGGACAGGAGAGGTTGATTTCGATCGCCTCGATCCCGGCACCGGCGAACCCGGCGGCGACCCGGGCGTATCCGTCGGGGGTGGAGGCCACCGCCGAGCCCCACACCGGGAGCGGGAGGCGCTCGACCCGGGGGGCGGTCAGCCGCACCCACTCGTCGATGCCGGGATTCTGAATGCCGATGCCGTTGAGCATTCCCAGCCCGGCGGGAGCCAGGCGGGGTGGTGGCCGGCCCGGCCAGGCCTCGTCGGCGACGGATTTGGTCACCAGGGCCCCGTAGGCGCCGACGTCGGCGGCCCGGGCCAACTCCCAGCCCGACCCGACCGTCCCGGAGGCTCCGACCAGGGGTGTCGCGAGTGTCAGGCTGCCGAGACGGGTGCCGGTGGCGATGCTCACCGGCGCCCGTTGTCCGAGTGCCATTCCTGCAGGCTGCGCGGGTTGGAGATGGCCACGTTGCCCGCTCGGAGACTGCGGGCTACGGCCAGCCCGCCCTGGATCGTCGTCACACACGGCACCCCGACGCTGCGGGCTGCATGGCGGATGACACGACCGTCGGAGCGGGCCCTTCCCCCGCGCGGGGTATTGATAACGAGCTGGACCTCGCCGGCCAGGATGCGGTCGCGGGTGTCGCGGGGCCCCTCCCCCACCTTGTTGACCGGCTCGGCGGCGATGGCGTGATGCTCCAGGTACCGGGAGGTGCCCGGGGTGGCGATGATCTCGAAGCCGAGCAGGGTGAAGGCCTGGGCCACGGCCAGGCCCAAGGGCTTGTCGCGATCCGCGAAGGAGAGGAATACCCGACCCCGGGTGGGCAGGACGTGACCGGCGGCGAGCAGCGCCTTGGCGTAGGCCACGCCCACGTCGGGGGCCAGCCCCATCACCTCACCGGTGGAACGCATCTCGGGACCCAGGACCACGTCCTCTTCCGGGAACCGATCCCACGGCAGCACCGCCTCTTTCACGGCCACGAATCCCTCGGCGCGACGGGCGGGAACCATGCCTTCATCCCGCAGCGCCTGGATGGTGGCCCCCATCATCACGCGGGCGGCGATCTTGGCCATCGGAATCCCCGATGCCTTGGAGATGAACGGGACAGTACGAGATCCCCGGGGGTTGGCCTCGAGGACGTAAACGTCGTCGCCCTTGACGGCGAACTGGATGTTGATCAGGCCCCTCACCTCGAGTGCCCGGGCCAGTTCCTCGGTGGCGACGAGGATCTCCTTGTGAGCCTCCTCGGACAGGGTCGGCGGGGGGGTGACACAGGCCGAGTCGCCCGAGTGCACCCCGGCCTCTTCCACGTGCTCCATCACTCCCCCGACCAGCAGCTCGGCTCCGTCGTAGACGGCGTCGACGTCGACTTCGACCGCGCCTTCCAGGAAGCGGTCGATCAGGATCGGGGCACCGGCCAGCTCCGGATCGGTCTCGGCGTCCTCTCCGTAGAGCTCGCGGACGTAGTCGCTGACCTCGTCGAAGGAGTAGACCACCCGCATGTTGCGTCCCCCGAGGACGTAGGAGGGGCGGAGGAGGACCGGCAGGCCAATACGGTCCACGACCTCCTCGGCCTCGATCACGGAGGTGGCGGTTCCGGCGGGAGGCTGGCGGATGCCGAGGCGATCGCACAGCGCCGAGAACTGTTCACGATCCTCGGCGGCTTCGATCGAGGCGGGCGAGGTTCCGGCGATGGGGACCCCCCGCGCCGCCAGCCGGCGGGCGAGATTGAGGGGCGTCTGCCCACCGAGCTGCACGATCACGGCTTCCGGCTGCTCCACGTCGACGACGGCCATCACGTCCTCGATGGTGAGGGGCTCGAAGTAGAGCCGGTCCGAGGTGTCGTAGTCGGTGGAGACGGTTTCGGGGTTGCAGTTGACCATCACCGTCTCATAGCCGGCATCCCGGAGGGCGAAGCTGGCGTGGACGCAGCAGTAGTCGAATTCGATCCCCTGACCGATCCGGTTGGGCCCGGAGCCGAGGACGATCACCCGGGGACGGTCCGCCGGCGGCACCTCGGACTCGTCCTCGAAAGTCCCGTACATGTAGGGGGTGTGAGCCTCGAACTCGGCGGCGCAGGTGTCGACGGTCTTGTAGGTCGTCACCAGCCCCGCCTTCAGGCGCCGGTCACGTAGCTCCTCTTCTTCCATGCCCCACAGGTGAGATATCTGGCGGTCGGAGAAACCGAGCCGTTTGGCCACCCGCAGCTGCTCGATCTCGCCCGGGCCTTCCTCGAGCTCGTGGCGCATCTCGACGATCTCGGCCATCTGGTCGACGAACCAGGGATCGATGGCGGACAGGGCTGCCACCCGGGCCACCTCCCAGCCCCGTCGCAGGGCTTCGCCCACGGCATAGATCCGTTCGGGGGTGGGGCGGATCACCGCCGCCTCCAATCCCGCCTCATCGAGGCCGCGCATGGCTGCCTCTCCCGGGTCTGCGCCGAGTCCGGCGCGGCCGTTCTCGAGGCTGCGCAACGCCTTCTGCAGGGCCTCGGGGAAGGTGCGGCCGATCGCCATCGCTTCGCCCACCGACCGCATCGAGGTGGTGAGCGTGTTCTTGGCGGCCGGGAACTTGGCGAAATCGAACCGGGGGGCTTTCACCACCACGTAGTCGAGGGCCGGTTCGAACGAGGCGGGGGTGGCGCCGGTGATGTCGTTGGCGATCTCGTCGCGCGTGTACCCCACGGCGAGGAGGGCGGCGATCTTGGCGATCGGGAAGCCGGTCGCCTTGGAGGCGAGGGCCGACGATCGCGACACGCGCGGGTTCATCTCGATCACGAGGCGGCGGCCGGTTTCGGGATCGACGGCGAACTGGACGTTGGAACCGCCGGTCTCCACGCCGATGGCACGCAGCACCTCGATCGACCCGTCTCGCATCTCCTGGTATTCGCGGTCGGAGAGGGTCTGGATCGGGGCCACCGTGATCGAGTCACCCGTATGCACCCCCATCGGATCGAGGTTCTCGATCGAACAGACGATGACGGCGTTGTCGGCGTGGTCCCGCATCACCTCCATCTCGAACTCTTTCCATCCGAAGACCGACTCCTCGACCAGGATCTCGTTGACCGGGGAGATCTCGAGGCCTTTGGAGGCGACCCGCACGAACTCCTCCTCGTCGGCGGCGATCCCGGTCCCGCCCCCTCCCAGGATGTAGGAGGGCCGGACCATCAGCGGGTAGCCGATTTCCTCGCCGATCCTCATCGCCTCGGCCATCGAGCGGGCATATCCGGCCCGGGGTACGGCCAGCCCCACGGCCTCCATGGTCTCCTTGAATCGGCCCCGGTCCTCGGCCTTTTCTATCGCCTCCAGGCCGGCACCGATCATCTCCACCCCGAATCGCTCCAGCACGCCGCTGCGGGCGACTTTCGTGGCCACGTTGAGTGCCGTCTGGCCGCCCAGCGTGGCGAGGAGGGCATCGGGTCGCTCCTTGGCGATGATCTCAGTCACCACCTCGGGAGTGATCGGTTCGATGTAGGTGGCGTCGGCGAACTCAGGGTCGGTCATGATCGTGGCCGGGTTGGAATTGAGCAGGATCACTCGGTAACCCTCGGCACGGAGGACCTTGGCGGCCTGGGTGCCGGAGTAGTCGAACTCGCATGCCTGTCCGATCACGATCGGGCCCGAGCCGATGAGAAGGATGGAGCGGATGTCGGAGCGGGCCGGCATCAGGCCTCTCCCCCGTTCGTTTCCGATGGGTTGGGGGTGTCGAGTCCCATCATCAACACGAAATCGTCGAAGAGGTGGACGGCGTCATGCGGCCCGGGGGCGGCCTCGGGGTGATACTGGACCGAGAAGGCAGGCAGATCGACACAGCGGAGCCCCTCCAGGGTCCCGTCGTTGAGGTTCTGATGGGTCGGCTCGACCGGTCCGAAAGCGGTGTCGACCCGTTCCGGCAGTAACTCTCGCCCGACCAGACCCTGACGCGCCGGGGGTTCCTCTCCCGCCAGGCTCCAGAGGTCGACGGCGAAACCGTGGTTCTGGGCGGTGATCTCTACCCGGTCGTCCACGAAGCGGCGCACGGGATGGTTGCCGCCGTGGTGGCCGAAGGGCAGCTTGAAGGTGGTGGCACCCAGCGCCAATCCCAGCACCTGGTGGCCCAGGCAGATGCCGAAGACAGGGACCTGGCCCAGCAGCCCGCGCAAGGTGTCGGTGGCGGCGGAGAGCGGCTCGGGATCGCCGGGGCCGTTGGAAACGAAGACCCCGTCGGGGCCCAGGGCGAGGATGTCGGCGGCGCTCATGCCGGGGGGCACCACGGTCACGTCCAGCCCACGGGTGTTGAGCTGGCACACGATGTCGGCCTTCATGCCCAGGTCGATCGCCACCACCGATCCAACCCGGGTGTCCGACGTCGGGACCGAGTAGGGCTCGGTCGTCCCTACCCCGGTGGCGAGATCCAGCCCCTCCATGCGGGGTGCCCGTGTCGCCGCCGTCGCCAGCTCCCCCTCGTCGACTCCGGCCCCGATGGCGACGGGCATGGCACCTCGCTCCCGCAGATGGCGAGTGAGGCGCCGGGTGTCGATGTCGGCCAGTGCCACCACTCCCTGCTCGTTGAGGTAAGCCGCCAACGAGCCCTCGGCTCGCCAGCTGGAGTGGCGGCGGGACAGGGAGCGCATCACGAACCCGGCGGCGGTGGGACGGGACCGCTGGGCGTCGGCCGGGGTCACGCCGTAGTTCCCCTGATGGGGAGCGGTCATGACCACGATCTGTCCGGCGTAGGACGGATCGGTGAGGATCTCCTGGTAGCCGGTCATCGAGGTGTTGAACACCGCTTCGCCGGTGGCGATGCCCTCGGCACCCACGGACAGACCTCGAAACACGGTGCCATCGGCTGACACGAGCAGGCCCGGGGTCACTCCTGGCCTCCGTGGACGAGGCGGCCGGCGTGGATAGTGGCCACCACCCGACCGGTGAGGGAGC
>DATHVR010000080.1:0-8894 GCA_035461175.1 Acidimicrobiia bacterium | reverse complement strand
GATCACCGCGGTCCGGAACCCCGGGCTCGTTACCTCGCGTTGCGGGGTAGGTTGGAGGGCATGTTCAGAGTCATCCTCAACCTCATCTGGCTCGTCTTCGCCGGGGTCGAACTGGCCGTCGGCTATGTGATCGGGGGCCTGGTGATGATGGTCACGATCATCGGCATCCCCTTCGGTATCCAGGCCTTCAAGCTGGCCGGCTTCACCTTGTGGCCGTTCGGGCGGGCGGTGGTTCCCGACCCCGACAAATCGGCGGTGTTCAGCGGCGTGGGCAACTTCCTGTGGCTGATCCTCGTCGGCTGGTGGCTGGCGCTGGCCCACTTCATCTTCGGGATCCTCATGTGCCTGACCATCATCGGCATCCCGATGGGAGTGGCGTCGTTCAAGATGGCCGGCCTCGCCCTGGTGCCGTTCGGACGCAAGATCGTCGACCGCAACTCCTACGGCGAACTGCCGGAAGGGTCCCACGCCGTCCGCTGAGGCCACGACCGGGGTGCAGATACCCGCCGTGACGGCGGGTATCTGCACGTTGGTCAACTTTGGGCTCTAGGGGATGTGACGGGTGCGGCGCCAGTCGGTCGAGTACGAGACCAGGGTCTGCATGTAGTTGGCCCGCTCGTACTCGTCGGGGTGGGCCGTCGAGTCGCGGCTCATGCTCCCGCAGGCCTGCTGGACCGATTCGTAGTCGTTCTCCGCCAGCCACCTGTGCAGGCCGTCGACCGCCTCGGTCAGGGCCACCGGTCCTCGCTTGAGCAGGGCCGAGGCCATCATCGTGACATTGGCGCCGACCAGGATCGACTTGATCACCTCGGTGGCGGTGTGAACCCCGGTGGTGGCGGCCAGGTCGATGTCGACCAGATCACGCAGGATGCCGATCCAGCGCAGCGGCAGCCGAAATTCGTTGGGCGTCGACAGCACCAGGTGGGGTGACACCTCGAGGCCGTCGAGTTCGATGTCGGGCTGATAGAAACGGTTGAACAGGACCAGGGCGTCGGCGCCGGCGTCCTCGAAGCGGCGCGCCATCGAGGCCATCGACGAGAAGTAGGGGCCGATCTTGACCGCCACCGGAACCTCGACTGCGCTCTTGACCCCCTCCACCAGGGCCAGGCACCGGCTCTCCACGTCGGCGCCGGTCTCGGTGACATCGGCGGCCAGGAAGTAGATGTTCAACTCGATGGCGTTGGCTCCCACCTTCTCCATCAGGCGGGCGTAGTGGGTCCAGCCTCCCGGCGACACCCCGTTGAGGCTGGCGATGATGGGCACGTCGAGCTCGTCCTCGGCCCGGGCCACCAGCTCCAGATAGTCGTCGGGCCCGGAGTTGTAATCGTCCAGCTCGGGGAAGTACCCCTCGGGCGCCTCGGCGTTGTAGCCGGCTCCGAACTCGAGCCCGTGGTGGATGGCGAGAGCGTCGTGCTCGACCTGTTCCTCGAACAACGAGGGCAGGACGACGGCCGGAGCCCCCGCCTCCACCAGGAGGTGGAGGGTGTCGATGTCACCGGTCAGCGGCGAAGCCGAGGGAACCACCGGGTGGGGCAGGCTGAAGCCGAGGTACTCGGTGGTCAGGTCGACCTGGCGGTTCATTCCGTCACCTCCGCGAACTCGGCCGTGCGGTGGATCTCGACCATCTGCTCGTAGAAGTTCCACCGGTCGTCGATGTCCTGTTGGGCCAGCCGCATCAGTTCCTCGGCCTGCTCGGGATTGGTTCGCTTCAACATCGCGTAGCGGCCCTCCTCCTGGGCGTACTCGACGAAGGGAATCGTCGGAGTGCGGCTGTCGAGACGGAGCCCCGGATCTCCCTGCGCCTCCCGGGCCGGGTCGTAGCGGTACAGCGGCCAGTAGCCGGACTCGGTCGCCTTCTTCTGGTGGGTCATCATCGTCCCCATGTCGATGCCGTGAGCGATACAGGGGCTGTAGGCGAGGATCAGCGACACCCCGGGGTGGGCCTCGGCCTCGGCGAAGGCCCGCACCGTTTGGGTCATGTTGGCCCCCATCGCCACCTGGGCGACGTAGACGTTGCCGTAGCTCATGGCAATCTGGCCCAGGTCCTTCTTGGCCGTGAGCTTGCCGCCGGCGGCGAATTTGGCCACTGCCGCCCGGGGGGTGGCCTTGGAGGCCTGGCCGCCGGTGTTGGAGTAGACCTCGGTGTCGAGAACCAGGATGTTGACGTCGCGGCCCGAGGCGAACACGTGGTCGAGGCCCCCGAAGCCGATGTCGTAGGCCCAGCCGTCGCCGCCCACGATCCAGATGCCGGTGCGGATGAGCGAGTCGGCCACCGACTCCAGACGCCGGGCCAGCACTCCGTCGATGGAGGAGAGGCGCTCGCGCAGTTCGGCGACTCGCTCCCGCTGGGCGGCCACACCCTCCTCGGACGTCTGGTCGGCGTCGAGCAGGTCCAGGGCGAGTTGACCCAGATCGGGCAGCAGCGCCATCAGCAGCAGTCGGCCATCGTCCTCGAGCCGGTCCACCGCCAGGCGCATGCCCAGGCCGAACTCGGCGTTGTCCTCGAACAGGGAGTTGGACCAGGCGGGACCGCGTCCGTGCTCGTCCTGGGTCCAGGGTGTGGTGGGGAGATTGCCTCCGTAGATCGATGAACAGCCGGTGGCGTTGGCCACGATCACCCGGTCGCCGAACAGCTGGGTCATCAGCTTCAGGTACGGAGTCTCGCCGCAGCCGGCACATGCCCCGGAGAACTCGAACAGGGGGTCGATCAGCTGCGAGCCCTTCACCGATGCCAGGTTGACGTCGACCCGACGGGAGCTGGGCAGCGACAGGAAGAAGTCGAAGTTGTCCCGCTCCTCTTCACGATGCAGCAGCGCCTCGCGCATGTTGATGGCCTTGTGACCCACCTCGGTCTTGGAGCTGGCCGGGCAGACATCCACGCACACACTGCAGCCGGTGCAGTCGTCGGGCGCCACCTGCACGGTCAGGTATTTGCCGGCCAGATCCTTGCCGATCGGCTCCTTCCATTGGAAGGAGTCGGGCGCCCGCTCCAGTTCGGAGGGGAGGTAGGCCTTGAGGCGGATGGCGGCATGGGGGCAGACCAGGGCGCAGCGACCGCAGTCGATGCAGATCTCGGGATCCCAGATCGGCATCTCGTTGGCCAGCGACCGCTTCTCGTACCGGGCGGTCCCGGTAGGGAAGGTGCCGTCGACGGGCATGGCCGAGACCGGCAGCAGATCCCCCTCACCCGCCATGACACGGGAGGTGACCCGCTGCACGAACTCGGGTGCGTCGAGCAGCGCCGTACGCGGCGTCTCAACGATCGGGACCTCGGCAGGCACCTCCACCCGGGTCAGGGAGGCGAGGGCATCGTCGATCACGGCGTGGTTGCGACGCACTACCGCCTCGCCCCGCTTGCCGTAGGTGCGGGTGATCTCTTCTTTCATCGCCGCCACTGCCTCGTCGATGGGAAGCAGTCCGGAGAGCTGGAAGAAGCAGGCCTGCAGGCTGGTGTTGATCCGGTTACCGAGTCCGGCCTCCGTGCTGACCCGCAGGGCGTCGAGTACCCAGAAGTCGAGCTTGCGCTCGACGATGGTCCGCTGGACCTCCGGGGGCAGGTGGGCCCACACCTCATCGGCCGGATAAGGGCTGTTGAGGAGGAAAGTGGAGCCGGGAACGGTCTTCTCGAGCAACGGGATTCGTCCCAGCATCCCGAACTGGTGGCAGGCGAGGAAGGTCGGTTCCTCGATCAGATAGGTCGACTGGATCGGGCGGGGCGAGAAGCGGAGATGCGAGACCGTCTGCGAGCCCGACTTCTTGGAGTCGTAGACGAAATAGCCCTGGGCGTGGAGAGGGGTGTGGCTGCCCACGATCCGAACCGAGTTCTTGTTGGCGCCGACGGTGCCGTCCGAACCCAGCCCGTAGAAGACGGCCCGTCTCACAGCCTCGGGCTCATGCCAGGAATCCGGATCCACGGTGAGGGAGGTGTGGGTGACATCGTCGAAGATCCCGACGGTGAAATGCCGGCGGGGGTCGCCTTCGTCGGCGAACACTGCCTTGACCATGGCGGGTGTGAACTCCTTGGAGGAGAGACCGAAACGTCCCCCCGTCACCCGGGGCAGGCCCTCGGCTCCTGCCCAGCCCTCGCTGAGGGCGGTGACGACGTCGAGGTAGAGCGGTTCGCCGGGGGCCCCGGGCTCCTTGGTCCGATCCAGCACCTTGACCCGGCGGGTGGTCGAGGGGAGGACGGCACAGAATCGGTCCACGTCGAACGGCCGGTAGAGGCGAACGACCACCACTCCCACCTTCTCGCCGGCCGCGGCCATCGCCGCCACCGCCTCCCTGGCGGCGCCGGCCCCCGAGCCCATGATGACGAGCACCTGCTCGGCGTCGTCGGCGCCGTAGTACTCGAAGGGGTGGTAGCGACGGCCGGTCAGTTCGGCGAACCGGGCCATCTCGGCCTCGACGATGTCGGGGGCATCCAGGTAGTAGGGGTTGGAGGCTTCCCGCGCCTGGAAGAACACGTCGGGGTTCTGGGCCGAGCCGCGCAGAACCGGTCGCTGCGGGTCGAGGGACCGCAGTCGGTGATCAACGATCAGCTCCTCGTCGATCAGAGCACGGAGGTCGTCATCGTCGAGCGTCTCCACCCCACCGATCTCATGGGACGTGCGGAAGCCATCGAAGAAGTGGAGGAAAGGCACCCGGGAGCGGAGGCTGGCGGCATGGGCGACGGCAGCCAGGTCCTGGGCCTCCTGCGGGGAGTTGGAGGCGAGGAGGGCGAAACCGGTCGGGCGGGCCGCCATCACGTCGGAGTGGTCACCGAAGATGGAGAGGGCGTGGGTAGCGATCGTGCGGGCCGCGACGTGGATGACCGTGGGGGTGAGCTCGCCCGCAATCTTGTACATGTTGGGAAGCATCAGCAGCAGGCCCTGGGAGGCGGTGAAGGTGGTGGCGAGCGCCCCGGACTGGAGGGACCCGTGCAGGGCACCGGCGGCGCCGGCCTCGCTCTGCATCTCCACCACCTCCGGAACCACACCCCACACGTTGGGGCGGGCCCGGTTGGACCAGGCGTCGGCATGCTCGCCCATCGGCGAGGCGGGAGTGATCGGGTAGATCGAGATCACCTCGCTGAGGGCGTAGGCGACTCGTGCAGCCGCCTCGTTGCCGTCGAGCATCTCGACCGGGCGGACCTTCATCTCTTCAGTGGGTTGCATTGGTTGAATCTTGCCTCCCGGGTGGCTGGATTCCCAGGGTCCGAAGCCCCCGGGGGTAGGGCATTTCTTCCGTCGGCTACCCAGCCTATCGCCGGCCGGGATTGGGCCCCCGGGCCGGGGGCGGGCCGGTTGTGAGCCCGGGTCCGCCCCACTCCCTGACCGCCTGCGACAGCGGCCTTCTCCGTGGGCGAAGCCCGGGCTCACTGTCACCCTTGTAGACGCCGGCGATGGTGGCAAGGGTCGAAGGTCCCGCCGGCTTCCGGACGCCATCGTCCCACCGGTTTGGGGTATTTCTCCCCTGAACTCCTCGACTCCGGCTCCGTAGGTTGACAGTCACAGTTGGAAAGGAAGCCCGTATGAAGCGTCTCATGATTCTTGGCGCAGGCACCGCCGGCACGACCATCGTCAACAAGCTGCACCGGCGGATGCCGGCGGAGTGGAAGATCACGGTGGTGGACCCGGCCCAGGACCACGTCTACCAGCCGGGCCTGCTCTTCGTGGCGGTGGGCAAAGACGATCCCCGCGGCCTGGTCAAGCCCCTGACCGATCAGCTCCCCGACGACGTCGAGTTCATCAGCGCTGAGGTCGACAGGGTCGACCCCGAGGCCAACCACGTCATTCTCACCAACGGCGAGGAACTCTCCTATGACCAGCTGGTGATCGCCACCGGTACCACCCCCCGCCCGGATGAGACCCCGGGTATGACCGAGAACGGCTGGCGCAGCAAGGTACACGAGTTCTACACCCTCGAGGGCGCGATCGCCTTGCGGGATGCCCTGGCCGGGTTCCAGGGCGGACGTCTGGTGATGCACATCGCCGAGATGCCGATCAAATGCCCGGTGGCCCCGCTCGAGTTCACGTTTCTCGCCAACGACCTCTTCGAGGAGAAGGGAATCCGGGACCGGGTCGAGATCACCTATGTCACACCGCTTCCCGGTGCCTTCACCAAGCCGATCGCAGCCGAGAAACTGGGCGGAATGCTCGACCAGCGTCGAGTCGGGCTCGAATCGGATTTCTACGTCGAACGGATCGACGATGGCGAACTGATCTCGTTCGACGAGCGGGTGGTTCCCTTTGACCTCCTCGTCACGGTTCCCATCAACATGGGCGCCGACTTCGTGGCCCGGTCCGGGCTCGGTGACGAACTCAACCACGTGCGGGTCGACCACCACACCTTCCTCGCCACCGACCACGACAACATCTTCGCCATCGGCGACGCCGCCGCCCTCCCCACCTCCAAGGCAGGATCGGCCGCCCACTTCGAAGTCGACGTCTTCGTGGACAACTTCTTCGATCACATCGCCGGCCGCGAGTTGCGCCATCTCTATGACGGGCATGTCAACTGCTTCGTCGAGTCGGGAGGAGGCAAGGCGCTCCTGATCGACTTCAACTACGAGACCGAGCCCCTGCCGGGCGTCTACCCCGTCCCGGTGGTGGGCCCGTTGCGCCTACTGACCGAGGGACGGATGAACCACTGGGCCAAGCTGGCCTTCGAGCCGCTCTACTGGAACATCCTTCTCAAGGGCCGTCCCCTTCCCGTCCCCACCGAAATGTCCATGGCCGGCAAGGTCCGGCCCAAAGAGAAAGAGGAGCTACCCGCATGAGTGTTGCCACCATCGACGGCCGCCAGATCCAGGTCGACGAGGAAGGCTTCATGACCGATCCCTCGGAGTGGACCGAGGACCTGGCCGGGACGCTGGCCACCAACATCGGAATCGAGCTGACCGACGCCCACTGGAAGGCGATCCATTTCGCCCGTGAGGACCATGCCCGCATGGGCGAGACCCCGACGCTGCGCCGTATGGCCAGCGAGGGAGGCATCTCCACTAAGGAGATGTTCACCCTGTTCCCGAAGAAGCCCGCCAAGAAGCTGGCGTACGTGGCCGGTCTGCCCAAGCCGGTCGGCTGCGTGTGAGCAAGGAGCGACGATGACCACCACCCTGGAAACCGCCCCGATTCCCGCCTTCGACGACGAGGAGGCCGGCGAGCGCAAGCTGTGCATCATCTGCTCCAAAGGCTCACTCGACATGGCCTATCCGGGCCTGGTGCTGGCCAACGCCGCCCTCGGCGAGGGTGTCGAGACCCATCTGTTCTTCACGTTCTGGGGCTTCGACATGATCAACAAGGAGACGATGGCCCACCTCAAGTTCACTCCCGTCGGCAATCCGGCCACCCATATGCCGCCGTCGCTGATGGGCCTACCGGGGATGACGGCCTTCGCCACCCATATGATGAAGAAGCAGATCGAGGGGATCGACATCCCCGAGGTGCCCGAGTTCCTCGAGATGATCACCGATGCCGGCGGCCACCTGTGGGCGTGCCGGATGTCGGCCGACATGATGCACCTCGACGAGAACGACCTCTACGACCGGGTCGAGGGGATCATCTCGGCCGCCGACTTCATCGAGCTCTCGGAGGGGGCCCAGGTCATCTTCGTCTGAGCCTCAGTCCCCCACCATCGCCGCCAGCGCCTCGACCGTCCGCCAGTTCCGGACCGTAACGGTCGAGGCTGCCGCGACCCGACTCAGCGCCTCGGGCAGCTTGGCTCTGCCCATCCCGTTTGGAAGGTGGAGGTAGATCACCCCGGGCCCGGGCGAGAACTCCTCGGGCCGGTACCGGTCCGTTTCGATGGCTCCCAGGGTGGCGGCCGGGGGCATCGGCTGGGTGAACATGGCGTGGACACGGGTGGGATCGGCCTCGGCCTGGGACCGATACGGGTTTTCCTCGACCACAGCCGCCAGGGCGGGGGCGGTGATCGCCAGCACCGGGATTTCGAGACCGAAATCCTCGGCGATCACACTCGCCACCGCCTGTTCCAGGGCGGTCGGGACGAGACCGCTGTCCACCACCACGTTGCCGCTCTGGAGGTAGGTGCGAGGCTCCTCGAAACCACGCCGTCCCAGAGCCTCTCGCAAGCCGGACATCGAAATCCGGTTGGTGGGTCCGAGGTTGATGCCGCGGAGAAGGATTGCGTGACGCACCGCCACCAGTCTCGCGGGGGACGACTGGGTGCTGCAACCGCTCGGTGACTCGGTGGGGACCGGCGCTGTGGCACCATGAGCCCCATGGCACGTATCGAACAGACCAAACTTCCCGGTGTCGGTGTTCGCTATGACTTCGAGACCGAAGCCGGCCAGCGGCTGGGAGTGATCCACCACCGGACCGGCAGGCGGGAGTTGTTCGTCTGCCCCCCCGAGGACCCCGACCTGCCCTCGATCTCGGTGCACCTCACCGACGACGAGGCCCACTCGCTCGTCGACACCCTGGGCGGCTCCCAGGTCGTCGAGAGTCTCGCCGACCTAAAGCAGCGAATCGAGGGCCTGGCCATCGACTGGCTCACCGTGGAGTCGGAGTCGAAGTATGCCGACCGCACCATCGGTGACGCCCGCATCCGAACCCGCACCGGGGTGTCGGTAGTGGCCGTGGTCCGGGACGAAGATCCCTTCCCGGCGCCGGGACCCGATTTCCATATTGAGGTGGGTGACACCCTGGTGGTCGTGGGCACGCCCGACGGCATCGAATTGGTGGCGGACATCCTCACGAACGGATAGGCGGACCGGCGGCGTGGTCGAACAGACCGCACTCCGCTTCCTGGAACTCGGGGGGATCATCTTCCTGCTGGGGATCCTGGCGCGCCTGGCAACCCGGGTCGGACTCAGCCCCATCCCCCTCTACCTGCTCGGCGGCCTCGCCTTCGGCAACGGCGGCCTCCTCGAGATCGTCACCTCCGAGGACTTCATC